>CADAUB010000051.1 GCA_902790965.1 uncultured Eubacteriales bacterium | reverse complement strand
CAGGATCAAAGAGCTTCAGGACGAGCAGGGCGAGTACACACACGAGAAGGCAGCTCTCCATTACAACAAGCACATCCTTGATGAGAAGGATGACAACCTCATGGAGCTGACCTATAAAGACCGCAAGAGGATCCACAACCTCAAGTACTACACATGGGTCGAGCAGCAGGGCAAGACAGTCGATGAGATCAATGCTCTTTGGTATGACGAAGAGAACACATGGGGCGCACTCAGAAAAGAGGCTTCCAAAGTAGACGAGCTCATCAACGAGTTCAACGAGGAGACAGGTCTACTTAGTAAACTGTAGCAAAAAGATAGCCATAAAAAACCCCTTACAAAGCAAGAAGTGGGACAAGGGAGTACCCGCTGTCCCATTCCTTGCTGAAAGGGTTGATTATTAACGATCTATCATAGTGAACAGTGTTAATGGGGGGAAAAACAAATAACAGTCATGGATACAAAAAATGCACCTGGTGCGATCGGTCCATATTCACAGGCATTTATAACTAATGGATTTGTAATAACATCGGGGCAGCTTCCGGTAGATCCCGAGACAGGGTCGATGCCCGAGAACATAGAGAAGCAGGCTGCAAGAACCCTCCAATAGCAAAACTCCTGATGGATGACGGCGTTACTCCGATCTTCCCCTACTGCAGAGGGAAGACCAGAAAAGGGTTTTTCAGGAAAAGATGGCCATGAAAGTTGGTCTGACCTTCGCTTGTATGAACATGAAAAAAATAGCAAACATACTTAGTAAACGTGTTAAGAATGGCCCAGATGGAGGCCCTTTTGGCGGCTTATTAGAGACTTTTTTCTCACTTTTGAACGGAACACATTTTTCATATGCACGAGAAATGCCCAAGTTCCGTTTTTGAAACTTGGACTTTGTCTACGGTCTGAGGGACGGCAAAGCCGTCCCTATTTTCGTGGAGCGATATGATGAGGGAATCGAACCCTCGGTATCAAGAGATTCCCTGCAAATTATTATGTATACATATTTTTACTTCACTATAATTTCCTTCACGCTGAAGGTCTTGCCGGATAGCACCGTCTTGTTGAAGCTTCCGCAGACAGGGCAGTAGCCCTTGTGCTCTACGACGTTGAAGATCTCATCGCAGTCATCACACTCCGCGAGTCCCGGAACCGTATTCAGGGTAAGTTTCGCGTTCTGCAGTATGGTGCCTTTGATGACCATGGGGTAGGTCTTCTCGAGATACTCGGGTATCACAAGGGACAGTTCTCCGCAGTCACAAACGACTTCAGCGATCTCATCCGCGCCGTTTTCTCCGGCGTATTTTTCGACTGTGCGCAGTATCTGCCTGGCTATGCCTATCTCATGCATTTCCGCCTCCGCGTCTTCCCAGCTGCTTTTTCACCATTCCGGCGCCAATGCTCGGAACATGAGTGACGATCTTGCCGAGTGTACCGAAGTACTTGCCATTGCCGGCATCGTAGACCTTCTCAAGCTGTATAGCGTCAAACTTACAGTGAGTGGTGCATACGCCGCAGCCGACGCACATGAACTGGTCGACTACTGCCGTACCGCATCCGAGGCATCTGCCGCATTCTTTCTTCACCTGTTCTTCGGTGAAAGTGGTGCGAAGATCGTCGAATGTGGTCTTTGCTTTATTGCCGTCCGGGCCAGTCGCTTTCTGGCGCGGCGCGTTGTCGAATCCTACCGGATCGATCTGAGCTGTCGCCGTGTCGAAAGAGCTATAGTCTCTGTGGTCACGGCCAAGCTCCTGCGTCTGACCCACATGGACGAAGCGGTGGATCGAGATTGCGGCCTCTTTTCCGGCTGCGATAGCGTCGATGACAAACTTAGGCCCGGTAACAAGATCTCCGCCGGCAAACACATCATCGACGGAAGTCTGGCCGGAAATGCTGTCCGCTCTGACAGTTCCGTTTGAGTTTACGGACAGCTGACCCGCAGGGTCGATACCGCCGAGTTCTATCTTCTGACCGGTCGCGCTTATGACGCATGTCACAGGAACCTCGAAGAATTCTCCGGTCCCGACAGGTTTGCGGCGACCACTCGCGTCCTTCTCTCCGAGAGCCATCTTCTCGAGTTTGAGTGTCTCGGCTTTTCCGTTCCCGGATACCTCAACAGGTGCAGCAAGATATACGAATTCGATACCTTCCGAGATCGCCTCTTCGACTTCTTCTCTGTCGGCAGGCATCTCATCTTCGCTTCTACGGTAGTATACCTTTACATCAGCGCCGAGACGTACAGCCGATCTGGCCACATCGAGAGCAACATTGCCGCCGCCGAGTACAGCAACAGCACTGCCTACCTCAGGTTTGATATCCTGGTTGATGTCTCTGAGGAAATCGATGCCAGAGAGAACGCCCGGAAGGTCTTCGCCCTTGATACCCAGTTCAGCGCCCTTCGAAGCGCCGATCGCCAGATAGAATGCCTTATAGCCTTCCTGTCTCAGGCCGTCCAGCGTCACGTCCTTACCGAGCTCTACGCCGGTCCTGAACTCAACGCCGAGCTTATTCAATACATCGATCTCAGCGTTGATAACGCTCTTGTCGAGCCTGAACGAAGGGATGCCGAGCGTCAGCATGCCTCCGAGCACTTTTTCCTTTTCAAATACCGTAACAGGGTAACCCTTTACGGCCAGATAGTACGCGCAGCTGAGGCCTGCAGGCCCGGCGCCAATAACAGCGATCTTTTCTGTGAATGGCTCACCACGCTGGTTCAGCATTTTAGGAACAAAGCGCTCCTTGGAACCAAGCTCGTGGTCAGCGATGAACTTCTTGATCTCGTCGATAGCGACCGGAGTGTCGACATCACCGCGGGTGCATGCTTCCTCGCACTTCTTATTGCAGATGCGGCCGCAGACAGCAGGGAATGGGATCTCCTTCATGATGAGTTCGTGGGCCTCATCGTAGCGGCCTTCAGAAGCCAACTTGATGTATCCCTGTACCGGAACGTGAGCAGGGCAGGCCGACTTACATGGCGCTGTGCCCTCAGGCATCACATCGGTACGATTGATACGAAAATCCGGATTGTATCTCTTGCTCGTCCACAGCGTGTTGCGGGCTGTCTCTTCAGGCCTAGGCTCATTCGCAGGGCGTTCGCAGAGTTTCTGTCCCAGTTTTACAGCGTTGAGCTGGCAGTTTTCCACGCACTGTCCGCAGGCCACGCATTTATCCTTGTCGACCTTGGCGACATAGTTGGTACGAATAGCGTCTGGCGTTCTGAAATACGAAGCTATACGCAGAGCGAAGCATGAACAGCCGCAGCAGTTACAGATCGCGTTCGCTTCATCGTAACCGTCGGTCACATTCAGCTCGTGCACAAGACCGTTGGCCTCGGCTCTCTTGAGGATCTCGTATGCTTCCTCCTTATCGATCTGCCTGTGAGCGCCTGTCTCAATAAAGTTGACCGCGTTGTCGTTGAGGTACATACACATGTCCTCTTCAAGATGTCCGCAGCCCTCGCCCATGAGTCTGCGCGAACGTCTGCACGAACACGGACCGACCGAAATGGTGTGCGCCTTCTCGACCAGATTCGCAACTTCATCATAACTAGCCTTGCGCGAATTGTTCTCGATAGCGCTCTGGACCGGGATGACACGCATGAGGTTCATGCCTGTGTCCATGAACGGAGCCAGCATGGATACTCTCTTTCTTGTGTACTCCTCGAAGCATTCGGCAAGCACAGGATGAGCGTCGCACTGCTCCCTGTTCGAAAGGATACCTTCCATGATGCCCGGTACCCAGATCGGATAGTAATAACATCTTTTCCCGCCGTCCATGCGGGCACGTACCACGCCTGCTACCTGGAGCTTGTCCAGTTGTTTCTGCGTGAACTCGATGTCTTTCTTAGCCCTTCGAGCGATCTCCTCAGGAGTCCTGCTTGTATTGAGCCTCATGTGCAGCATGATCTCGCACATGTCATCGTCTACTATAGGCTCCAGGATCTTGTACTCGGGGTCGTTGTAAGTGATGCCGGTGTAAGTCAGACTTTCAAGACTGATCTTTGTGGCTAACTTTAAAATATTAGGTCTATGCGCCATAGTATCACCCTCTCTCGTTATCTCTAACTCTCTATCTCTCCACCTCTTTTATACTTGGGCCTCCTGAATCCCCGCGAGATATACCTCTCAATTGCATTCTACCACAGTAGCCCTATAGCCCGATATGTTTTACCAGCTTTCATCGTCTTCGAAGTCTACGAGCGAGGCGTCGAGAGGAGTCTCGCTCATGACCGTCTGCATGAAGACGTTTACGTCGTTACGCATATCGCGGCGAGAGATCGAGGTAGGGTCGAGAAGATACTGCACTATCTGCAGACCGGCTACGGAAAGAACCCGTGCAAAGGCTTCGGCGCAGTTTTTTATTTGCAAAATTCATCTATCTATAAAGAGTATGACAAAACATATATCGGATTCATTCGCCAAGTGGTAGAATGGGACGTCTGGACTAGAGGCAGCTCATCGTTTGTGTGGAGGTAAACACTTGGGCAAGATAACCAAGACCGATGTGAAGGCGGCTTTCAAAACATCACTTCCAATAATGGTGACGTTCGTTGTTCTGGGTATCGGATACGGACTGCTTATGCAGAAAAACGGATTCGGCCCGGTATGGTCTTTCGCGTCAGGACTCATCATATTCAGTGGCACGGTCCAGTTTGTCAGCATCTCGATGCTCGGGAGCGGATCTATCATCATGGCGGCAGTGACCGCGCTGATGGTAGCTGCGAGGCATATTTTCTTCAGCATTTCGATGATCGGAAGATACCGCACTGAAGGTAAAAGGAAGTGGTATCTTTTCTATGCTCTTTGCGACGAGACATATGCGATGCTGAGTAGAGATGATCAGCCTGCCGGAGTGAACATCAGCGCATATCGCCTTCTTGTCACGCTTTTCGATCAAAGCGCGTGGGTGATCGGCTCCGTTCTCGGCGGTTGGCTTGGTACAGCTCTGACTTTCAATTCTACTGGGATCGATTTCGCGATGACTGCGCTTTTTACCACGGTTTTCGTGGAGCAGTGGATAAGCTCGAAGAACCATATACCGGCGATCACAGGAGTGGCCGCGACGCTCCTGTGCCGCCTGATATTCGGACCGGAGATCTTCCTGATCCCGGCGATGGTCATCATAATCGCTACGCTTACCCTGATGAGGGGAAAGATAGAGCAGGAAGGCGGTGCCGTAAATGATTGATTACAAACATGCGATGATCATCATACTAGTTATGGGCCTTATGACCCTGGCGACCAGGATACTGCCTGTCCTCATATTTGGCAGGGGAGAGAAAGTGCCGGATTATATTCTGTACCTCGGAAGAGTGGTGCCTTACACCGCTATGGGACTGCTTATCGTCTACTGCCTTAAGGATGTGCAGGTGCTCGAATCACCTCACGCGCTGCCCGAGATAATATCGCTGGCGGTCGTGGTACTTACATACCTCTGGAAGCGCAACTCTATACTGAGCGTTGTTATCGGCACGGTGCTATACATGGTGCTTGTGCAAATGGTATTCTGAGACCGATGAAGAAGTTTTTTCGTATCGCATTGGTAATATCGCTGGTTTGTATCGTCGCCGCAGGCGGTTATCATTTTCTGCGCCCTGCGACGGGGGCGGACATACCTTCGGTATTCGTCCACGGTTACAGTGGCTGGGGCGAGTACGATGAGAAATATAAAAGCATCCCGTATTGGGGTTTGACGCAGGCCGAGGATGTAAAGAAGATGTTTGACCGCTGGGGCCAGGATGTATATATGCCGTCTGTTGGTCCGCATTCGAGCGCGTGGGACAGAGCCTGCGAAGTCTATGCTGAGATCACCGGCACCAGAGTAGATTATGGTGAGGCACACAGCAAAAAGTGCGGGCATGAACGCTTTGGCCGCGACTACAGCGGCAGGGCGCTGATCCCGGATTTTACCTGGGACAATGAGCACCCGGTCAATCTCGTAGGCCACAGCTTCGGTGGTACCACCGCAAGGGTATTGCTTGATCTCCTTGCTGACGGGTCATCCGAGGAGATCGCAGCCACAGGCGAAGATACCAGTCCTCTCTTTAAAGGCGGGAACACTGGCATGGTATTCTCGCTTTCAATAATCGCATCTCCAAGCAACGGGGCGGATTTCCTGAATATACCTGCTAAGGAAGAAGACGATTCGAGTATTTCCAGGCAGTCAGCAGGCTACGACGCCTATCTGGATCAGTTCGGGATAGAATCGGATGAGAATACCACCGAGCAGAGCGCTACCGAGGCGATGGATAAGGTTGGTTTCTATGAACACTGCGACAGCGCAGTAAACGACATGCTTGTGGATAGGGCGTGCGCTATGAATTCCGGGATAGAACTGCAGCCTAATGTTTACTACTTCTGCTATTACGGATGCCGAACTTCAAAGGATGCATCAGGGGCTAGCGTGCCGACGGATAAGATGAGCCGCTACCTCAAAGGCAGGGCGATAGCGATAGGCGGGTTCTCAGGACAAACACCTGGCAGCTATTCGGTAGGGTATGGCGATGCCAAAGAGACATTCACTGTTCCGAAGCAGAGCCTTGACGAGGAGTGGCAGCCTAATGATGGCCTCGTCAATGTAGTATCCGCGTATTGTCCATATCACCTGGATGCTTCGGGAAACCGCGTATATGATGAACACACCGAGTATTCCGGGACTGGGGCAGCGCAGCCTGGAGTGTGGAACATCCTTCCTGAGTTCGATCAGGATCACTACGGCTTCATCGGTGGCATCTACTCCGAAGATATCCGGGATGTCAGACAGATATACAAGGATATGCATGAGAGGATGGATGCTCTTCGTTTGCCTTCATCGTAGCCTTGAGTGTGACATCCTTTTTATTCGGATAAGAGATGCTTGAGCGCTTTTAGTTGGTCGCGCCGCTTGTAAATAATATTGAGCACGAAAACCGTATCCGTGTTTTCGTTGATCCAGTAGTACACATAGAAGTTGTTTGCGACAATCTTGCGTATCTCCATTGATTTGAAAGGCTTTTCTTGTACTGGAGCAATGCTTGGGGCAAGGTATTCAAGTTTTGCTATCTCTGTTTTTATTTCTTGTATGTAAGCCAAAGCCGTACCGGGAGAAAGAAGCTCAAATGTAATATAGTCTTTGAGTTCTACCAGATCGGACTCGGCATCAGGCGTGATCATAACTTTGTAGACCTTCATGATTATTTCAAGCTCCCTTCAAGGTCTTCAAAGACTTCTGCAAATGGACGTCCTTGACCGGCGAGGGCCTGTTCGTAGCTGTGATGCAGCTTCGTTTCCAGTTCGGATTCAGTCATCGTGTCAATCGTTTTAGGTGTTTGAGGGACAGTTAACGAAAAAGGGATTCCATTCCTATAAATGATTTGTCTATATAGAGAATTGATCACAACAGATACGGGAATTCCTAATTTCTGCAAAATATCTTCTGCCTGGATCTTGATATCGCTTTCTACTCTTGCACTTACTGTTGTGTTTTTCATGTCTTTTACCTCCAACATCAATGTAATACATTTGCAAGCGTTTTGCAATACAAACAGGATGCTCAAAATTGTACTTAGGTAAGAAGGCAGACTCAAGTGCGCTTTTGTTTTCAAAAGGAAACGCTGTCTTAGGGGCGTGTTACGTCAGCGCATGCTATAATTGTGGTAATTCAATAACTTGTAAAAAGAGAGATTTCTGATGGTCGATATAGATAGGTTTTACGAAATGCTGAATGAAGTGTGCGAGGAACTGCCTGATGATTTTTTCAGGGAGCTTCATCATGGGGTCCATCTGTCCGAGGAATACAAACCATCACCATATGCTGAGAACGGTGATATGGTGATAATGGGTGAGTACAGTAAATCTGGACAAGGCAATAAGATCACTATTTACTATGGATCATTTGCTCGTACATGCACCTGGATGACAGATGAACAGCTTAAAGATAAGCTGAGAGAAATCGTAAGACATGAATTCAGACATCATATGGAAAATCTTGCTGGAATGTACGGCGTAGACTCACTCGAGCATGAGGATCGAGAAGAGATCAAAGACATGATCTACGCGAGGATGGAGGCAAACAGTAAAGAGTAAGATAGTGCTTGTGCAAATGGTATTCTGGTGATATGCACGAGAGACTCGAGAATTTGAAATGAAGTATGTGATTTTGACTGTAATAGCTATATTGATCTGTGTAGCTTCGGGATGGTTGATCACGCAGCTGATATCCTCAAAATCAAAGCGAAAGATCAAACATAAGATAATGATGTCGGCAGCAATAAGCTTTGGGCTGATCATTGCTGTCGGTATCGTTTATTTCTCGATATATTATCACCCTGATAATTCTGCGAAAGACTACCTCCGCAGCAGTGGTTCGGTGGAAGTAAAGCAAAATGACGAGGGCTACTGCTTTGATGGACCTGGCAACGAGAACGCCATAGCCTTTTTCCCGGGAGCAAAGGTCGATGAAAAGGCATACGCGCCACTTATGTTTAAACTTGCCGAGGCCGGCGTTGACTGTTACCTGATCGCGCCGCCTCTTAATATGGCAATGGCGGACGGGAACGCACCTGACAAATTGATGAGCGAGCATGATTATGATCATTGGTATATAATGGGACACTCACTGGGAGGCGCAGTCGCTGCGAATTACTGCAGCGAAAAACCGGATAATGCAGATGGTGTCATTTTGCTCGCAGCATACCCTACAGAGAAGATTCCGGATAGGGTAAGGCTACTCAGTATATATGGGACAAAAGATAACTGCCTCGAGATAGATGTATACAAGGAATCAAAAGTGAACTGGCCAAAGGACAGCGTCGAAGTGGTGATCGAAGGGGGTAACCACTCCGGCTTTGGTAATTATGGCGCTCAAAGAGGCGATGGGGAGGCAGACATTACTGCCGATGAGCAACAGACTAAGACTGTGAATGAAATAATCAAATTCTTGTCGTAAATCAATGCTCGTACATAGGGAGGGTCGCTGTAACTACAGATATTTCCGTAGAGCCTCAGGAATATTGCGTTCAAAGCGTATCACCGAAGACATCGGTTATCAGGTGGTGAAGGTATGACTGCGCCGGAATTCGAAGTCATAGAAGATGGAAACGCATGGTAAATGCAAACTAAATGAGCCCGAAATGGGCTCATTTGTTATTTTGCTTCTATTGCTAGAGTTTTTTCTTGATCGGCTTCCACCAGAGAAATCCGCGAAGCAGGCAATTAGGCAGCGCTACTTTGATAGGAATGCTTGCCTGTGCAGCTACCTTGCGCCCTATAATGAACCACTCGCATACATGGCATACAGCGGTGAGACCGATAAGGCCAAGTAAGAATTTTGCAACTTTTTTCATGATGTAATCCTTTCCCAAAGCACATCATCTCATATGCTTTGTTTCATGCGATTATTCTATATTAGCCATGCCAAAAAGACAATCAGGCCAGTATCTGCATCAAGCTCTACCTGATTGTTTTGATTTGTTTCAAAAGCTCAAATTTGAAAAAAGTGTAGCATTACACACTCGTCATAAATATTATTAATTCAGACAAAACTGACCAAAGATATATCGCAATACGGAGGGCAGCATGGAATTATACGATTATGAAAAAGAGCATCTGGCAAAGGTAAGAGAGATGCTTCCTGAGTGCATGGTTTTACTGAAGAAGGATGGGGAGTTCCCACTCAGTGGACCTTGCCCACTTGCAGCTTACGGTAACGGCATAAGGCATAGCGTAAGGGGCGGCACTGGCTCAGGCGAAGTCAATGCACACGTAACTATAAATGTCGAAGAAGGACTCTTGGCAGCGGGCTTTGACATCGTCACTTCAAGCTGGCTCGACCGCTACGATAAGCACAGAGTTGAGGCAAAGAAAGCGTTCGTAAAAGAGATCAAGAGAGAAGCCAGGGAAGAAGGAGACGGCCTCATCAATCACACAATGGGAGCAATAATGGCAGAGACCGATTACGACCTTCCGCTGGACTTTGGCGCGGACGCTGCTATATACGTGCTCTCGAGAACCTCGGGAGAAGGAGCAGACAGAAAGGTGAAGCCCGGAGATGTGCTTCTTACTGAGACAGAGAAGAAAGACATCCTTGCCCTCAACGAAAGATATAAAAAGTTCATGCTCGTCCTCAATACGGGCGGGCCGGTAGATCTTACGCCGGTAAAGGATGTAAAGAATATACTCCTGATGTCGCAGCTCGGCTCTGAAATGGGCAACGCTCTTGCGGACGTGCTGCTTGGAAAGGCAAGCCCATCAGGAAAGCTGGCAACGACATGGGCAGCTGCAAGCGATTACTGTGAAGAAGTTGTCCTTGGCGATGTGGATCGCACTTTTTATAGCGAGGGCGTCTATGTAGGCTACCGCTGGTTCGACACTGTAGGCAAGAAGCCACTGTTCCCGTTCGGATATGGTCTTTCTTATACAGACTTCTCGTTCTCGGGCGCTGAAGTCACAGTAAGCGGCAGCACAGTAAATGTAAAAGCAAGTATCAAGAATTGCGGAGAATACTCCGGCAAAGAAGTACTGCAGGTATACGTGACCGCGCCGGAAAAGGAACTCAGAAAGCCATGGCAGGATCTCGCCAGCTTCGCTAAGACACAGACGATCAAACCAGGAGCTAGTGAGGAGATCACTGCTTCTTTCGACGCGGCAAGCATAGCTTCGTATGATGAGGCCAAGCAGGCTTATGTATTGGAAGCAGGTGAATATGTAGTACGCGTTGGCGCTGACAGCGAGCATACGGTGCCTGCTGCTGTGCTGACTCTTTCAGAGGACGTTTGCGTCAGGAAAGTTACGCCTGTCGCGATCGATCCTGGCTTCGAAGATACCGTATATGAAAGGGTGATAAAGGACGAAGATCTTAGCGCAGTGCCAAAACTGGCGCTCGATCCGGCTGCTTTCATATGCGAAGAGATATCCTACGATGAAAAGTCAATGGACATAGATCCTGTCATAAAGTCAATGAGCGATGAGGAACTCGCATACATGCAGATCGGAAGATTCTCCGGTAAGGGCGGACTCCTTTCCATCATTGGCAACGCATCTGCTAATGTTGCCGGAGCGGCAGGAGAGACTACATCGAAGTTTGCCGATAGAGGCATCAAGGCTATGGTAATGGCCGATGGCCCTGCGGGACTTAGGATATCTAAGGATTATTACACAGATGAAAAAGGAGCGCATACGATTGGCGGAAGCGGAGCGATACCTCGCAGCATACTCGACGTGCTGAGCACTCCGGCCCGCATAATGGCACTGCTTCTGACTTCAGGGAAAAAGCCAAAGAAGGGTACGGAAATAAAGCACCAGTATTGCACTGCCATTCCGATCGGCACAGCGATAGCACAGTCCTGGAATACAGAACTCGCTGAGGTCTGCGGAGACATCATTGGCGATGAGATGGAAAGATTTGGTGTCCATCTCTGGCTGGCTCCGGCTCTTAACATACACAGAAGCATCCTTTGCGGACGCAACTTCGAGTACTATAGCGAGGATCCTCTCATCAGCGGAAAAATGGCAGCAGCCATTACCCGCGGTGTGCAGGCGCATCCAGGCAAGGCCGTTACCATCAAGCATTTCGCAGCAAACAACTGCGAGCTCAACCGTTATTACAACAACAGCCTTGTAAGCGAGAGAGCTCTTCGTGAGATCTATCTGAAAGGTTTCCGTATTTGCATTGAAGAGGCTAATCCTCTTTCACTTATGACTTCATACAATCTGATCAACGGGATCCATTCATCCGAGAGCAGACCACTCACAGAAGGCTATCTGAGAGCAGAATGCGGATTTGAAGGCATAGTCATGACAGACTGGGTCATCAAGGTAACGAATCGTGGAAGCTGGTATGGCAAGGCAGATGCCGCGCGCGTAGCAGCTGCAGGCGGAGACCTGTTTATGCCGGGTTGTCAGGGTGACTACGACAGCGTGATGGACGCTCTCAGAGGCGGCACTCTTACCAGAGAGCAGCTTGAGATCAACGCGGAGAGAGTGCGCAGGATGTCCGCTAAACTGAACGCGTAAAACGTAGCATCAGGTATCGAAACGGTAGAAGTAGAGAGGGGATAGCGATGTCAAATGCTCAGTGAGTGACGCCTTTAGGATGCACAGGGAGATGCTTTGACTACAGTGCCCGGAATGGCTATTATTACGGTATAGACAACAGATATACGCAAGTAACATACGGTTCTGCATGTGATATGCGGGCTGATTTCAGAAAGTGGCAAACAGGAAGGCTTTCCTGAGGCTGGCAAGTGACGAGGCCAGACACGAAAGCGTATTCCTGGGATATACCCGCAAGCTGGCGATCCCTAGCCCGGCTAAAGCGATTGCTGTGCCTTTCATGTACAAGACTCTTGGCAAGGAGAAGACATATCCGATC
>CADAUB010000050.1 GCA_902790965.1 uncultured Eubacteriales bacterium | reverse complement strand
GGATATCTAACGATTAAAGAAAGGACAAAAGCGATGAACTTTATCTTTGTTTCGCCGAATTTTCCTCATACGTACTGGCAGTTTTGCGACAGGCTCAAGAGGAACGGCATCAATGTGCTGGGTATAGGGGACGCACCGTATGATTCGCTCGAAGAACCGCTTAAGGAAGCTTTGACCGAATACTACAAAGTAGACAATATGGAAGACTACGACCAGATGTACCGCGCGGTAGCTTATCTGGCGTTCAAGCACGGCAAGATAGACTGGCTTGAATCCAACACCGAGTACTGGCTCGAGCAAGACGCGAAGCTGAGAGAGGATTTCAATATCTCGACAGGCGTGCAGCCCGAAGAACTCGCGATGTGGAAGAGCAAATCCGCAATGAAGCCATTCTACATGCAGGCCGGCATTCCTACCGCACGCAACCACAAGGTAACGGACATCGAAGCGGCGAGGGAGTTCCTCGATGAGATCGGTGGTTTTCCGGTCATCGTAAAGCCAGACGTAGGAGTCGGCGCCGCAGACACATGGAAGCTCGAAAACGAATCAGATCTCGAGTGGTTCTATGGCAACCTTCCTGAACATCCATATGTGATGGAAGAATTCGTATACGGAAATATTTATTCCTATGACGCCATCTGCACGGCTGAGGGCGAGGTACTCTTTGAGAGCTCAAACTGGTTCCCGCCATCGATCGCGGATCTTGTCAACAAGGGGATAGATCTTACATATTACACACTTCCTGAGGTGCCGGCGCAGCTTCGCGAGTACGGACGCGCAGCTCTTAAGGCATTCAAGGTCAAGAGCAGATTCGTGCACTTCGAGTTCTTCCGCCTTACAGAGGCGAGGAAGAATCTCGGCGAAGTCGGTGACTTCGTTGGGCTTGAAGTCAATATGAGACCGGCAGGAGGATATACGCCGGATATGATGAACTTCTCGCATAACACCGACGTCTACGAGATATGGGCTGAGATGGTAGCGTTCAATGAGCGCCGCCTGCCTGAGATCGGCGGTGACAGGTTCTGCGCGTATGCCTCGAGAAGGGACATCCATCAGTATGCTCACAGCCACGATGAGGTGCTCGATAGATATGGAAACAGGATGAAAATGTGCGAGCGCATGCCTGACGTGCTCTCGGGAGCGATGGGCAATCAGATGTACACCGCGCTTCTTGACACTCAGGAAGAAGTGGACGAATTTGAGGCATTCGTACATCAGCGCGTTTAACGGGATAAATAGCAGCGGATAGAGGAGAAGACGATTATGGAGAAACAGGCAGTGAAAAAAGATAGGCGCTATGCCATTGCCTGTGTGACAAGTATGGGTGTGCGCATCACACCGGCGGACCGCATGGCCGTGCAAAACAGCAATCAGTTCTACATGCAGGCGACCAGCGCCGAGACTAATGTGCTGAATATAGCGTCGAGCCTCGGGCGTGAATGCCTTGCAATGACCAGATTCGTCGAGGGCAGCCCTATAGCGGAGTTTATAAAGCGCGAGCTTAGAAAGAGAAACATATCGTACGTTGGCGCTGAAGTGCCTCAGGGCGGGCCTTGGGGTTACCGCCATCAGTTCAACATAGCGGATCAGGGCTCAGGCCTTCGGGCGCCGAGAGTGTGGAACGACCGAAGCGGTGAGGTAGGCGCTACCATCTCCGCTGACGACTTCGATACAGACCGCATATTCGGGCAGGATGGAGTAGCGATATTGCATATCTCAGGCCTTATAGCCTCGATGAGCCCAAAGACTACAGACTGCTGCCTCAAAATGGCCAGGGCTTCTAAAGAACACGGCACCCTCGTCAGCTTCGACCTCAACTACAGAGCCAGCTTCTGGGAAGGGCGCGAGGCAGAGCTCTCTTCAGCGTTCAGCGAGATCGCATCCTTGGCGGATATACTCATCGGAAATGAAGAGGACTTCCAGCTGTGCCTCGGGTTCAAGGGCCCTGAGGCAGGCGGCAAAGATCTCGGATCCAAGATAGACAGTTTCAAGGCCATGATCGGGCAGGTAAAGGAGAAATATCCTGACGCCATAGCCTATGCGACCACCCTGAGACAGGTGATAACAGCCGAAAAGCATCTCTGGGGCGCCATACTGTATGCAGGAGGCGAATGGTACGTCGAGGAGCCTCGCAAGGTCCCTGTCCTTGACAGGATAGGCGGAGGCGACGGATTCTCGGGCGGCCTCCTGTACGGAGTCCTGAGCGAATGGGAACCTGAGAAATGGCTCCAGTTTGGCTGGGCAAGCGGAGCTCTTGCAGTGTCGGGCATCAATGACTATGCCGAGCCTGCAGACGAAAAGCAGATATGGGACATATACGCGGGCAACGCAAGAGTCCAGAGATAGAGATAAAAGAGACAGGAATAGAAAGAGAAAGAGAGATTCAGTAACGACAGATGACCAACGCTAATATTGCGAACGACTTACACGGAAAAGCAGATATAGGGCTTATAGGGCTCGCTGTTATGGGCGAGAACCTGGTAATGAATATGGAATCCAAGGGCTTCACTGTCGCTGTATACAACCGCACAGTGGAGAAGGTGGACAGATTTATTTCGGGAAGGGCAGCCGGGAAGAACATAATCGGCTGCCACAGTCTTGAAGGCCTTAAGGACAGCCTCAAGGCGCCGAGAAAAGTGTTCCTTATGGTAAGAGCCGGGCAGGCTGTCGATGACTTCATCGATAAGCTCCTTGAAGTGCTAGAGCCCGGTGACATCATAATCGACGGTGGAAACAGCCACTTCCCGGATACCATCAGAAGGACTAAATACGTCGAAAGCAAAGGCCTTCTCTATGTAGGCACAGGTGTCTCGGGCGGAGAAGAAGGCGCTCTAAAGGGCCCTTCGATGATGCCGGGCGGATCGCCTGAGGCGTGGCAGTATGTCGGCCCTATATTCCGCGCGATAAGCGCCAGGGCAGAGAACGGAGATATATGCTGCGAATGGGTAGGCGAAAACGGCGCTGGCCACTTCGTAAAGATGGTGCATAACGGCATCGAGTATGGCGATATGCAGCTCATATGCGAGGCCTACCAGCTGATGAGAGACGGCCTTGGCATGTCCAACGAAGAGATGCACGATGTCTTCGCTGCCTGGAACGAGACCGAGCTCGACAGCTATCTCATTGAGATCACAAGAGACATTCTCGGATATAAAGATGGGAACGGAGAGGCGACTCTCGATCATATACTGGACAAAGCGGGCCAGAAGGGCACCGGCAAGTGGACGGCCATATCCGCGCTGGATGAAGGCGTGCCGCTTACCCTAATAACCGAAGCGGTGTTCGCCCGCTGCCTAAGCGCAGCTAAAGACGAGAGAGTCAGAGCATCTTCACTTTACCAGCGCGAGATCCCCGCTTTCGAAGGGGACAGGGAAGCGTTCATCGAGGCTATACGCAAGGCTCTTTACGCCAGCAAGATAGTGTCGTACGCGCAGGGCTTTTCGCTTATGAGATCTGCTGCCGCTACATACGGATGGGACCTCAATTACGGAGGCATCGCTCTTATGTGGCGAGGCGGCTGCATCATAAGAAGCGCCTTCCTCGGCAAGATAAGAGAGGCTTTCGACAAAGACCCCGCGCTCGAGAACATACTTATGGACGAGTATTTCAGCGGCGTGATGAAAGACCTAGTAGCTTCATGGCGCGAAGTAGTGGCATATGCCGTGAGCGCAGGCATACCCGTACCTGCCTTTTCTTCGGCTCTGACATGGTTTGACGGGTACACTACAGATAATCTACCTGCGAATCTTTTGCAGGCTCAGAGGGATTATTTCGGGGCTCATACATACGAACGCAATGACAGGCCGCGCGGCGAAGCCTTCCATACTAACTGGACGGGCCACGGCGGCGATACAGCGTCGAGCGGATATAACGCTTAATCGATTACTGAAGGAGAACAGATATGGATCTTCCATTCAAACCGGATCTTAGCAGCAAAACTGCCGTGGTAACAGGTGGCGCGGGTGTGCTGTGCTCTGAGTTTTGCAGTGCTCTTGCCGAATGCGGCGCCAAGGTCGCCATACTCGGAAGGACTCTCAGCAAGTGTGAAGCTCTCGCCGAAGAGATAAAGGCGGCAGGGGGCGAGGCCATGGGCGTATGTGCCGATGTGACCGACAGGGCTGCTGTCGAGGAGGCACACAAAAAGGTGCTTGATGCATATGGCAAATGTGACATACTTATAAACGGCGCAGGCGGTAACAAGCCGGGAGCGACGTCTGATGATGAATTCTTCTCGATGGACACTTTAAACGACCCAGGAAAGAAGAGCTTTTTCGACCTGGGTGCAGGCGATTTTTCGGATGTCTTTTCACTTAATATACTCGGCACGTTCATCCCGACACAGGAATTTGCACGCGACATGGCAGAGGCCGGATGCGGCTGTATCATAAATATAAGCTCGATGAACGCGTTTACTCCGCTTACCAAGATACCGGCATACAGCGCGGCCAAGTCGGGTGTTAGCAATTTCACGGAGTGGCTCGCTGTGCATTTTGCCAAGACAGGCATCAGATGCAACGCGATAGCTCCGGGCTTTTTCTCGACCGAGCAGAATGCAGCTCTTCTGTGGAACGAAGACGGCACACCGACAGCTCGCACCGAAAAGATACTGAGCCAGACACCGATGGGACGCTTCGGCAAGCCTGAGGAACTGACCGGCGCGGTGCTATTCCTTTGCGACGATAATTGCTCAGGCTTTATGACAGGAGTAGTGCTTCCGATCGACGGTGGCTTCAACGCTTATTCCGGAGTATAAAACGATATGACAGCAGAGGATATTCGCGGACGCAAGATATATAAAGTAGCCGAGCATTATGAGGGCCTCAGCACAGGGGAGATCATGGACGCGGTCTGTGGATCGCTGGAAGGCCTTGATTTAAAGCGTGTTCTTATACTTCCACCGGACTTCACAAGGTATCATTCCAATGCCGGACAGATAACTTTTATCTGTTACCATACGCTAACCGAGCGAGGTGTCGATGTGGACATCATGCCGGCGCTGGGCACTCACGTTCCTGTCACCAGAGAGCAATGGGAGCTGATGTTTGCAGGCATTCCATACGAGAAGATGATCGTTCACGACTGGCGAAATGACGTGGAAAAGATCGGAGAAATTCCTGCTGAATATATAAGCGAGATAACGGATGGCCTTTGGAATGAGCCTGTCATGGCTGAGGTCAACAGGCGGATAATGGATGATAGCTACGATCTTATCATCAGCCCGGGGCAGGTAGTTCCTCACGAAGTCATAGGTATGTCCAACCACTCGAAGAACATCTTCGTGGGCGCTGGCGGGAGCGACATGATCAATAAGTCCCACATGATAGGCGCTGTGTATGGCATGGAACGAATGATGGGGCGTGACAACACGCCTGTCAGGAAGATTTTCGACTACGCGCTCGAACACTTCCTGAGTGATAAGCCTATACTCTGGATGCTCACGGTCACTTCCGCTGAGAACATCGACATACATACTCACGGGCTTTTCATTGGAACGGACCGCGAATGCTTCAAAGAGGCTGTCGCACTGGCGCAGAAGATGAATATATATTTCATTCAGGAGCCTGTCTCCAAATGCGTGGTGTATCTCGATCCGATGGAGTTCAAGTCCACGTGGCTCGGCAACAAAGCGGTGTATCGCACGCGCATGATGATCGCCGACGGAGGAGAGCTTATCGTTCTGGCTCCGGGCTTTGAGAGATTTGGCGAAGACCGCGAAACCGACAAGCTGATAGTAAAATACGGATACAAGGGCAGGGACAAGGTGCTCGAGGAATTCGGTAAACCCGAAAACAGTGACCTCAGAGAGAACATGAGCTCTGCTGCCCACCTTATACACGGCTCTTCCGACGGAAGATTCAGCATCACATATGCCGTGAAAGATATCTACCGCGCTGAGATAGAGGGCGTCGGATACGAATCGGCCGACATCGATGAGATGATCAGGAAATACGACCCGGCCGTGCTGGACTACGGATTCAACGACGTGGATGGGGAGACCATATTCTTCATACCGAACCCGGCACTTGGGTTATGGATAGACAAGACGAGGTTTGAGTCATGAGCAAGTTTATCGACGACGATTTTTTGCTGGACACCGAGATAGCGAGGAGGCTTTTCCACGAATATGCTGAAGATCAGCCTATATTCGATTACCACAACCATCTTTCGCCAAAGGATATAGCTGAGCACAGGCGCTTTAAAGACCTGGCTGAGCTATGGCTCGAGAACGACCACTACAAGTGGAGGGCCATGCGCGCAAATGGCGTGGACGAAAGATATATCACCGGTGACGCCGAGCCATATGAGAAGTTTGAGGCGTGGGCGAAGGTGCTTCCGCACTTGGTAGGAAGCCCTCTGTATCACTGGACGCATCTCGAACTCGAAAGGTACTTTGGCATCAACGATCCGCTTTGCCCGGAGAACGCTAAGCTTATCTGGGACGAGACAGCGGAACTGATGCAGGGTGACGGCTTTGATGCCGTGTCGCTTCTATGACGGCTTTGATGCCGTGTCGCTTCTAGGCAAGATGGATGTCAGATTCATATGCACTACGGATGATCCTGCCGACGATCTTGAGTGGCACAGGATGATCGCGGAGGACGATAGCATAGGCTTCAAAGTATGCCCATCGTTCAGACCCGACAGATATCTTGCGAATCCGGGTGGAGAGGCCACGCGTGAACTGATGAGGAAGTATAGCGCGGATGACATCGATACCGCTCTTGAGAGGGCGCTCGATCATTTCTGCGAGAACGGCTGCATCATATCCGATCACGGGCCAAGCCTGTTCCAGTACAGGGATGATCCCGAGCTTGCGAAGAGGATGAGAGCGCTCGGCAAGGCTTACACAGAGCGCGGCATAGTGATGCAGCTCCATTACGGGGCTATCCGCAATAATTCCCCAAGGCTTTCCGGGACTATAGGCGCTGACGCCGGAGGAGACAGTGTCGGTAAATCGGCCAACCCTTATGATATAGCGGCGTTCCTGGGGGACCTCGAAGAGGCTGGGCATCTGCCTAAGACAATAATCTATAACCTTGATCCTGCTGACAACACCGTGACAACACCGTTTTCTCGACGATGGCAGGTAACTTCGCTCCGCGCGTGCAGTACGGAGCGGCCTGGTGGTTCAATGACACAATACGCGGGATAGAGGCCCAGATAGACGAATTGATGGAGACGGGCGCTCTGGCGGCTTCGGTAGGGATGCTGACGGACTCACGGTCGTTCTCCTCGTTTGTAAGGCACGAATACTACCGCCGCATACTCTGCCGGAAGATCGGCAGGCTGGTGCAAGAGGGGATGTATCCCGAGGATATAGATACTCTTGGCGGCATCGTCAAGCGGATATGCTACGATAACGCTTCGGAGTTTTTTGAAAATTAGAAGAGTTATATGGAAACAGCATTGAAAAGCGCATACCCATATAACTCCACTGCCATCGCGAGGGCGAATCAAAGAAAAGGGTTATATGGAAACAGCCGTGAAAAGCACATAACCGTATAACTCTGCTGCCATCGCGAAGGCGAATCGGAGAGAAGAGTTATATGGAAACAGCATTGAAACGCGCATAACCATATAACTCCGATGCCATGGCGAAGGCGAATCGGAGAGAAGAGTTATATGGAAACAGCCATGAAAAGCACATAACCATATAACTCCGCTGACGTGGTGAAGAGAAGGCATAAAAATTGAGTGGTTTGTCCGTGACTTGGACATTCCACTCAACTTTTTTAGGTCGTAATCATTTCTAGAAGCTTCAACTATTCGTTGGTGCCTTCCTGATCGAATTCGATTATAACTTCCTCTGGTTCTTTCTGCGCCGGATCATCCTTGACGATCTGCTCAACAGGCTCAGTAGGAGCAGCGTGGTCGACCTGAACGACAGGATCGACTTCGACAACAGGGTCGGCATAAACTTCAGGATCGTCTGCACCGAACTGAACTTCAGGCTCAGTCTGGCCGCCGAATGATGTTGGTCTGCCGCTCAGTGTCAGGTAGAGCTCAGCATCCGTCGCGTAGATGTACGGATTTGTGAATACCAGATTGAGGATGTTGAGTGTCAAGACTCCGAGAAGCAACCAACCTAAGAACGAAAGATCGAGCACGAATGCTGCCCACTTGTTTCCATCCATCATCTTTGTTGAGATAGCTCTGGCCTCTTTACCGGAGATAGTTGGGTTCTCGCTTACGATGTATGGCACCATTCTCCAGCAGTATGCTTTGTAGATGCCCGGTATAATAAACAGCATCGACCAAAGTATAGTGAAGATATCGGTCGAGAACATCGAGCCGACGACTTTCATGTAATTGCCGTTGTTGAATGCGACACCGATGTTGTTCTTGTTGAGTCCGGTCTTAGGATCGTTTGCGTTATCCAGGAAGAATTTCTGGAGTCCCACCTTGAGCGGATTGAACAGGAACGCGCTGATAGCCAAACCTATCGCTAATATCACCAGGAAGACAATGAGAAGGGCTATACCAAAGATCGGCGGGAGGGATGAATCCCCGGACAGCTCCGGTACATCTTCGATGTCGTCGATATCATCAATGTCTTCATATTCCCCGTCAACATCAAAGTCATCATCGTACATGTCATCGTAATCATAGTCATAATCATAATCATAATCTTCTATGACACTGTCGTTGTGATTATCGACTGCGTTGAGACTCTGACCGGCAGAAGCTCCGCCGGCTGCAGCTCCCGAAACGAGAGCAAGTAAAAGAGCCGCGATGATGCACATGAGGCGGTTGGCTCTGTATGCCGCTTTACCTTTAGCTTTTAGTTCTTTTCTATCCCACATAATGTTCCCCCTTTATAAAAATTCGCAACTTAGTGGTTAAAAAAACCGTAACCATATGAAGTCGCCTTCATACAGTTACGATTATAGCACGTATCGAAAACGTTTTCGATAAGTATTTTTCAATTGATATTATGCTTGCGAGCTTGAACTTTGCATCGCGTGTTTTATGCGCCTAATCGAGGTGAGTGTTCACATACTCCTCGCGGATGTCTTCAGGGACGAGCCTGCCACCGGTAGCCCAGCATATCTGGGTAGCATTGGCGAGTTTATCCGCATCAAGTCCGTGGGCGCTTAGATAGGCTTTGCCGGCCTCGAAACTCAGCAGGCCTAAAGGCCCGTTGAAGGCGGCGCAGCTCGATGGCTCGATGAATATGTCCTCTGTGTCCATGAGCATACGCATGTAGTCGTAGAGCACAGCGTCTCTTACGGTAAAGTCGCCGGATACCAGATTGCTGTCGAGCCTGGTGACGAGGCCTGATGGGCTTGCGCAGGCGAGGCCATCGGCTGCCGACATTCCACTGATGCCGAAGTCGCTTACATTGGCTTCGTTGTATTTGCCCGAAGCCATTCCGATCAGAACGGAAGGGAAGAGCGTAGGCTCGCAGAAGAATACGTGAACGTTGTCCTTATATATCCTCTTTAGGCCATAGCAAAGACCGCCCGGGGCTCCGCCAACGCCGCAAGGTATGTAAACGATCAGCGGGTGATCAGCATCGACCGTTATACTGCGCTCCTCGAACTGCTTCTTGAGCCTCGAGGCTGCGACGGCGTAGCCGAGGAAAAGCGGGAGGGAGTTCTCGTCATCGACAAAATAGCTTGAAGGATCGAGATCTGACTGCCTGCGTCCTTCGAGCACGGCCGCTGAGTAGTCGTCATCGTACTCTATGACTTCGACGCCCTTGCTCCTCAGCATATCCTTCTTCCACTGCCTGGCATCGGCGGACATATGCACGCGTACTTTGAAGCCGAGAAACGCGCTCATGATACCTATCGAGAGGCCGAGGTTGCCGGTCGATCCCACCTGCACGGTGTAATGGCTGAAGAATTCCTTCATGTCATCGTCGGCGAATCTTTCATAGTTGTCATCTTCGGTGATGAACCCGGCTTCGAGCGCCAGGTCTTCCGCGTGTTTCAGAACTTCGTAGATGCCGCCTCTGGCCTTTACAGAGCCCGCTATGGCGAGGTCGCTGTCCCTTTTTAGGAGGAGCCTTCCCGGGATACTTGCACCGTATGTCTCTTCGAGCGTCTTCTGCATCTTCGGTATATCCGAGAGAGGTGACTCGATCAGCCCTTCAGCCGGCTCTGTTTCAGGGAAGCACTTCCTGATGTATGGCGCGAATCTCTGGAGCCTTGCCTCGGCATCCGCTATATCTGCGTCGGTTACCACTAGCTGGCACACAGCGTCAGTCAGCTCGAAAGGGAGGTATTTGTCATTGACCCACAGAGTCTCCTTGAGATCAGATATGTCCTTGAAGACAGGATCGCTTTCGATCATTTTCTTTGCGTATTCTTTGATGCTCATAACTTCACCTTGTATCTCTTTACTTTGCCTGTGGTGGTCTTTTCCATAGGCTCCTCAGTCAGATAGCGGCGGGATATGCGCTTGAATGCAGGCATGGCCGCGTTTATCTCATTTATATCCGCTTCGACAGTGGCTTCGATCTGTTCCATAGTCTCGGCGCCGCGTGAATCCTTGATCTTCTTGGCATCGTATACGATCTTTATCGCGATGGCAGGGTCTCTCGGGTCGTCTGCCTTTGTCTCGCCGTAGACCATGCACTCACTGACGTAAGGAAGGTCGCTGACAGGTATCTCGAGCTCCTCAGGGTACACGTTCTCGCCGTTCTTGAGGACTATCACGTTCTTCTTGCGGCCGCGTATTACTATGTTGCCGTTGGCATCGAGGCTCGCGAGATCGCCCGTATGTAGCCATCCGCCTTCCATGATCTCAGCAGTAGCTTCTTCGTTCTCATAATAGCCCAGCATCACGTTAGAGCCCTTTGCAACAAGCTCACCGACGCCTTCCTCATTTGGATCTTCGATCATGAGGAGTATGCCCGGTATCGCTTTTCCAATAGTGCCGGGGCACGGATATATCGGGCTTTCAACCGAGAGGACAGGGGAGCTTTCAGTCATGCCATAGCCCTGGATGATCTTTACTCCGAGGTCCATAAAGCCGCGCGCTACGTCGGCATCGAGTGGCGAGGCCCC
This sequence comes from uncultured Eubacteriales bacterium, assembly GCA_902790965.1. Classification (GTDB taxonomy): domain Bacteria; phylum Bacillota; class Clostridia; order Peptostreptococcales; family Anaerovoracaceae; genus Crickella. The sequence goes on along the minus strand of CADAUB010000050.1, from coordinate 8,414 downwards.
GCTGATGAGGTATCTGATGCCGCCACCGAGCTGGTCCAATATCTCTGCGAAGATCTTCCTACGGATATCTATGCGGAGCTTCAGGAGGAATTTGGACAGCCTGAGACCGAATCTGAACGCACCCATCTTGCCTTGCTTCTGGATCTCATTCATGATCTTTTTGTACATCGACTCGATGATGAGAGGCACGCCCACAAAGAAACTCACTTTGTACTCGGCGAGGTTTCTCTGTATGTATTTGAGGCCGTCACAGTAGCATGTCGTCATGCCCGTATAGAGCATCATGCTGAGGCTTGTTGATCCGAACGTGTGGTGATAAGGCAGGAGCGCCATGTTTACGTCGGAGCTTCTTAGATCTTCAGGCGCCACTGTGGCCCAGATGTCGAAGCTGATGTTGTACTGCGACAGCATAACAGCCTTGGCGAGCCCTGAAGTGCCCGATGTGAATATGATGAACGACATCGCTCTTCCGTCGATAGGAAGGGCCCTGTATTCTTCGAGCTTTTCGCCAGGCATGGCTTTGCCTTTTTCGAGCATGGCGGGGATGTTCTCGTATCCGTCTATGCTGTCCATGCAGACATATTGCATGTCCGTGAATTCAGAGCGCTCTTTAAGAAATTCTACGAGGCCTAGCTGGTCTTTATCGAAGACAAGGATGTCGGCCTTCGCCTTGGTAAGCGACATGGCGAGTTCCTCCGCAGGCAGACCCTTGTCGAGAGGTATCACTACACCGAGGCCAAAGATGTGAGCGTAATAAGCTAGGGCCCATTCGTAGCGGTTCTTGCCGATGATGGCAAGCCGCTTGTCCTTGAAGCCGGCAGCCATAAAGGCTGCACCCAGTAGATCGATCTCTTTGCGGAGCTCTATAAAGCTGACGTGCCTGTATTCGGCAGGCGACTTTTTAGTCTCGCGCTTTGTCTTGATGATGAATGCGTCTTTTTCACCGTACTTTTCGACGCTGCCGTCAAGAAGCTGCCTGAGATCATCGTAGATCTTCAGCTTTTCGTGTATAACCGGAAGCGAGGGTACGGGGATCCTTTTGCGATCCGTAGTCTGTGAGTTTGCCATGGCCGTTCTCCGTATTATTAATGCTTCGCGATATTTTGTATTTTTAATTGTATATCGCGGGGAAGTGCTGTGGCAACAGAAATAGAGCCTGCATCGACTGAAAATCACGGATTTAGAGAAAGATGTTTGCCTGCTCCAAGAGCGATGTGTTAATGTAGTTCCATGAGTGCAAAAAAGAAGCTGACTATAGGAATACTGGCGCATGTAGACGCGGGAAAGACCACTCTTTCGGAAGCCATGCTTTATCTTGCGGGCGAGATACGTAGGCCCGGAAGAGTCGATCATGGCGACGCATATCTCGATGACAACACCATCGAGAGGAACCGCGGCATCACCATATTCTCAAAGCAAGCGCGTTTCACAATTGGCGGGCAGGGAAGAACTGAGGCCTTGGCTTCGGCAGGCGATGAGGCTGAGACCGAAGTCACTTTAATAGATACTCCGGGTCACGTCGACTTTACGGCGGAAACCGAGAGGGTGCTTCCTGTGCTCGATTACGCGCTTCTTGTGATAAGCGGCTCGGAAGGGATACAGTCACATACCAGGACCCTATACAGGATGCTAAGGGAATGGGATATCCCTGTTTTTGTGTTCGTAAATAAGATGGACATCGCCGTGAGGCCCCGTGAAGCGATAGTGGAGGAACTCGCGGGCGAACTTGGCGCGGGCGCGGTGGATTTTACCGATGCCGATTCCAGGAGCGACGAATTCATAGATGCCGTGACGCTGTATTCGCCAAATCTCGCGGAGGCAGTGCTCGAAGGTGACGGTACGATCAGTGACGGGGAGATAGCCGAAGCCATATGTAAGGGCGAATTGGTGCCTTGCGTGTTCGGCTCGGCGCTTAAGATCGAGGGGATAGAAGGGCTCCTCGGCGCGCTTTCATCGTACACGGCGGCTCCTAGATATGGAGATGTGTTCGGCGCCAGGATATACAAGATAGCGGAAGCGGATGACGGAGAGAAGCTGAGCTTCATAAAGGTCACAGGCGGCGAACTCAAGGTAAGGGACAAAGTAAAAGTCAGATGCGCCTCCGGCGAAGAAAGAGAAGAGAAGATAAGCAGGATAAGGCTGTACTCGGGGAGCCGCTTCACTCAGACTGAAAGCGCCGGCCCGGGCACGGTATGCGCTGTGACAGGGCTTGGCCCGGTGCGCCCGGGCGACAGCCTCGGGGCCGAGGAGCCGAGCCACAGGATGACCGCCGAGCCATATATGGTATATACGGTCAAAGGCCCTGGCAACATGGATCCTCATCGCCTTAAATCCGATCTGGATATACTGACTGCCGAAGACCCGGCTCTTCAGGCCAGCTGGGCTTCAGATGGCAATATCGAAGTGCGCCTTATGGGGCGCGTGCAGCAGGAAGTTCTGCAGTCACTCATAAAAGAGCGCTTTGGATACGATGTAAGCTTTGGAACCGGAAGCGTGCTCTATCTTGAAACGATAGACGGAAAATACGAAGGCGTCGGCCACTTCGAGCCACTCCGCCACTACGCCGAGGTACACCTCATAATTGAGCCCGGTGAGAGGGGAAGCGGCATAGTGATCACCAGCGAGGTATCAGAAGACGATCTGGCTCTCAACTGGCAGAGGCTGATCATGACTCACATAGAGGAGAAAGAACATCTTGGCGTGCTTACAGGCTCGCCGATCACGGATGTAAAGATAAGCCTGGCCGCCGGGCGTGCCCACGCTAAGCATACAGAAGGCGGAGACTTCAGAGAGGCCACCTACAGGGCCATACGTAACGCTCTTATGCAGGCCGGGCGCGATGGCAAGGCCCTGCTTCTCGAGCCTTGGAGCATGTATGAGATAGATATACCGGCGGAGTGCGTTGGAAGAGCCATGACGGATATCAAGCAGATGGGCGGCACGCAGGATGGCCTTGAGCAAAAGGAAGGCAGGGCGGTCATAAGCGGCAGGGTGCCTTCGGCTGAGATAGCGGATTACCAGCAGACGCTGGCCGGATATACCTCTGGGGAAGGCAGGCTTTCGCTTGCGCAGTGCGGCTACGATATCTGCCATAATACAGAGGAAGCCATCGAGGAGACGGGCTATGACGCTGAGCGCGATGTGGATAACAGCGCGGACTCTGTTTTCGTGAACCACAGCGGAAGCGACATAGTGAAGTGGGACGAAGTCGCAGAGCACATGCATATTAGGAGCGTGCTGAGAGACAGAGAAAGCGGAGGCGGAAGCGTTCACGATGGGCCTGCAAGCCGAAGCGGAAACTTTGACGCGGAAGCCGGGCTCGACGTCAGAGAACGCGCCAGAAGGCGTGCTGCTGCCGAAAAAGAACTCAAGGCCATATTCGAGCGTACATACGGCGAAAGAAAGCAGCATCACCATTCAGGCAGAACGGAGAGGGACTTCAAAGCCGAGAAGGCTCTCAGCAAAGAGGAGGCCGAGCGTAATGCCGCAAGAAATGCTGAGATCAAGGCCAAGCACGAGAGAAAGACAGCCGAGCCGGAGGATACTCAGACGCTTATACTCATAGACGGCTACAACCTAATATTCTCGGATACATACCTTAAAGAATTGGTGGGAGAGGATATAGGCTCTGCCCGCGATCAGCTCATCGAAAGGCTGAAGAATTATGCCGGCTATACAGGCTTCGAGGTGACCGTCATATTCGACGCCTACAAAGTGGTGCCGGGGGCAGGCAGCACCGAAGACCACAACGGTGTCACTGTTATCTATACGGCACAGGACGAGCCGGCCGACATACGCATAGGCAAGATGATCAACGCTATAAAAGACAGACGCATCTACGCGGTGTCTTCAGACGAACTGGTGCAGAGGGATGCCTGGATGCACGGAGCGCTTCGCCTGTCGTCGAGGGAATTCATAAAGCTTCTCGACAGCACGGATGAAGAGGTGCGCAACCTATTGAAATAAAAGGACCGGTCTTCAAAGGTTGACAACATATTCGGCAAGATGACGATACTAAAAAGAGAGGTTACAAAAACTCTCTTTTTTGTTAGAATTTCAGTGTAGATTTTAACGTATTTTTTGTGCATGGAGGGATAGAAATGGTAAAGGAAGTTAATCCTAAGATCCACGTGAATGAAAGAGATTATCCGGTGGATGGGCATCACTGCGACGACCCTGAAAAGAAAAAGCTCATCAAAAAGCTTGCCGTGATGATCACAGATAACATTCCGCGCAAACTGCCTGGAGGCATGAAAGAAAACCACATGGATTTCTGGATCCTCGACAGGCTGCTCACGAAAGAAGAAGTAAAGTTCATGCTGAGCTTCAAAAAGCGACGCGTCGGATATACCACAGCTGAGCTTGCAGAGCGCAACAACATGAGCGTTGAAGAAGCTCAGAAGATCATAGACCACCTTATCTGGATCGGTATCGTCGAACAGAACAGAGACAATCCTGATCAGCATATCCAGTACTGGATCCCTAAGTGGGTAGTTGGTTCGGGCGAATACATGGTAGAGCACCCGATGCTCTGTGAGACTAACCCTGAAGTCGCGACTATGTTCAACCTCGCTCCACAGGAGCCGCTCGAACTCGCAGCCAAGCTGATCCCACCAGGAGGTGCCGGAATCGGTATGCACGTCATCCCGGTAGAAAAGGCTATCGACGCTGAGGTGCAGTCTGTAAGCGTAGAACATCTCTCGCACTGGCTCGATAAATACGACAAGTTCTGCTCGATGGTATGCGCCTGCCGTAAATCTCAGAGAGTAAGAGGCGAGGGCGTAGGCGACATCGAAGGCCATATGTGTATCGGCCTCGGAGATATCGCGGAGTTCCTCGTTGAGACAGGCAAAGACGCCAAATATATAACACGCGAAGAGGTAATGGAGATCCTCGAGCGCGCAGAGAGAAAGGGCTATGTACATCAGATCACTAACCTTGACGGCCCAGATCGCATAGTCGGTATCTGCAACTGCTCGCCTGGCAGCTGCTACGGCCTCAGGACTTCGCAGCTCTTCAACACACCTAATATGTCACGCTCCGCTTACCGCGCTCACGTCGACACAGACAAGTGCGTAGCGTGCGGCAAGTGCGTTGAAGTTTGCCCTGCGGGCGCAGCCAGGCTCGGCCAGAAGCTCTGCCGCAAAGACGGCTCCAAGGTAATGTACCCTATGCACGAGCTTCCTGACGACCACGTATGGGGCCCAGACAAATGGAATTACTTCTACAGAGATACAAACAAGATCAACTGCTATGACAGCGGCACATCGCCATGCAAGACAGCGTGCCCGGCTCACATAGCTATCCAGGGATACATCCAGATGGCAAAGGAAGGCCGCTATGAAGAGGCCGTAGCCCTTATCCGTCAGGACAACCCATTCCCTGCAGTCTGCGGTGCCGTTTGTAACAAACGCTGCGAAGATCGCTGCACAAGAGGCACACTCGACGATCCTGTATCGATCGACGAGATCAAGAAGTTCCTCACACAGTGGGAGTTCAAGAATCTCGACGCGTTCGTACCTATCTGCGATAACGATGTAGGCGAGCAGTGGGATGATCTTCCGATCGCGATCATCGGATCGGGCCCTGCCGGTCTTTCCTGCGCGTACTACCTCCGCATGGAAGGCTATCCGGTCACTGTATTTGAAAGAGAGAAGAGACCTGGCGGCATGATGATGAACGGACTTCCTTCGTTCAGACTCGAAAGGGACGTGCTCGAGGGCGAGATCGAGATCCTCCGCAAGATGGGCGTTGAATTCAAATGCGGCGTAGAAGTCGGCAAAGACGTTACCATCCAGCAGCTCCGCGACCAGGGCTACAAGGCGTTCTTCGTAGGCATCGGCCTCCAGGACGGCGGCAAGCTCGGCATACCAGGTGAAGATGCAAGGGGCGTCATCTCCGGAATCAGATTCATGAGAAGCGTCAACCTCGACGACAACAAGAAGCTCGCCGGCAAGATCGTAGTTATCGGCGGCGGAAACATCGGAGCTGACGTAGCTCGAACAGCCGTAAGAGCGGGCGCCGAGAGCGTCGATCTTTACTGCCTCGAAAGCTATGACGAGATGCCGATGGGCGAAGAGGATCAGCACGAGTGCGAGGCTGAGGGCATCACCATCCACGCCGGATGGGGCCAGACAGAGATCGTCACAAAGGGCGAGAGATGCAAGGGCATTAAGTTCAGAAAGTGCACACAGGTCAAGAATGCCGAGGGCAGATTCGACCCTAAGTTCGATGACAGCGTGACCGAAGAAGCCGCCTGCGATATAGTTCTCTACTGCATCGGCCAGAAGCCAGAATACGGCAAGCTGCTCGAGGGCACTAAAGTAGAATTCACCCAGAGAGGCTTCGTAGTGGCAGACCCTGTGACTCTCCAGACAGCCGAGAAGGACATCTTCGTCGGCGGAGACGTGTTCACAGGCCAAAAGTTCGTAATAGACGCCATCGCGGCAGGGCGCCAGGCTATGGTATCCATCAACCGTTATGTACATCCTGGTCAGTCGCTGACTATAGGCCGTGACCTTAGAGAGTTCATCGAGCTCGACAGAGACGATATCTCGATCTCGGCTGCTTCGTACGATAACGCCGGCCGCAGAACACCGGGCCATAAGGAAGGTAAGCCAGAAGCGACATTCGAAGACCTCAGACTTCCTCTGACAGAGGAGCAGGTGGCCATCGAAGCGAAGCGCTGCCTCAAGTGCGGAGCTACTACTGTAGACCTCAACCAGTGCATCGGCTGCGGACTCTGCACTACACGCTGCCAGTTCGACGCCATCCATCTCACAAGAGATATCCCTGCAGCAAGCGACATGCACTTCGCCGAGGATATGATGAAGGTGGTAGGCCCTAACATCCTGAAGCGCGGTTACAAGATCATCAAGCGCAAGGTGACAGGCAAGTCCGACTATCCTACGATGCAGTAGGGCAATGCTCAATTGACCAAAGGGGCAGCTGCACACTGCAGCTTGCTTCTTCATCCATGATCAACAGTGGAGAGGTCTGCACGGCCTCTCCACAGCTTAGTAAGGAGACTGATGGATAAGAGAGATATCGGATCCGTATGCCGGATATTTGAGATACCTGAAGAGGGGCAAGGTCTCGTGGAGTTCTTCTTCGAGCCGGATGAGATCAGCCTCATACTTGAGAAGCAAAACGATACATTCACGGCTGACGAGATCGGAAGGGAATACGCTGATCGTGAGTATCGCCGCGGAGTGATTGCAAAGGCCGACGACTCCGGTGACAACTACAGGATCAACGACTTCTACTATTTCCTGGACGTGTTCGCTGTCGGCAGGACAGAGACATACTACACTCTGCCGGTCGAGACAAGGCGAAGGCTCGATGACTGGTATATAGATACCTACATCAAGAGGCTAGATACGTCCAATGGCGTGCCGACTACTGACAAGGTGCATCCACTGGATGAGATGATGCGTCTGATCGACGAAGATCCAAGGCCGTTCTATCTCAACTACTGCGATTGCAGGATATTATCCGGCAGGTGCGACAAGCCGACGCATACCTGCATCACACACAGCGACGGCATAAATACGCTGGTCGACAGAGGCTACTCGATCAAGCTGGACAAGGATCAGGTAAAAGAGATAGTCAGAGAAGCGGATAAAGCGGGCCTTATGCATACGATCGCCATGAACGGCATATGCAATTGCTGCGGTGACTGCTGCTATCTGTTTCGGGCGCAAAAGGCTCTCGGAAGCGTGGGAGTATGGCCAGCCACCGACTATATAGTCAGCATGGACAGCTCTGCGTGTGTAGGCTGTGGGCTATGCGTAAAGAGATGCCATTTCGACGTGTTCAAGAGGGCAGAAGATGGCATTTCGTGCGATACTAAGGGCTGCGTGGGCTGCGGCATCTGTGTAAATACCTGTCCAACAGGAGCTTTACAATTAATAAATAGAGGCAACAGATAAAATATATGGGTTATTATGAAGATCTTCCGGAATTAGACATCAATGAAGGCCTTGAAGACATGAAACTCTTCAAGAATACAGTGCTTATCGATGTGCGTGAGCCGGAAGAATTTGAAGAAGGTCACGTACCGGGCGCGATGAATATAGACGCTGCGCTCTGCGTAAGGACCAATCAGGAGAATATAGAAAAAATGCTGCCGGATAAGACGGCGCGAATATTCATGTACTGTTTCAGCGGAGCCAGAAGCGGCATGGCCGCAGCGTCTCTGAGGCTGATGGGGTACCGCGCTGAGAACATTGGCGGCTTCGAGGGCTATACCGGTCCTGTCGAAAAATAACAAATATCGGATGTTCCGACCCAATTGAAAACATACAAACTGCCATTCTATTTACGTAGCATAAAGTGAAAGGAGAACTTCCCAATATGCTTAAAACCGAATTCGACGGTAAAAATCTTACGATCTACGAAGGAGAGTTCAAGCT
>CADAUB010000049.1 GCA_902790965.1 uncultured Eubacteriales bacterium | reverse complement strand
GTGCTCGATCAGGTCATCGACTCCAATCTGGTTCACGAAGTAGCGCACATATGAGATGTTGTTGGTATGGTGGCAGTAGTCTATATCCGCGGAGCGAACTGTGATCTCGTCGATCTTGTCGCCGCGCGCAGGCTTTTCCTTCGAGTAGGCTATCTCGAACATCGGCTCCTCGGCCGGAGTCTTTTCGCCCACGCCAACGCTCTCGGACTTTCGGATCTTGCCGGTCTCGAGATCTAATGCGCAGAGCTCGAGCCTCGACTTAAGAGCGATGCTTCCGTCTGCCTTTTGTATAACGGTGTCGATGTAAAGTCTGATCTTTGAGAACGAGCTGATGTAACTCGTGACTGTGAACTCTTCCATCCATGCCAGGCGCTGTGGCATCTCGATACGATTACGGACGAAGACCCACATGCCGCCGTATTCGCGCATGCATGTGACCCCGTCGATGTGCTGTATGCCCATCAGCTCGGTAGCCATATCTTCGACTATCCTGAATGCTCCTTCTACAGAAAGTTTTACATCAGCACCGCAGCTGCTCGCCGCGAGCCTGTCTGTTTTGACCAATTTCATTCTTGTTCTTCCTTTGCTTTTCTATTGTCTGTACTTTGGTGACTAGCCGGTCCATCAGCGCACCAGATTGGCTCCCATCTTGAGCGCCTTTTCGCATTCCTTCGGGAACACAGTCTCATGTCTTTGCTTCTTGGCCTCAGAGATCAGTGTCTCTGTATTCCATCCCATCCTTGGGCCTGCGTTCACCGCTACTATTTTTTTGCCCATACTATCTATCATCTCTTTTCTCGAAACGAAACTATTTTTTCAAGTCCTCTAGAATCGCCCCAATATCCCCGTCGATGCATATGCTCTTGCCCACTAGCTCATCAGGACAGTAGGCTTCGCCGTAATTCAGGCACGCATATACAGCCTTTTCATTTTTATATGTCATCCGCCAGAAAGGATACTTGATTATGCCCGGAGTGTTCATTCCAACGCCAAGTTCAAGATAGAGGATGTGCATGCCCTCATGCTTTTTCATGAATTTCGCTGAGGCCGCTGAAGCCTTATGCCATCCCTTGTCTTCAACGAACGAGTCGTCTGCTCTCAGATTCATGGTAACATTGCTGCCACCATCAGGGCACTTTGGGATCAGCTCGGTCGGGATGCTCATTTGAAGTTTCCCATCCTCAGGCACCTGGAACACACCGTCTTTGTCCTTTACAAATCCCTGCGCTTCCATCGCCTTCATGACCCACTTTTCGTTATCGTAAGTCTTCTTGATCGCCGGATCTACGCTCTGGAACAGACCGTAATCGCCCTGCGTGTAGAACAGTCTCTTTTTATCGAAGCCGGCCTTCTGGAATAGGTGATCCACATTCGTGGTGATCACGAAATAGTCCTTGTCTTTGACAAGCTCCAGCAGATCCTCGTATACAGGCTTTGGCGCTTTCACGTAGCGATTGATATATATATTCCTCGCCCAGTATGCCCAGGAGATCTCGGGTGCTAAATGCATCACGAAAAAGCCACCCGTGTACATGTCGTGGAAGTGGTACTTCTCCTCGAAGTCAAAGAAATATTTTTTGAAGCGATCCCCGCTATATGTAAAACCGGCAGATGTGGAGAGCCCTGCTCCCGCGCCGATCACTATGGCGTCAGCGCTTTCGATCTGCTCTTTTAGTATTTTAAGCTGTTTGTTATACAAGTCGTTCATATATGATCTTGTCCTCATCTTTGAAAACATTGAAAATAACTCTATTTACTGCGCCCGGATGCTTGCTCATCCAGTCCTTCACCGTCTCCACGGCTATCTCTGCCGCTCTGCGATTCGGGAAGCTGAAGACTCCGGTCGAGATGCAGCAGAAGGCGACGCTCTTTAGGTCGTTCTCGGCACACAGATCAAGCACGTTACGGTAACAGTTCGCCAGATCATTTTCGAGCGCTGGTGTAAGTTTATACTGAACGGTCGGCCCCACGATGTGGATGATCTTCTTCGCCGGAAGGTTGTAGCCATCCGTCAGCATAGGCACCGCGGTCGGCTGTTCATAGTCGCGGCCGAAGTGAGCCCGAAGCTCGCCCATCTGCCTGTTACACTCAGCTCTAAGCTGCACTCCAGCATAAGTATGGATGCAGTTATCTATACAATTATGCATCGGTCTGAAACAGCCAAGCATCTGTGAGTTCGCCGCATTCACGATCGCGTCGACCGCAAGCCTTGTGATATCTCCCTGCCAGATGGACAGGCCGCCTTGTATCTCGGGGATATCTGAAAGTGCGACAACACCCTTTTCTTTGCTGCGTTCCTTCAGATATTCATCCTGGATGCGGATCACATCGGCGGGCATTTCCCGCGGCATCCTAGTATTCATAAGAGACCTGAGGATCGTCCTTTTTCTTTCCGGGTCCTTTGGCGTTTCCAGATCTTTATACTCGCCGGAATCCGCCTTGAATTCCTCGACCAGATAATCCAGACGCTCCTCTTGTGTTGTATTTGTCGTCATTTCCCTAATCGCGTTTCTTCAGATCGTAGTACTTGGTGGAGCTACCCTTGGCGAGCTCGACCGGATATTTCTTCTTGGTCTTTTCGAGCTTGTCGAGCACTATCTCCTCGATGTCCACATCTAGTCTGTCCGCCAGCATGATGCAATAGCTGAGGACATCCGCTAACTCTTCGCATAGATGCTCTTTGTCGAAATCGTTGTTCCACTGGAAGCACTCCAAAAGCTCCGCCGCCTCGATGCTTATCGACTTGGCGAGATTCTCCGGCGTGTGGAACTGGTCCCAGTCGCGCTCCTCGTTGAACTGTCTGAACGCTTCCGTGAGATTGTCGAGTTTGTCCATTATCTGTTTTCCTCTCCGATATCTTCCGCTATTTCAGGCCCTCGTAGAACTCGACCGCCTTGCGGATGTCTTCAGCATCGGGATGTCCTTTCTTGAGACCTCCCACCAGCTTGAACGGCCCGAAGGTGTCGTAGCCATTGCAAATATATTGTCCTACGAAGCGGCAGTTTTTGCTGTCCGTTATCTTGCGAATGCCGTTGAAGAACGAGTCCGCAGCCGGTGCTCCGCATGTAGCAATGAAGAAAACGTCTTTGTTTTCCGGCAGCTTCTCCTGAGCGAAAGCCGTGATCTGCTTAGCAAAGGCGCTGAAGTAAATGCCCGACGCAAGTCCGATCCTGTCGAACTCCGACACGTCCGCATCCTTGTTCGCGACCACATCTATAAGCGTAACATCGTGCTTCTCTGCTATTGCGTCAAGGAGCTTCTTGGTATTACCGTGGTGCTTTGAATAGTAAACGATTGCTGTTTTCATAGTATTCCTCTTATTTTTTCAACAACTTCTATATCCGATGGGAGCCATTTAACGCTCTCCAGTTCGTCCGGCCCAAGCCACTTGGCGGCTTCGTGCTCAAGCAGTGTGAGCTTGCCGCTTACGACGCTGCACAGGTAGCATCCCATGGTCATATGGAACTTAGGGTAGTCGTACTCTACAGTTATGAGGTGGTCTCCCACGCTTATCTCCGTGTCCAGTTCCTCTTTTATCTCACGCTTTAGAGCTTGCTCCGGTGTCTCTCCCGGCTCGATCTTTCCGCCCGGGAATTCCCACCAGTCTTTGTAATCGCCATAGCCACGCTGAGTCGCGAAGAGCCGGCCATCTTTTACTATTATTGCTGCTACTACTTTGATTTCTTTCACTTCTTATTCCCTACATTTGTAATGGAGTCTCGCCTCTTATCTTTACCAACCTGTGGCTTTCAGGCCTGCAACTGCCTTGCCCATTTCCAGGATATTCTTATCCAGCACTGCGAATACGATGTCTATATCATAGTCCGCGTGCTTTCTCATCCAGTCATTGCAGGATTTGATTGCAACTTCCCACGCCTTGTTCTTTGGATAACCGAAGATCCCTGCCGAGATAAGTGGGAAGCCGATCGACTTGCAGCCGTTCTCTGCGGCGCGGTCCAGAGACTCCTGGTAGCAACTGTATAGAGCCTCTGGCTCGTTGTCCTTGCCACCGTGCCACACCGGGCCTACCGTATGTACGATGTATTTTGCCTTTAGATCAAAGCCCGGCGTGATGACCGCGCCACCCGTTGGGCAGCCGCCAATCGCACCGCAAGCTTCGGCCAATTTCTTTCTGCCGGCCTGTGCAAAAATAGCTCCGCATACGCCCGAGCCCTCTGCCAATCTGCTGTTGGCAGCATTCACTATGCAGTCAGTATCCAGATCCGTGATCCCGATTTGTCTTATGTCTAAAGTGCTCATGTAGTACCTCAATATAGTCTATATTGCCGAAGGAAGTTTGAAGTCGAAGAACACATCATCAGGAACTTCATTATCCATCTCAACTCTGAATAGATGTGCTCCGTTTTCTTTTGGTCCTGTAAGGTAATGCATACTTCCTTTTCCAAGATATGCGAATGGCAGCGTTATGCCATCTTCGTTTTCTACCTTTCTAACGAAAACCTGCATTTCCTCACAGTGCTTCAATCTGTCTAATTCTGCTTTTCCTATTCCTGAAACTGTCTCCCACTGGAATGTTTTTTTATCTATGTATCCATCATCATAGTTAAGATTGTCCTTGATGGCTTTTCCTTTAATAACAGTTACAAATGCATAGGTAATCCCATCTACTATTTTGGTACCCTTCATGATGTCAGCAGGGTTCTTCAGGAGGAGCTGTTGAACTTGTTCTTTTTTGTACTGCCCCCATAAACGGAATGGGCCATTAGATTCTGCGCCTCCAAAATCTATTTCGTAGCGTCCAAGCCCATATTCGATAAGATCTCTCAGGTATTCCTCAAGTTCAACACCAAGTTTCACATCAGAGAACATCATTTCGTCATCTTCTACTTTGAAGAACCCCGATTTAGTCATATATTTAATTGCATGATCTATCGATTCTGCAGAGCAATTGGCAATGCCCATGTTTAAGTAATTATTTATTTCATCACGCCCCGCCTTGCCTGCTCCGTCAAGCAGTTTACCTATGATTAAGTATTCATGCGGCCTTACCACCGGAAGCATGTCCGAAAGGTAATTCACCAATGCTTCCTGTCTTTCGTCGAACGCCGGGATATTTTCCTCATCTATAGCCTTGAGGAATCCATAGTAGGAGAAGTTTTTCTTACTATTTATCTTAGACTGCATGAACTTTATAAGATCCGGAGCATAATCATTGTTGAGGTAGTCAACATGATCTGGGTACCTTGAGGCGCCAATGTACTTTTTGAAATTTTCATAATCTTGTGCCAGGTATCTCTTTGTATTGAAATTTACCTCATCAATAAACGACAATACTTCCTTCTTACTTAATTCATCAATATGTATCTCAACTCCATAGTCGGCAAGCCCCACCTCTCTGAAGTCATCTTTGACCAACGCGGCGACTAACTGTTTCTCTACAATAAAGTTCTCAGATAGACTTCCCAGTGCGAAAGCAATCTGAACACTCCTCTTGTAGTCATTGCCTATAAAGTCCAGTACAGTTACGTATTCCTTTCCTTCGTAGTTACGAAGGCCACGTCCTAACTGCTGAATGAATATTGTTTGTGAATCTGTAGGCCTCAAAAAGAGAACCATGTTAACACCCGGTATATCTACACCTTCATTAAGGATGTCCACTGTGAATAGAATCTCGAGTTCAGCATCGTCATCCTGGAGGTCTTTATATGTTCTAACTCGTTCCCCTACGGAATTCTTACCAGTCAGGAACTGCGTATGGTAGTAATCGCCCATTGCATCCGCCATTCTTCTGGCATGAGCAATGTCCCTACAGAATGCAAGTGCCTTTAGCTTCTTTCCCGGTTCTCTGTGTTTTTCAATCATGTCTCTGATGAATTCACAGTGTTTTTCATCAGAGAACTGTTCTATGAATTTGTGTCCTCTGGTTACCTTATCTCCATACTCAATCAGCTCATCCCTTATTCCGTAGTATTTAAATGGAACGACGAGTTTGTTTATGATCGCATCACGAAGCCTAAGTTCATATGGGACATTTTGGTCGAACAGGCTGAAAACATCGTTCTCGTCCATTCTTTCCGGGGTCGCTGTAATACCGAGCAGGAACTCTGGCTCAAAGTGATTGATAATATCTTGATAGGTTTTTGCAGTAGCATGGTGACACTCGTCGATGATGATGTAATCGAACTCATGCACGTCCATCATATCAACGTTGCCAGCCATAGAAATGTTTGTTGAAAAAACGAAATCAGCATCTAGCTCTTTATATTCCCCCGTATAAAGACCATACGATCGATCGCTACCAAATACCTTGCTGAAAGTCTCATATGCCTTCATCAGAATTGAGCCTTCGTGTGCAATATAAAGAAGTCTTTTCGGATTAAAATTGAGAGCATCAAATGCAGCGAGATAAGTCTTTCCTGAACCGGCGGCAGCAACAATAAGCGCCTTTGTCGCTCCAGTCACACGAATTCTGTTCAACTCCTTTAGTGCCTTACGCTGCATATAGTTTGGCTTGAACTCAGAATTCGCAACATCGTAATCCATATCCCACCTCTCGATGGAATAGTAGAGCCTTGTCCTATATTCTTTTATAAGATCTCTCGTTAATGGAAGTGTCTTATCCCACAGAGCATTGAATTCTTCCTCTGCAGCCGTATACGCCTCTGAATTATTTGCGTCTATAATCGAAACATCCCACTCAATATTCTTTAACAGTGCATATACAGTTATATTTGATGATCCGACAAGAAGCTCTTTATGATCATCATATTCGAAAAGATAGCCCTTTGAATGGAAGCCAACCGTATTGCCCCAATTATCATAAAAACATTCCCGATCCATATGGCACGTGAACAAGCCCTGGTATCTGTTTTGCAAGTCGTTAAAGTATGATAATGAATCTAAATCAGTAAAATTCTGATATGTAGATGTTATCAGCCTCCCAGTAACACCGCGCGATAACGCCGCTTCAATATTAGGCGCCAAAAGTTTAAGCCCCGGCTTCTTAATAAAGCTAACCGAAAAGGCAAAAGAGCGGCATGTGTCTATGCTCTTCTTGAGTTTGTCTATGAACTTTTCTTCAGTGTAATTTGTATAAAAAGCAGTATTCATTATCTATTAATCATTTACCCTATTTCAGTCCGTCCTGCCCTCTGTACTATCTGTCATTAATAATACTACATCAAAACTTTTTTCGCCCTTTTTCCTGCATTTTTTCCACGATATCATGCAATATTTTCCCAAACGACAGCATTGGCTATATCCCAGTGTTTTCAAGGGGTTGACGGATTCTGATAGATGATTACAATTAAGATAAGTCAGGAAAGCAGTGACTCGCGGCTGGCTCGACCAAGAACGATACTGTCACATCTCTTTAACGCCAAGGAGGTGAGGCCAATGACTAAATTGTTTAAGGGAGGGGCCAGAGATGGTAAGAGTTACCATTACGCTCAGCCGGCAGGCTGTTCGGGTAACCATTAGCATTAAAAAAGCCGCCAGTTCACGTAACTAGGCGGCGACCACGTATGTAGGTCGAGTTAGTCGTTGACGAACGACGCTCTTCCTGACTCAAGTATATTCATCTTATGCTAGGTTAGCAAGCACTTTTCAGATGAGGATGCCCTCTAGATGATCGCATTCGTGCTGGATTATCTGAGCGATGTATCCGCTGAAATCCTGAGTGTGCTCTTCGAACTTCTTGTCCTGATATTTGACAGTTATCTTGTTGTATCTCGTAGTCTTTCGCGTGCCTGGAAGTGACAGGCAGCCCTCTTCTGTTTCGTAAGGATCCACCTTGGCGGTGATCTTAGGATTGATCATGATGATGTCCGCGAGCCCGGTCGCGACGATTATGATGTTCTTCCTGTAGCCAATCATGTTTGCCGCCATACCGACGCAGTGTTCACGGTTTGCCTTGAGTGTATCCTCGAGGTCTTGCGCGATCGGCAGGTCTACTTTTGTCGCCTCTTCAGATCTCTGATTCAGAAAGAACGCGTCTCTAACTATCGGCTTTATCATTTATTAGCTTCTCCTTCTCCGCTCTGGTGAGTTGCTTGATCGCGTACTCGCGGCGCTCGGCTTCTGCTTTATCCTCATATTCTTCTGTGTATATTATCTCGACAGGCCTTCTCGACCTAGTGTACTTTGCACCCTTTCCTGAGTTATGGACTTTCGCCCTTCGCTCGGGATCAGTTGAGTAGCCGGTGTAGAAAGTACCATCCGCACATTTAAGGATATATACGTAGTGTTTCTTCTCCATAGGGACAGTATAGCACGGGGCAAAAAAGATATTCCAAAACTTTTGACAGTTTTAGTTTCAGTTAAGGAACGAGAGGTATCTTATAGTTGTCAAAAGCAAGACAACTTTTCTTCATAACAAACCCCCATATAAAACCTTACTTACTAACAATGACAAAACCAGCCATGATGGACATCCTTCATGGCTGGCTTTGTTATTACGTCTTTTTTCTATCTTTGATCAGTAGCCGAAGATCTTCTCGGCGTGTTTCATGTTGTCACGTATCTTTACATCGAACGGACATCTTGTCTCACACATGCCGCACTGTATGCAGTCGCTCGCGTGTTTCTCGAGGACTTCGTAGTGCATGCGCTCGGTGTCTGGTACGCGGAACTCCTTGGTCCCTTCTTTGATGCCATTCGACTCGTTGTGCGCTACTACGAGATTGAGGAGCTTGGTGACAAATGCAATGTCTATTTCGGATGGACATGGGTGGCAGTGGTTGCAGTACATGCAGTGCCCCGTCCAGCTTACTTTCGGGAAGTTCGCGAATGCCTCGGCGTAGTCGCGCTCGCTCTCAGACGCGTCGCAGTACGCGATGCTCTCTGCCAGCTGAGCTTCGTTTCTAGCTCCTGAACAGACTGTTGCTACGGCTGGTCTTGAGAGGCAATAGCTGATGCACTGAGTCGGTGTCAGAGCCGCGCCTGCAGGAGACATCTCCGCTGTGAGAAGATCGCCGCCCGCGAAAGCTTTCATGACTGTGATTCCGATGCCCATGCTCTCGCACAGCTCGTACAGCCTCTGGCGCTCAGGATCCATATTGACGTACCCGCCTTCATATACCTCGTCGGCCCAGAGATCATCTACCACTTCGGTGCCCGGCAGCATATCGTAGACCGGGTTGATGCTGAACATCAAAACTTCGATATCGCCTTCTTCTATCGCCTTGATGGCTACTTTAGGATTGTGGGATGAAAGGCCGATGTGGTGGATCTTGCCCTCGGCTTTCAGCTGCTTCGCGTAGTCAACGATGCCGTTGTTCTTGATGGCCTGCCAGTCGCTGTCCGCGTCGCAGTAGTGGATCATGCCGACGTCTATATAATCGGTGCCGAGTCTTTCGAGCGAGTCCTCAAATGCCGCCTTTACTTCGTCTAGCTTACGGCTCCTTTCGTACTGGCCGTTCTTCCACACCGATGAGATGTGCGACTGTATGATGAACTTCTCTCTTCTGCCCCTAAGAGCTTCCCCGAGCGCAGACCTCGCTGCCGGATCAGGCTGGTAAAGGTCAAAGTAATTGACCCCCGCAGCTTCTGCCATATCGAGGAACTTTTTCGCGTTGCTGTTGTCTTCGGCGAACGCCTCACAGCCCATTGCGATCACGCTCACCTCAAGCCCTGTGTTTCCAAGTTTTCTGTATTCCATAGTTGACCCTTTTTATCAGTTTATGTAGTTACCGTACAGGTCAAACAAAAGATCTTCCTCGTACGCGTTAGGGCCGGAATAAGACTTCACTGCCGCTATTATCACGTCCACAAGATACCAGATCCCGAGTCCGCCAAATGTCAGCAGTTTCAAAATACCAAGGCCTATCTGTCCGCGGTAGAATCTGTCAACACCGTAGATGCCGAGGATAAACGAGAATACCCATGTGAAGATGTGCTTATTGATCCTTCTGTAAGCCACGCCGCCGCGATTTTGCGCCTGCTCGTAGCCTTCGTTGTATCCGTGGTCATAACCACGGTCATAGCCCTGGTCGTAATGAGGATCTGTATAATCTTCCACTACGGTCTCCGTAGTTATTGTCTCCTCATAAGGCTGATCGTCAGCCGGAACAGTCTCGACTTCCCACTCCATATCGATACCGGTATCAGAGGATTCCGACAGTTCTTCCTGCCTCTCAAAGACATCGCCTGCAGGCATCTCAGCCGTCGCTTGTGCCTGATCAAAATCTTCTGCCGGAGCTTCTGCTACCGCCATACCGCTTTCAAAGTTATCTTCCGCGAATGTCTTTTCTTCAATTTCCATTGTAGCCATTTTCTCCTTAACTAGTTTACATTCCCAGCATTAGTCCTATTACCCTTACAAGCAGCGCCGCGATCCATGCGACTACGCATTGCCAGATCACCACGTAGACCGCCCATCTGCCGCCGAGCTCTCTTCGTATCGATGCTACCGCGGCCACGCAAGGTGTGTACAGCAAGCTGAATACGAGCATCGAAGCTGCCGACAGTGTTCCTATTGCCGCCACGCCATTGGCAAACAGGGTCTCCATAACAGCTACCACGCTCTCCTTGGCCATAAAGCCGCTGATGAGAGATGTGATGATGCGCCAGTCTCCGAGGCCAACAGGCGACATGATCGGAGCGAGCACTCCGGCGATCGCCGCCATCATGCTGTCGTGCGAATCGGCAACAGGGTTAAGGCCGAAGTTGAATGTTCCGAGGAACCATACGATGATGGTCGCGATCAAAATGATCGAGAACGCGCGTGATAGGAAGTCTTTGGTCTTTTCCCAGAGCAGCTGCCCAACGTTTTTAGGGCTTGGCAAACGGTAATTTGGAAGCTCCATTACGAATGGCACAGCTTCACCTCTGAACAGTGTGTTCTTGAACACCAGGGCCATCAGTACGCCGATCAGTATTCCGAGCAGATAGAGCCCGGTTATTATCAGCCAGCCGCGTTTTGGGAAGAACGCGGTGACGAAGAATCCGTATATCGGGAGCTTGGCGGTACATGACATGAACGGCGTGAGCAGTATAGTCATGCGCCTGTCTCGTTCGCTCGGGAGCGTACGGGTCGACATTACGGCTGGCACCGTGCAGCCAAATCCGATGAGCATAGGCACTATGCTTCGCCCTGAGAGGCCGATGCGGCGGAGCAACTTGTCCATCACGAAGGCGACCCTCGCTATGTAGCCGCTGTCTTCTAGCATCGACAGGAAGAAGAACAGTATCACTATTATCGGCAGGAAACTCACTACGGTCCCTACGCCCTCGAATATTCCTTTTAGTATCAGGCTCTGTACGGTTGGATTGACCGAGGCATTTTCCATCACCCGCTGAGTCGCGCCCGCCAGGGCTTCTATGCCCGAGGCGAGAAGATCCTGGAAGAACGGGCCGACCAGGAAGAATGTCAGGTAGAACACCAGCGCCATTATGCCGACGAACACAGGGATCGCCGTGTATCTGCCGGTCAAGACAGCGTCTATCTTCTGGCTGCGGATGTGCTCTTTGCTTTCATGCGGCTTCACGACGCACTCATCGCATACCTTGCCTATGTATTCGAAGCGCATTTCTGACATGGCGGCGCTTCTGTCGAGGCCGCGCTCCTTTTCCATCTGGAGCGCGATGTGCTCCATCATCTCTTTTTCGTTCTGGTCGAGGGACAGCTGGTTGGCTATGGAGCTGTCGCCTTCGAGGAGTTTTGACGCCGCGAAGCGGAGCGGTATCCCCGCGGCCGCGGCATGGTCTTCAATAAGGTGGATCACGGCGTGGATGGCCCGGTGGACCGCTCCGCCATGATCTTCCGCGCCACAGAAGTCTTGCCTTAAAGGCTTCTCCTGATACTTCGCTATATGTATTGCGTGGCGCGCAAGCTCATCAACGCCTTCGTTCTTCGCGGCGGAAATAGGCACTACCGGCACCCCCAGCATTTCCTCCATCGCGTTTACATCGATCGTGCCTCCGTTTCCGTGCAGCTCATCCATCATGTTGAGAGCAACCACCATAGGCGTGCCCATCTCAAGAAGCTGCATCGTGAGGTAGAGATTTCGCTCGATATTTGTAGCGTCGACTATATTGATTATCGCTTTAGGCTTATCGAAAAGCACGAAATTACGCGATAGTATCTCTTCGCTTGAATACGGAGACATGGAATAGATGCCCGGAAGATCGACCACCAGGGTGTTAGGATAGCCCTTGATCACACCCTCTTTTCTGTCGACTGTAACGCCCGGGAAATTGCCTACATGCTGGTTGGCTCCGGTCAGCTGGTTGAACAGAGTAGTCTTGCCGCAGTTCTGGTTGCCAACAAGCGCGAAGCTGAGCACGGTATCATCAGGGAGCGGATCTCCGGTCCCCTTCGGATGGAAACGGCCCTCCTCACCGAGGCCCGGGTGCTCATGCTGTTTGTGCGAAGATTCCTTTGCTTTTGCCCTAGCATCAGGGCCGGCCGCCTCTTCATCCGCACTTGACTCTATCTTTTCTATCTCTATCTTCTCAGCGTCCGCGAGGCGGAGCGTGAGTTCATATCCGTGTATGCGAAGCTCGACGGGATCCCCCATCGGAGCGTATTTGATCATAGTTACTTCCGCACCCGGAATAACGCCCATGTCAAGAAAGTGCTGGCGCAGCGCTCCCTCTCCACCGACGGTAAGTATCCTGGCGGATTCATCTGGTTTCAGCGAATTTAATTTCATTATTATAGTCCGCCTTTCCGGCGAAAGGCACCAATGGGGTCATGAAAATATCCCTGCGGTCTTTCGCCTTTTCCTTCCTCATGCTAATCTTAT
>CADAUB010000048.1 GCA_902790965.1 uncultured Eubacteriales bacterium | reverse complement strand
AATCGAAAAATACGGCTTCGTTTTTAAACCGCCAAAAGCCTTGCAATTACAGGGTTTTGGCGGTTTCTGCATGTCTGGTGTATTTCGGGTTCATAACTAGTCCGAAAATTGTGATTTTAGGAATAGTTATGTTTCTCGAAAATGACCCTTTAAGGTGGCGATTTGGCTATTAGGTCATATACCCCTATCTCAATTATTATTTTCAAAACTGAAAATGCTCATCAATTATCGAAGTAATATATTTAATATTTTTATTGTCCGAAAAAAGACCCGCCCTGCGCGAGTGCGCCGGCGGGTCTTGATCTGAATTATAGTTATTAAATTTATTCGCCTATATATTATTTCTATATTTCTTTATTACTTATCGGAGTTCTTATCGCTTAGCGTTATCTTTTCGTACCATGGAACAAAATACGAAAGAATCGCGAAGAACGCAAGCAGGAACAGATACCAGTTATTAGGTATGACGTCTGCCGGGCTCACCCTGCCCTCTGATAGCGATGCTACCAGGAGGAACTGAGCTCCGTAAGGGAGAAGTCCCTGCATGGCACAGGTAAATATATCCAGTATCGACGCAGTCTTGCGAGGATCTACGCCATACTTGGTACCGATTTCCTTGGCCATAGGGCCATCCACGATTATAGCAATAGTATTGTTGGCTGTAGCCATATCTGTGAGGAGCGCAAGCACGCTGAGACCAACCTGAGCGGATTTCTTTCCTCTGATCCTCTTGGAGATGATCTCAATGAGCCAATCAAGGCCTCCATAATGCTTTGCCATCTCTGCTGTACCGCCGATGAACATCGACAGCAGGAATACTTCTATCATGCCCTGGAAGCCATTCCATATCTCCCCTGCGAATGTAAGCACTGTAAGGTCGCCATACGCGATACCGATGATGCCAGCTGAAAAGATACCTATGGTAAGTACCAGGAATACATTCACGCCCAGCAGTGCTAAAGCAAGAACGAGTATATATGGGAGTACTTTGACTATGTCATAGCCACTTGCTTCGATAGCCTTTGCGGTCTCCGGTCTTCCAAATATGATAAGAAGCACGACTGTGACCACGGCAGCCGGAAGAGCTATCCAGAAGTTTGTGCGGAACTTGTCCTTGAGCTCGACGTTCTGTGTTCTTGTGGCCGCGATAGTCGTATCCGAGATCATCGACAGGTTGTCTCCGAACATGGCGCCCGAAACGCATGAAGCCATCATTAGAGGCAGGCTGAGGCCTGTTTTGTCTACCATGCCAATAGCGATCGGAACGAGAGCTCCTATTGTGCCCATCGATGTTCCTGTTGCTGTACCGAGGAAGGCGGATATGATGAACATTCCGGCGGTTATAAGCGAAGCCGGTATGATGGATATTCCGAAATTGACCGTAGCGTCTACCCCGCCCATCGCCTTGGCTACTGCGGAGAAGGCTCCGGCAAGCAGGAATATCATGAGCATGTTCATGATATCTTCGCTGGCTGCGCCTTTTGCGAATATTTTGAAGTTCTTATTGATTCCCGCTTTGTAGTTGAGCGCAAATGCGAAAAGCACCGCGATAAACATAGCTACAGCAGCCGGGAACTGATAGAATGCCATTTCAACACCCTGACTCTGAAGGATGATGCCGGCACCGAGATAGATCACGATAAATACCGCGAACGGCAGCAGAGCTACCCCATTGCTCTTTTTCTTTGGTTCCATGTTCGATTTGCTCCTTTTTCTTTCTTAATTTAAGGACTTTGTGCCATGTCTCTTTCGCGGTAGACACAGCGACTTTGTCATTATACTCCTATATCAGAGGAAATTGTCAATCTTTTCTCCCCTATTGTCTCTAATTCAGCGATTTCTCCCCTATTCTTTGATTCATTGAGGCCAGAATAACATCAGCTGCGCACGGTCCATACGTGATCCATAAAAAACGGCGGTCTCCCGCCGTTAGTTGAGTGTTTTGCGATGAGTGATCATCGATAAATGCCGTTTGTCGCAGTTTTAGCTGTTACGGTTTATTGCAGTTTTAGTTGTTTCGATTTATCAGCTTGTGGATGTAGTCAAGCAGAGCTCCTACGTAATATACGCCTACCAGCATCGCTATACCGATCTGCACCGTAAGAGACGTGAGCGGAGTCACCTTGTCAAGATTCATGGTGAGCATCCCGATCGCCCAGCCCGCTAGCCATGATGGCATATGGATGATATTTTCGAATTTAGACGAAATAAGCACAAGAACGAAGCCGAATACTGCGAGCAATACAAACAGCGTCAGATCGGCGTTAAACGGCGTTATGGACATTATATAAGTCACTATCAATGCCCATATGTCCCCTGCCAGGTATCCGAGCGCTATTTTATGCGCATCCTGGAACTTGTTTCCGTTCGTCGCGTATATCCCGGCACAGATAAGAGCTATAGGCCCTACTGTGTTTCCGAGATACGGACTTGCTACCGCCCAGATCGGCGGTAATATCGCTATGAGTAATGCCAGTGTAAGTACTTCTTTTTTCATTATCGATCAACCTAGTGCATATTTAAAATGAACATATTTTCTGCTTCGACTTCGCCAAGCGACACGCACTTCGCTTTGTCGATGAGGATCTCTCCGTCTTCGCTTTCGTAGAACTCCTTGTATTCGTTGTATGAGCTGAACTTGTAGATAGTAAAGCCTTCAAGCTTTGTATCTTTCGGGTATGTTTCGCTAACATCGCCGCCTATAAGGAGGCCGACCAGATATACTGCAGCATCTTCGTTCTCGCGGTCTTCATACAGCATGTATTTGACTATCGCGTGTTTTTTATCGTCTGTAGTGAAATACTGGTCCTTGTAACACTCGACCTCGCATCCGCTGAGATCTCCTACTTCTTCTACCGGAGTCGGATCGCCCAGCTGAGAAAGATCATCGTAGTAGCCCCACTTGATAAGGTAAATGATATCGTCGGATATCTCCGTCAGAGTATAATCGTAGCTATCCTCGTAGGTATTGTCATCGTAATTGGTATCGTAATCATTATCGTCGACGCTACCTCCGATAAATGAGAGTATGGCGATGGCGACCACGATCCAGATCAGGGCGCTGATCTTGTTCTTGCCATTATTTCCGGGCAGCCTTTTGTCTGCTGATGGCTTTACAAGAGTCTTCACTTCCCTAGGCGCCGCCGGCCTGTGAGTGCTCTCCTGCCTTGATTTATTGGTAGGGACCACGACAGTTTCCGCTGAGATGCTGCGAGGAGCCTTGTTCTCTACGACTTTCATCGATGGCTCATTGATACGCCCTATCGCGGCAGCAATAAGATCTCCGCAGACAGTGACCGCAATTAATATAAGGAACGAAGCGATCAGCCTGTCATACCTTGTAAACTGCGGAGCGTGGAACCATCCGAAAGGAAAGCCTCTGAAGCCCCATTTGTCTGAGAATACCAGTCCAAATAGCAGCAGTAAGGCTGCTAATGTAAGGTGCCCTACTATCCTGTCGATCACCGATTCAGCTGTATTATTCCTGCGAACACTGACAGAGCCTTTGGCCTTAGTTATGTTTTGTTTGCCAGTCTTCATTTCTCGTCCCGTTTCCCGTTATTTAAATGATATCTTTGCGTCTGCTCTCGAGGTCGCGGGCAACTTCTGCGCCCTGCTTCGCAGCTTCTTTACCTACCTTGCTTGTTGTTTCGTTTACGCAAGGGTCTTCATCTAGATGAACTTCGACATCATCAGCGTGCGAGATCTTTGTAGCATCGCCGATTCCAAGCGACTCAGCAGCAACGCCAAGTGTGGATACGAGGCCGGCGATCTCTGTAGGCATGTAGATCTTCGTAGCCTTTCCGTCAGCTACATCCCTGAGTGCCTCGAGACCTTTGAGCTTGAGTACGCTCTGGTCGATATGTGCCTCTCTCAGCTTTTCAAGACCTTCAGCCTGAGCTTCGTATACGAGCCTTATGGACTCAGCTTCACCCTGTGCGAGAGCGATCTTTGCTTCCTTTTCAGCCTCAGCCGCAAGCACCTTCGCCTTCTTATCACCCTCAGCGCGGGATACAACGGATTCCTGGTGAGCCTGAGCTTCGAGCACTGTCTGACGTCTTTCACGCTCAGCCCTCATTTGCTTTGTCATTACTTCTTCGATCTCTGTCGGAGGATCGATGTTCTTGAGTTCTACTCTGGTGACCTTGATGCCCCATGGATCAGTGGCCTGATCGAGTATTGCCTCCATCTGAGTATTGATCGATTCTCTCGAAGAAAGCGTAGTATCGAGTTCCATGCCGCCGATGATGCTTCTCAGTGTAGTAGCTGAGAGGTTCTGAAGACCAGCGATAGGATTCTCGACTCCGTATGTATATTTCTGAGGATCGAAGATCTTCGAGAACACGACGGAATCCACTTTTACAGATACGTTATCCTTTGTGATAACAGGCTGCGGTGGAAAGTCGAACACCTGCTCCTTGAGTGAGATCTTGTTCACGATATTATCGATGAACGGTATCTTCACATGAAGGCCCGCATACCATACGGTCTTGAATTTACCGAGACGCTCGATAACATAAGCGTGTTCCTGCGGCACTATCCTGATGTTTCTGAACAGCAAAATGATAAGCAGCAATAGGATCACTAATAAAACGATTTTCATTGTGTAGTCCTCCCTTTTGTCTAGAAAAATTTCCAATTAAAAACCCGATAGTATTATCTCACACACAAGGTTAGATTTCATCCGTATATCGGGTCAAAATGCAATTATTAATTAATAAGTCGTATGTATTACCAGGTCACAGCAACGTCTATCTGAGTAGGGTTTCTGCTGGCAAATCCACCAGTATCACATACTATGGCTGTACCGAGCGATGTCTCTACAAGCGAACCTCTTGGCCTGAGATTAAGATTCGCGGCAACCATAATATAGTCTCCGAGCATCTTCACGCCATCGTCTCTCACCCAGTACTCATCATTGTTACCCATTCTTCTCATGATGTTTACAACACCTGTCATGTTGAGGTTATAATAGGTCTCTTTACCGGATGGGCCAGTTACTGTACCGCTGCTCTTCGAAAGCACAGGGCCCTTCCAGCGATGTTCTTCCCCATAAATAACAGGAGCTTTTGCTGCATCTACTGACATGGACAAAGATGGAACAGCGCTTACTATCGAAACCAAAGCTGACTCGCCGACACTCGAAAGCACCTGCTCTTCAGACAGAGAATACACCCTGCCGGTCATAAGAGTAAGGCAGATAAGTTCCATCTCGATTATGATTATCCATGTAAGTACACGTAATAATCTGTTTGGTTTTTTATGTGTAACAGATACGCTCATATTTACAGTAAAAAGTTATCGTCTAATCAATGTTTCAATGTATCAATACCAGTGGCGCGAGCAGAAATGTGACCATGCCGCCGACGGCGAGCCATATCTGCCCTTTATGTAGTTGAGACCCCACCTTATCTGTGTTTCTCCGTTTGTATAATAGTCACTGCCTTCTGATGCCATCTTGCTTGCCGGCAGAGCCTGCGGGATACCGTGCGCTCCGGATGACCCGTTATGAGCGCTTGGGTTCCATCCGGATTCTTTATTCCAGAGATTGATCAGAGGCTCTATTTCTGAATCTTCCCATCCATAGTCATCCATCAAGGAGAGTGCATATCTCTGATATTCCCCTTTTGTGCCTGAAGCCATGTTGAACGGAGCTTCTGTGGTAAGATTGCTGCTCTTTATGTAATATTCTTTATCATCGATCTCAACCAGGCTCCACTCATTGAATGTAACGCCAATACGATCAACCGATTGGTACTCATCCATAGTACCTGCCAATTCATAAGAAGCATTCGGGCCAGTCCTGTAATTGACACCATCTTCCGTGATCCATACGGTATCTGAAACTTCTTCCTTGAGCTGCTCTGAAGCATTAACAACAGAGGCAGAAGCAAATTTACCAAATGTTTCACTGGAAGATTCTATGATAGACGAGCAAGTTTCTACACGGTCTTCCATAGCGCGGTTGTACGATATTCCGTATATCATTACAAGGGCGCAGACCATGATAAGGCATTCTGCCAAAATAAACCGTATAAGCTGTGCCCTGTTTATCTCAAATCTGTATAGGATGGATGTCATAAAATGTTACACTCTTTCCTTGATCAATGCCTTTATCTACAGATGACCGAACCAATACTCGATTACATCTAAGATGGCGATAATTATTTATTGATCAACATTAATGTTTGTTAAGCATTTCCATTATACACCCCATTTTGGCCAAAAACTAAAAAACAAAGGCCGCAGTGGCCTCTGTTGTATGAATGCTCTGCACTATTTAAAATTCAATTTTTGCAAAACAGAAGTTTTACTCAAGATAATGTGTGCTATGTCAGGGATCACCCCAACATAGCACACCTATCAGTTGCAATCGTCAGGACTAGTCCTTAAACCTAGT
This sequence comes from uncultured Eubacteriales bacterium, assembly GCA_902790965.1. Taxonomy (GTDB): domain Bacteria; phylum Bacillota; class Clostridia; order Peptostreptococcales; family Anaerovoracaceae; genus Crickella. Next base: position 6,364 of record CADAUB010000048.1, on the reverse strand, counting down.
CCTCATATGTCTTTCTGAGGATGTAGAATCCGTCGCTGTTGGCGTCGATGATGATGTTTCCTCTGTCGTCTACTACGACATCTTCGGTCATCGCCATCATTGGGCCCGGGAACGGGAAGCACTTCTTTGTCGGATTCGGAGGTATGAAGTAAGCCTTTTCCTTGATATAGAAAGGATCAGATACGTCATACACTCTGAGGCCGGCTGCGAAGTAGCAGTCATAGACTACGTCTGTCCTCTGCTCAAGCCATGGCTTTCCGTCCATAGGCTCGTGCAGGTTGTGAGGCCCGAATGGACCGCCCTTTGAACCCTCAGCGAGCATGTATGTGTTGAAGTTAGGCGCCGGGAAGTCTTCAGGAACTTCCGGATACGGGAACTCAGCGATCAGGACTGGCCTTGTTGGGTCACTGACATCGACCATGTGAATGTTGTTCATGGCCTGTGCCTCTTTTACCATGCCGTCCTTGATGAAGCCGAATCTCTCGCCTTCGTTCATTACTACGCAGAGGTCTCTTCCCTTAAGAGGAAGAGCTGTGTGTGTCCTAGCGCCCGCGAGTCTCGATGAGAAAGCAGGCATAAACTTGAGTTGTCCGAGAGCCTTAGGCTTTGTGAAGTCGGATACATCGAGTATGTACAGTCCGTCTCCGCCATAGCCGAGATAAGCCTTGTCGCCAAGTACGAACGGAGGCCCATGCATCCAGCCTTTATCCATGAAGTCAGGATTATGTGGTGCCGAATGGTCGACCTCCCTGCCCGGTACTCCGTAGATGTACTGATGAGGGGCCCACCAGCGGCCAACTTCATGAATATTCTTTGGATCGGCGATATTTACGATCCTGTAGATCATGCCTTCGTGCTCATCAGCCTCAGCTGACAGATGCACGTAGTCGCCGCCGTTATACATAAATCTGTGTACGCCCATGGAATATGGAACGCCACAGTCCCAGTAGCCGAGGAACTCAGGGTTTTCTGGATCCTTCTTGAGGTCGTAAACCATGATGCCCTGCATGCACTTCATCTTAGCGCGGTCTCCTACGAGTACGCTAGGGCCTGAGCCCGATGTAAGTGCGAATACGAGCTTGTCGTCAGCTATCTGGACCTTAGGGATCGAGGTTGTTGGATACTCATCGATATCGAACGGCAGCCATTTCTTGATGAACACAGGATTTCTCGGATCTGTGACATCACTGATCATGATGCCGACTCCGTCAGGGCCTGCAGCGAATGCCGCTCCGTAAAGCAGATATCTGCCTGCTTCAGTCCTGTAAAGAGCCATCTGGAACATGCCGGCCTTGCCGTCAAGATCGCAGTATCCGAGCACTTCGAGGTTCTTTATATAACCATCGTTGCCCTCGCCCTTTGAATAGAAATATTTTCCTCCAGCCATTTATTAGCTCCTTTGATTAACGCATTGTGATGTATCCGTGATACTGGTTCAGATTATCAGATCTAGCATAATCCGAAAGGAAGATGCCGCTGATACCATAGGACTTCTTGAAGTATGGGAAATCCTCTGTCTCAGCCCATGCAGGCTTAGCGCACTTCTTAGCGGCCTCTGCCACAGCGTCACACCATGCGGACTGGCACTCGAACCACATCTCTACGATACGATCGAAGTCGCAATTATTGACTTCTTTCTTGATCTTGCTGGATACGCATCGTGTGCATCCTTCGTGCTCATAGATAGCAGGCAGGAACTCTTCTTTGAGCCACTTGTCGCCTTCTTCAGCACTTACGCCTTCAGGATACTTAACGACAAACTGCCATCTGTAGTTAGGGCCATCCTCAACTGTACGGCCTTCGCCCTTGAAGTCTTCTTCCCACCAAACAGGGATGAATGCGAAGATAAATGGAACTGTACCGGCTTCTTCGTTACCCTTTACTGACCTGGCCTTGTCGCCTTCCATGTTGAGTTCCTCGGATTTGTCAATGCCGTGGGAATGTCCCATGTCAGGAATATTGTTCTGCCATACGAGTACGTCTGTTGGGAAGTACTCAGTCAGTACCTTATGATGATTCGGAGCGAATCCAATATCGTTAGGGTTTGCGAGCCAGTAATGCTCAGTCATCTGCATTCTGACTGTTCCGAATCTCTCGCCGCCTGGAGGCACTGGAAGTGCAGGATAGAAAGCGTATTTGCTAACATATGGTCCGAACTGCGAGATGCTGTCTGGAACATGATATCTATACAGCCAGTTCTCCAGCTTTATTCTGTAATCCTCATGAGCGAGGTCGACCAAAATGATACTTCTTACAGGATAAAATTCAGGTCTGTTCATTTATTTCTCCTTTCAAGTGAAAACTTATTAACTTAACAGGCAGGGCTGCATATAAGCTCCCCTGCCTGCGAGAAAACTATATTCGATATTATTTCTTCGATGGGGATGGAGTAGGCTCGATAACAGCTGTGTAGTGCTCTTTGCGCGCCTTGAACTCAGGATCCTTGAAGAGGTTCATGAGTCTGCTCTCATTCTCAAAGATGTCCTTTCCGTGTGCAGCCTTGCCGGAAAGCAGATCGTGGCAGTGCTCGATAGTTCCGTTTTCGCCAAGCTCAGGATCGTTTACAAGCTTCACGCCCTTGTCTGTCACTTCGAGGTGGCCCTCAAGACCGCAGAGCTCGCAGATAGCATGGTTTGTGCCAGGGAAAATGTAGAAATTGTTACCGTGGCAGTGTGGGCATCCGCCTTCTTCACCCTTCCAAAGATCAAGATTCTCGGAACCAGGGATCATGACGTGGTTGTCGATGATGTACTGAGCAGCTTCAACGAGGTTTCTGCCGATTTCTTTCAGGCGCTCAACCTTATCGTCCTGCATGAGAACATCCTTGCACCAAGAGAAAGTATCATTGTTGACAACCTTCCAGCCTGGGGACATAGCCAGCATTGCGTGGTCAGTCTCTACGCGGCAAGCCCAGTCAGAACCGCCGATACCAACAAATGAAATTGCCTTCTGTCTGAAGATACGAGGATCAAGGCCTTCTTTGCCCTGCTCTTTAAGCTTTCCGTCGAGCATCAAGAGCATACCTGTATCGTGTCCAGGACCCATTCTGTCTGTCATGATATGGAAGAGTCCGGATCCGCCGGATTCATAGATAGGATCTACTACGAGTAAGCCGTCAGCCTCTACCATCTTCTCATAAAGTGCTTTATAGTCGTCTTTTCTTGTGCAGATCATGCCCTTGCCCATTACGAGGCCTCTTGAGCATGCTACGCAACCTGTACATGTCTGGAGATCCCAGTCAAAAGCGTGGATAAATTCGATCTCAGCTCCGAGTTTCTGGCACTCTTCAAGAGCTACTCTGCACATTGTGTCGTTATTTCCGTTTTTAGTTCCAAGTGAAATTCCCAGAATCTTCATATTGTTTCCCTCCTGCAATATGTGTTTAAAACATCTAACTGTATCAATGTTATCATCGATATGGTCGAGTTAAGTATCAATTGTGTGATTTTTACTGCTGATCAGGAGCACCTGGCATCTGAGGCTCAGGCTCATTGCAGATAGCTCTGGACAGCTTGTCAGCAACAGGGTTCCAGAGGAACGCAACGATGAACGATGCGATGTAGCAAGGGATGAAGCCCTTGAGGCATGCTGCGATATACGGGCCAAACTGGAAGCCGGCTGGAGATGCTGCCATTCCAACTGCTGTCATGATAAGGTCGAGGATGATAGTAAATACTGCAGCTACGACAACATTCAAAAGGAGTCCAAACTTGAGTGTGCCCGGTTTCGCGTGCTTTACTGCAAATGCGAATCCCCATCTTTCAGCGTGCATGAAGTTAATAAAGAATGTGACCACATATGCGATGCAGGCCATTCTGATGAAATTAGGTCCGTTCAGGCTGCCCGGTGCATCAATATTTGAAAGTGCAAGAGCAACAAAAGTGACAACGAGGCTCAGCGGCAAGTCCATGATTAGAGCATATACCGCAGTTAGTTTAGCGCTTTTCTGCATGATTCTTTTCCCCCTTCAATTGTATAGAGTTATTGAATTTGTCAACCTGTAATAAAATAACAGGCCTTTACTGCAGGTATTTTACCTGTTTAGAGCCTGTTTGTATAATATTTAATACTCATGCATATTCATAACCATATGGTTATGTACTTTTACTTGCCGGATTCCATCTCACCTATTATTTCCCCAAGCACCTTCTCTATGAAGAGGATAGGCTCGGTGACCTTGTGCTTCATGCGCACAGTGGCTATGACATCATCGAAATGGATCGGTATCCACCTGAGATCGTCTGCATTCTTCGCCCATACCCACTCGTCAGCAAGCATTACACCCATGTCATTTCTGACGCATGTGATAGTCGATTCATGGTTCTTAAGGAACCTGATATTCGGTACGAATCCATAGGGCCTTGTATATGTTGCTGTAGCCTCGATTATCATCTTGTCTACGATCTCCCAAGGAGCGAGGAAAGTCTCATCCTTGAAGTCGGCAAGGCTGAGATCTTCCTTGCCTGCCTGGCTGTTATTTGCTGAGAAGATCAGTATCTTCCCCACATCCGCAACATCTTTCGCCTCAAGTCCAAGGTGCTTTTCGACCGAATCTTTCATGGTAACAGCAATGTCCATGGAATCCGTCAGAAGCGATGTTGTTATCTCCTTTACGCCGCAGCAGTTGATGATCACCTCGGAATCAGGATATTTTTCTTTATACCGCTTTATCATCTCAGGAACTATGCCTGAAAGATCCCAGCCCTCCAGGAATCCGACACGTATTATATTCTTGCTGAGTCCGTCGATCTGTGAAACCATAAGCTTTGTGTTCAAAAACTCAGCTTTGTACTTTCCAAAGAGATCGAAATACAATTTGCCGGATTCAGTGAGCTCTGTCCTCTGATTATTGCGTTTGAAAAGCTTGGTCCCGAGCTCCTTTTCAAGAAGCGATATCTGCCTCGAGATAGCAGGCTGAGACACGTAAAGTTCTTCCGCAGTCTTTGTAAAACTGAGGTTGGTCGCTACAGCCATGAAATAATCAATCTGAAGGTCGTTCATCGTTATTCCCCCGCGGCTTGCCTGTCGAGATATCTCTGAAGTATCACGATAGCTGCCTGTCTGTCGATTATCTTTTTGCGGTCTTCCCTGCTCATGTTGGCCTCAATGAGAACTTCCTCAGCCTCGACGGTGCTGAAGCGTTCATCCTGCCATTCGACCTTGACTTTAGAAAGTGGGCCGGAACTCTTGAGTTTGTTCTCAAGCATTTTCCTGAATTCTCTGGCTCTGGTTGTCGAGAGAGTATCTTCCCCATCGAGATTGAGCGGAAGTCCGATGACAACTGTGTCACAGTCGTATTCGCGGATATAGTCTATGACTTTGCCTGTGTCTTTACGGATGCCTACTCTTTGGATGGTGGTGACTCCGGTCGCGATAACGCCAAGAGGGTCGCTTACCGCGACCCCCACTGTTTTGTTACCAACATCAAGCCCTAATATTCTCATCTATTTCTTTTCTACATCGAGATAGTTGACGAGAATCTCTTCGAGGAGCTCGTCTCTATCCATCTTGAGGATGAGATTTCTTGCGTTGTTATGGCTTGTGATATATGAAGGATCTCCGGATGTGAGATAGCCTACGATCTGATCGATCGCGTTGTATCCACGCTCAGTAAGAGCAGCGTAAATCTCGACAAGAGCTTCTTTCTTGTCAAGCTGACTGTCCTTGAATCCCTCAAACATGATTGTGTTCTTGCTCATTTCTTCCTCCTGAAGCATTATGCTTCTAAGAGCTCAGCAGCCTTTCTGAATGCGTCATCTACCTTAGATGGATCCTTTGCACCGGCCTGAGCCATATTGGCTTTTCCGCCGCCGCCGCCACCTGCGGCTGCAGCGATCTCTTTGATGAGCTTTCCTGCGTGGTAGCCCTTGCCGATAAGATCCTCGCTGACAGATACGATAAATGTGACTTTGCCGTCATTCACTGCCGCAAGCACGATGACCACATCGTCAGTCTTTTCTCTGATCGCGTCAGATATGCTCCTGAGCTGATCTGTGTCAGTATTTTCGAACTTCTTTGTGATCAGCTTCGCTTCGCCGACCTCTTTTGCACTGTTAATTATATCATCAACGGACCCGCTGATTTCATCTGACTTAATAGACTTTATGGTATTTTCAAGTTCTTTCAGGTCGGACATCACCTGTGTCGCCTTGCGTGTCAGATCCGACTCGCTTGTCTTGAGCGTCTTGACCACCGAGCCTATAGTCGATTCCTTGGCTGCAAGATACTTGATGACGTTGGAGCCAGTGATGGCCTCGATACGTCTGACTCCGGAAGCGATACCCGCCTCACTTACGATCTTGAAGCCTCCTACCTTTCCGGTATTGTCGATATGAGTTCCTCCGCAGAACTCGATGCTGTAGTC
>CADAUB010000047.1 GCA_902790965.1 uncultured Eubacteriales bacterium | reverse complement strand
ATGGTGCCTCGACGGTATGATCCTTGGAGTGCAGGGCGGAAGCCAGAAGGTTATCTCGAAGGCATTCGTAATGCAGGATGCCGGAGCGAAGGTAAGCGCAGTATGGAGCCAGGACTGGTCGGGCGAGAACATCACCGTGATGGGCAAGCAGGTCTGGTGGGAGTGGGAGCATCACTACAAGCTCTACAGCGATCTCCCTGAGATCATCAAGAGGCTCAATTCGCGCGGCATCAAATTCCTCGCGTACATTAATCCTTATCTTGTAAAAGACAGCAATCTGTACAATCAGTGCAGGGACAATGGCTACCTCATAACCCGCGAAGACGGAAGCGTGTATCACATCAAGTCGACTACGTTTGATGCCGGCATGATCGACCTCACAAACCCTGATGCCGTGAGATATGTAAAAGACGTGCTGATCAAGCAGAACATGCTGGATATAGGAATCAAGGGCTGGATGGCAGACTTCGGAGAGTATCTCCCTGTAGACTGCGTGCTCCACGACGGAGACCCTTCAGAACTCCACAATCAGTGGCCAGTGCTCTGGGCAAAGATAAACCGCGAAGCTATAGAGGAATATGGCGCTGATGACGTTATGTTCTTCACTCGCTCCGGTTACATAGGAGAGCAGTGCTACGCGCCTATCATGTGGAACGGCGACCAGCACACCGACTAGGAGAGCAGTGCTACGCGCCTATCATGTGGAACGGCGACCAGCACACCGACTACACGAAAGACTACGGTATGCCATGCGTGATGCCGGCTTCGTTCTCCCTTGGATTCTCAGGCGTTCCGCTGGTGCACTGCGACATAGGTGGATTCTTCTCGATGGCCAGCCTCAAAAGAGACGCAGAGCTCTTCACCCGCTGGATGGAGATGGCAACATTCTCGCCACTTATGAGAAGCCACGAATCAATACGTCCGTGGGCGAATGTCCAGTTCGATGACATGAAGGTGGCGCCATATACGATTAGGCTGACCAACGTACATGTGATGATCAAGCCATACATACAGAAGGTGCTCGAGCAGGCGAAAGAGGGCATCCCGGCGATCAAACCGGATTTCTGGTACGCCATGGACTACTCAAAGAGCAGGGACGAGTACTCGTATTTCTTCGGAGAAGATCTCTACGTGTGCCCTGTAATAGAGAAGGGCGCTAAGACAAGGAAAGTATATCTTCCTGAGGGCGAGTGGATAGGATTCTGGACCGGAAAGGAATACGCAGGTGGTGGCGAATATAAAGTAGAGGCTCCTCTCGGGAATACGCAGGTGGTGGCGAATATAAAGTAGAGGCTCCTCTCGGAGCTCTGCCGGTATTCTACAGAAAGGATTCCGAATTCGCCGGCCTGTTCAGAAAAACAGGAAACACGTTCGTCAAGAAGACCCGCTCCGGCATATTCAGCTGGTAAGAGCGAGACCCGACACATTCGTGAAAGATAAAAAAGTTATATGGAAACCACTCCAAAATGGTGGATTCCATATATCTTTGAGACGTATACACATGCTTGATAATAAAAAAGTTATAATAAAAAAGTTATATGGAAACCACTCTAAAGTGACTGAAACCATATATCTTTTGGACTGTGATACATGTGCGAAGAGAAAAAAGTTATATGGAAACCGCTCCAAAATGGTGGATTCCATATAACTTTGAGACGTATACACATGCTTGATAATAAAAAAGTTATATGGAAACCACTCTAAAATGGTGGATTCCATATAACTGTGAGATCGCGACATACTCGCGATCTTTTTTTAATAGAAATATGTATCGATGCCGAGCATATCGGCGAGAGCTTCAAGGGTATCCGCGTGATGCCCTTTTATTACGACGAAATGCGGCTCGAATCCGTCAAGTACGCTTTCGTTGATGATGTCTTCGGCGGATGTATCTGCCTCGAACACGATCGATGTGCCGATGAACTGCTTTGGCTTATCGAGTACAGAGCCCTCGGTGATAAAGAATCTGAAACTGCCATCCGGCTCTCTTCCGACGCGGAATACTGTGGCTTCAGGGAAGGCCTCGCAGCCGAAGTCCATAGCAGGGCCGATCTTGCGGTTAGGATGCACGCCTACGACAGCGCCTGTGTCCTTGCGGGCGAGCGAGCATGCTGCGGCTCCGCAGTGCCAGAAGGTGATGGTGTTTTCTTCTTCGTCCATGCTTACCGGATCGCCAAAGAATACAGGCTCGCCTGAAAGCTTCATTCCCATCCACATGGAGAGGGCGCCGTAGATATCTGCTTCGCATGCCGATGCGATACCGTCGTCGTTTAGCATCGAGAGTACTCCGCAGACAGGAGTTCCGTAATCCGTGAAGAAATCAGGCCAGCAGCGTGAAGCGAGAGCCTCGATACCGCTTTCCTTTACGTAATCGGTGTAAGCCTTGTAGAGGCGCGCGTGGTCTTTGATCCTATCCGTTGGTGTCACGTCAAGGCCTGTCATGGCGTTATCTGAGCGGGTGACGAATTCTTCGCACTCCTCGTCACTGTACGATTTAGCCTTGTTGATGAGTTCTCTTGCTTCGATCGAGAGAAGCTCAGCTCCGAACACGCTCATAAGCTCGCTGTCGCTGGCTCTTCCGAATCCGAAGCCCTGAGGTGTATGACCGATAGCGGCGATCTTGAGGCTCTTCATTGTCTTCTTAAGAGCAGCAGCCTTGATGAATGCCGATACGGCGTCTTTTACGTTATCTTCCTCAGGAGATCCGAAAATATATGAGAAATAGTCCTTGCCAAACGCACGCATCGCATTGGCCGCGCTATATGCGCCTGTGAGTGAGTTGAGGCGCAGACGGCTTCCGTCAATGACCGGCTCACGAAGTGTCCAAAGAAGGACAGGGCAGTCGAAACGCCTCTGCACCTCGGACATGTACGCCGCATTGGCGAAAGTAAGATTCTGGAAAACGATCGCGTCAGGATGCAGTCCGTCGAGATAAGCACTGAGTTTGTCGATGCCAAGAAGCATCTCGTCAGGGAAGATAAAATCCTCTCTAACGCTCTTGAGAAGCGCCTTAGATTTCTCAAACTGATCGCCTGCGTGATCAAGATCGAATGTCGGTACACCGACAGGAATATACACTGCTGTAAAATTATTCATTAGTTCCCCCAAATAAACATTTATTTTCAACAAAAATATCGTATAATCAGTTATTGCACAAGTCAACATAACATTTTTGTGGGGAGGTAATAGTTTGAGCTACGATCTTAAAGAAGTTAGCAAGGACATTCGCTGCGATATCATGACTTGCATCGGACACCTTGGTGTTGGTCATATCGGCGGCTGTCTGTCCATTGTTGAAGCGCTCGCGGTACTTTACTTTGAGGCGATGAACATCGATCCAAAAAATCCTCAGATGGAAGGACGCGACCGTTTTATTTGTTCAAAGGGACACGCAGGCCCTGCGGTTTACGCTGCGCTTGCAAACAGGGGGTATTTTGACAAGTCAGAACTTCTGACCCTTAACATAGGAGGTACACATCTTCCGAGCCACTGCGACATGCTGCTCACACCGGGCATCGACATGACAGCAGGTTCACTCGGACAGGGATTCTCTTGCGCTGCCGGCATCGCTCTCGCGTCCAAGCTCGAGAACGACGGAGCTACTATCTACGCTATGGTAGGTGACGGCGAGTCTCAGGAAGGTCAGATCTGGGAGGCTGCTATGTTCGCGGCATCTCGTCATCTTTCCAACTTCATCGCATTCACTGACTACAACAAGATGCAGATAGATGACTATGTTGCTAATGTCAACGATATCGCTCCTCTTGGAGACAAGTGGAGAGCATTCGGCTGGAACGTCATCGAGGTCGAGAACGGCAACGATGTCGATCAGGTATCCGCAGCTGTCAAAGAAGCCAAGGGCTTAAGAAACAGCGGCAAGCCTACCATGATCATCCTTAACACGATCAAGGGATGCGGCGTTTCGTTCATAGAGGAAATGGGAGTTGCAAACCATAACGCTAACATCAGTGAAGAAGACGCTAAGCGCGCCATCGAGGAGATAAGGGGGTAAGGCATGGAATTAAGAGCTGCATACGCGGAATGCCTCGCCGAATTGATGAAAGAGGACAAACACGTGGTCGTGCTCGACGCCGACCTTTCAAAAGCAAGCGGTACACGAAAGATGTATGATCGGTTCCCTGATCAGATGTTTGATGTAGGTATCGCAGAGCAGAATATGGCATCCATCGCTGCCGGAATGGCAAGCTATGGATTCAAACCGTATATCGAGTCGTTCACACCGTTCGCTACCAGAAGGATCTGCGACCAGGCGACCATTTCCATCGCATACGCAAAGAGAAATGTAAAGATCGTCGGTACTGACCCTGGTATCTCGGCTCAGCTCAACGGTGGTACTCACATGAGCATGGAAGACATCGGTGTAATGAGATCGATCCCTGGCATGGTCATCTACGAGCCTGTTGATGTTACTCAGCTCAAGGCTGCTATGCCTGTGATCAACGACTACGACGGTGCTGTATACATCAGACTGTTCAGAAAAGAGACTCCTGATGTATTCGGAGAAGGATACAAGTTCGATCTCTTCAAGGCTGACAAGCTGAGAGACGGAAACGACCTTTCCGTATTCGTATCCGGAATGTTCACACGCGACGTGGTAGACATCGCCGAAGAACTCGCTGCTGAGGGCATCTCTTGCGACGTTCTGAACATCCACACTATCAAGCCTATCGACAAGGAAAGCGTGATCGAATCCGCCCGTAAGACAGGCAACGTCATCACTATCGAGAACCACAACATCATCGGCGGACTCCACTCCGCAGTCTGCGAGGCCCTCGCTCAGGAGAAAGTACCTGTAAGCGCTGTAGGCATCAATGACCGTTTCGGTGAAGTTGGTAAGCTGCCTTATCTTCGTGAAGCATTCGGCCTCACTAAAGAAGATATCAAGAAGGCTATCGTCGACGCAGCATCGCTCAAGTAGGAGGTAGCAGGGAACAATGAAAATTGCTATCGGAAGCGACAAGTCGGGCTTCAATGCAAAGGAAGCAATAAAGGCTTATCTCACAGAGGCAGGGATCGAATTTGACGATCTCGGTACAGAGGATCTTGATAACGTAAAGCCATACTATCAGGTAGCCGATACAGTAGCGCCTAAGGTGCAGGCCGGTGAATACGACAAAGCTGTACTCATCTGCGGCACAGGAGCAGGTATGTGCGTAGTGTCCAACAAGTACAAGGGCGTGTACGCTGTAGCCTGCGAGGGAGTTTATTCGGCAAAGATGGCAAGAGCCATCAACAACGCCAATATCCTCTGCATGGGCGGCTGGATCGTAGGCCCTGAGATGGCGATCGAAATGGTAAAGGCATTCCTCGAGACAGAATGGTGCCAGGATCTCGAAGACTGGCGCAAAGAGAACATGAAAAAGTTCGCTGTTCAGGTCTCAGCCATCGAAGACAAGATCTACGGATAATAAAATAAATAGCATCTGAGATGCCGAGCAGTTCGGGCCTGATATCCTGCTCGCTAAATACTAAAACCAAAGGGGAAACTTAATATGAATCTTATTAAAAGAGAGCTGGAGGACTACCGCGTGCTTTTGCGCGGTGTTCCTTCACTCGTTGTTTCGCTTTTCATCGTGAGCGTTATCATGATGAATCTTCTCGCGAATAAAGAATTCGTGTCTTTAAAATATTTCGCACTCGACTGTGGATTCCTGCTCAGCTGGGTCAGCTTTCTCTGTATGGACATGATATGCAAGAGATTTGGTGGCAAAGCGGCAGCCAAGATCTCCATACTCGCGATGTTCGTCAATCTTTGCGCCTGTCTTATCTTTAAGCTGGCTTCTCTTGCACCGGGCAAGTGGGGCGAGTTCTATTCGACCGGCATGGAAGAGGTCAATGACGGACTAAACGCGACATTTGGCGGGGCATGGTATGTAGTCGTGGGATCTAGCATCGCGATGGTGCTCGCGGCTCTGACTAATTCGGCCATCAATATGGCAGTTGCAAAGCGAGTAAAGGATGACGGCTACGGCTCATTCGCGGCCAGATCCTTTATCTCGACATTCATTGCTCAATTTGTAGACAATCTCACTTTCGCGACCATCGTCTCGTATCACTTCTTTGGCTGGACAGCAGCCCAGGTGCTCGTGTGCTCATTGACAGGCGCTGTGGCCGAGCTTCTTTGCGAGGTGGTATTCAGCCCTGTTGGATACAAGGTCAGCAACAACTGGAAGAAAGACAATGTAGGCGCGCAATATCTTAAGTACGCTGAGGAGGCGGCAGGTAAATGATCGTACTTATAACCGGGACAGCATCAGGAATAGGAAAAGCGACAGCTCTGTACTTCCTCGAAAGAGGGCATGAAGTGCATGGTATGGATATAGCTGAGAGCTCGATAGACCACAAGGCTTACCATCATCACATCGCAGATGTAACAAAGCCTGAGAGCTTCGATGATGTGATGCCTGATGGATTCGCGCCTGAGATCGTGATCAATAACGCCGGTATACAGAGTGGTGAGATGATCGCGAGGGAAGAGCTCGAAGTCAATCTCATGGGCATGATCAATGTGACCGAGCGCTACGCCATCGGAAACGATAAGATCAAGTCTGTTGTCAATATAGGCTCTGCAGCGGGGCATACCGGTTCTGAGTTTCCGGTCTACGCAGCTAGCAAGGGCGGCGTTGCTGCATACACCAAAAATGTGGCTTTGAGGCTCGCTCCACGCGCCATATGCAACAGCATCGATCCGGGCGGAGTCATCACGGATATCAATACGCCTGTGATGCAAGACGAAAAGCTATGGAACCGCATAATGGAACTGACACCGCTGAAGCGCTGGGCCGAGCCCGAAGAGATAGCGGAGTGGGTCTATTTCGTGGCTGTGAACAACAGATTCATGACCGGGCAGAATCTCCTCATAGACGGTGGTGAAGCCGGCAAATGCGAATTCGTATGGCCTGAATAGGCGGAATAATAGAAAACGAAGAACGCGCGGGACTTTCATCCCGCGTGTTTTAAAATTATAATACTCCTATGAACGAACTGATAAGAGAATATCCAATCCTTAATAATGACAAGATCATACTCAGAAAGATGACGGAAGCTGACGCAAAGAGGCTCTCAGAGATAACATCTCAAAAGTCTGTCTACGCCACGCTTCCTACATTTCTGTTTGAACTGAGGTATGAAGATAAAAGGGAAGTTATCACTCACCTCGATGATGAATGTCTCGGACAAGAGGGTTCGCTTCTTCTCGGAGTATATCTTTCTGATGAGCCTGAAAAGCTGATCGGAATAGCCGAGATCTACAACTACGAAGAGAACAAACGCAAGGCATCTATAGGATACCGCATAGATGAGGCCTACCATGGAAGGGGCATCGCGACTGAGGTGACGGCTCTTCTCAAAGACTATCTCATTGGTGAGCTTGGTCTTAAGACCATAACAGCGCATGTTCTCTCAGATAATGCGGCTTCCGCAAGAGTGCTTACGAAGAACGGCTTTGCGGATAAGTATCCGGGGCTTTATGAAGACTGGGGCTTTGACGAACTGATGCTCACAGACAAGTATGCCTTCAAGTCAGACTGGACTGATGGCATGGATGTGCAGGACAAGCTTCCGGAAGTGAGGGTGGAGCAGTTCGTGATGGCCTACGAAGCCGAGCAGGACAGGATACGCGCTATGCTGCCTGATGGATATACATCACTTAGGCCGGTGCTCAGGATCAATGCAGAGATCAGAAATGACAGCGTGCTCTACGTGGAGTTCAATACACCTGTGGAATCCGATGGCAGAAGAGGCTGGCTCAATATAGCCAACTGGAAGAGCAGCAGGGACGATATTAGATTCGAACGCTCTGATGATGGAACGGTTACGATAAACGCGCCCTTCCTGGAGCTCAGTTATAAAGGTATAGGCCTCGAGGGCGGTTGCCCGGCGGAGAAAGACAACGAAGGTTGTTACTATATAGGCAATGATCTTGAGTTCAGACCCGCGGAAACGATAAACGAGAATAAGGAATTTTGCGATTGCACATTCAAGTGGAAGTTCCACGAGGGTGATGCGGAAGGGGTGAGCCAGAGCAAGACTCTGCCTGCGTATTACAAAGAACCATTGCACGATTATCCGAAATGCGCACTCAGCGCTGAGAACGCGGCGGCGATACCGTGCAGGCAAGTGCTCGGCACATACATAGTCAGATTCAAAAGAAAACAGGCCTAACGGCCTGCTTTTTTATCCAATCCCCCGATTTTTCGAAGAGACACCTCTCTCATACGCAAGTCCTATTATACGCACATCTGCATATAATGTCAACCAAACATGTAGACAATCGCCAAAATCGAAACATTCAGGCGACGACAAATCGGCTTCAAGACCATAGAGTTTTTTAGTAAGTACAGTTCAAATATTATATTTACATGCTAAGTAAAAAGTGCTATATTGCGCTTGATGGACGGTATCCGCAAGGAACTATACCATGTATAAATAAGGATAGACAGAAACGAGATCTTAAGTCAGGAACGTATCCAAAGGAACGTCACCCGCAAAGAAAGTTCTTATTTCAACGCATCCGTATTATATTTGAATCGTCCATCCGCTGGCAGCGAAGGCTACGCGGATTTTTTCTTGCCGTATAGCCATGCCTATGCGGTATTTTTCTTTCTGACTAATTGAAAGGTGAAAAAATGACGAGAAAAGAGAAAGACAATCAGATCAGAAAAGAGGCGCGCGCAACTATGATCCTCTTTGCCATCTGCTTCGTATGGCATGTGGGCTGCGCTTATCTTCTGTCCGGAAACGGAGTAGTGGTGTTCGGTCTGCCGCTTTGGTGGGTGCTGAGCACACCGGGAGTGTTCGTTATTGCTGTAGTCGGTGTTGTATACCTGCTCAAAAAAGTGTTCGTGAACTTCAGCCTCGAGGATGAGGATGAAGCAGCGGGAGAGGAGGCGTAAGATGACAGGCAGACAGACAGCGATACTCGCGATACTCCTCGCATACATGGCTATTAACGCAGTTATAGGCGTATGGATGAGCCATCAGTCCGCAAAGAAGAACGCTGAAAGCGGCTTTATCCAGAACTACTTCGTCGGCGGACGTACGATGGGCGGCATAGTGCTCGCAATGACACTGATCGCGACATATACAAGCGCAAGCTCGTTCCTCGGCGGGCCTGGCCTTGCGGCAAGCTGGGGCCTCACGCAGTCGTGGGTCGCGGCCATACAGATCGGAACAGCCTTCCTTACTCTCGGAGTGGTTGGAAAGAAGCTTGGCATCATTTCGCGCCGCATCAAAGCTGTAACGGTCTCTGACTATCTCAGAGCGAGATACAAATCTCCTGCAGTAGACATCATCTGCAGCATCATGCTGGTAGTGTTCTTTATCACTCAGATGATCGCTCAGTTCAAGGGCGGTGCTACACTGATCCAGACAGTAACAGGCCTGTCCTACATTGGCGCTTTGGTGCTGTTCTCCGCTATCGTCATAGTGTATACGGCGTTCGGAGGCTTCAAGGCGGTAGTTATCACTGACACCATCCAGGGCTTCATCATGGCCTGCGGCACGTTCCTGCTGCTGTTCTTCGTTATCAGAGCAGGCGGCGGGATGGAGAGCATACTCGATTACAACGCCGCAAACAACCCGGGCTGGGATCTTATCGGCAAGGGTGAGTACGGCGCTGAGGTAGCGGCCCTGAGACCGGGATATCTGATCTCGTTCTGGGTGCTCGTCGGTGTGGGAGTTCTCGGCCTTCCTCAGACAACTGTAAGAAGCATGGGCTTCAAGGACACGGAGTCCCTGCATAAGGCGATGATCTGGGGCACCGTAGTAGTCGGCATCCTGATGATCGGCATGCACTTCGCGGGAACACTCGCGTTCCCTCTGGCAGGCGAAGAGCAGCTTGCTAACACAGACTCGCTTATACCTTACGTGGTAAATAAATACATGCCTGTATGGGCAGCGGGACTCTTCCTCGCGGCACCGCTTGCAGCTGTAATGTCGACAGTCGATTCTCTGCTGATCCTCGCTTCGGCGACTATCCTCAAGAATCTGTATGTTACATACATCGCTAAGAAGGACGTTGTCGATGCTGTAAGGGCAGACCAGGCAGAAGACCAGGAAGTAAGCGAGAGCACAGAGAAGAAGATGAAGTACGGAAGCTTCGCGCTTACCATCGTGCTCGGACTCATCGTGTTCCTGCTCGCTATGAATCCGCCTTCGATCCTCGTTTGGATCAACCTCTTCGCTATGGGCGGACTCGAGGCTACATTCTTCTGGCCTCTTATCGGCGGACTTTACTGGAAGAAGGGCTGCGCTGAAGCTTGCATCGCATCGATCATCTGCGGAGTCGCAACATTCGTGTTCTTCAACCTCAACAAGATCGCTCCGTTTGGCATCCACGAGATCGTGCTCGGACTTCTTGTAGGCGGCATAGTGTACTTCGCTGTCGGCATGATCAAAAACAAGGAGCCTGAAGCAGACGTACTGGACAAGTGCTTCTAAAAAATAAATGAATCAGACGGCCCATACCTGATGTAAGATGGTAGGGGCCGTCTTTTTAAGTAACGGAGACAGAGATGAGAAAAGAGGAATTCGATCCTGAAGTATATGAGTTCTACAAAGCGGCGCTGGAAGGGCCGGGCTTTAAAGCGGACCTCAGCAATATTGATATAGAGCTCATGAGGGAAAATGAAATAAAGGGCCACGCCAAGCATCTCGAGCCATATGATATCGAGAAAAGGGATATCACTGTAAAGCGCAGTGATGGAAGCGAGATGTGGCTTAGGGTGTACGTTCCTGAAACGGTGGGCAGGGAAGAGCAGAAGGGCGCTACAAAGAATGCTACAAAAAACGATGAAGAAGCAATGCCTGTGATCCTGTATTTTCACGGTGGCGGCTTCATCATGGGAAGCATCGAAGACCACGATCCGCTCTGTGGCAAGCTGGCGGACGAGTGCGGGGCGGTAGTTGTCGCGCCCGAGTACAGGCTGGCGCCTGAGCATCCTTTCCCGGCTTGCATAGAGGATGCCGTCTCCACCGCGGAGTGGGCCCTTGAGCATGCAGGCGAATTCGGCGGGGACCCGCATATGATGATCGCGGGTGGAGACAGCTCGGGCGCTAATATATCCGCTGCCTTAGCGCTTCTTGCGCGTGACGGCAAAGCGCCTAAGATCTCGGGCCTTATACTCTTTTACGGCACGTATGGTTGCGTAGGCCTCGAAGCGTCAGTCTCGGCTAAGACATACGGGCAGGGCGGGTATGTCCTCCCAGTAAACGCGATTGAAAAGATGATGGAACTATACATACCGGAGGGTACAGATCCTGACGATTACAGGCTCAATCCTGGAAAGGCCAAAGACCTCAGCGGTATGCCTCCATCGATAATAGTGAGCGGGGAACTCGATCCTCTAAGAGATGATGGCGAAGAATTCGCGAGGCGCCTTGAGGAAGCGGGCAACAGTGTTTGCCTGATCAGAGCTAATGGAATGATGCATGGCTTCATGCTATACTGGCAGAAATTCAGTCATGCTGAGGCCCTTCTGGAAAGGATCGGCAAGATGATCAGAGACGGTTTGTGCAGGAAATAGAGATTTGCCATAAAAGTGTAACGATGAATATCAATAAACGCTGGCTTTATCTGATAACAGGCACTGTGACGCTCCTGTTTATGGGGCTTATTTACGCGTGGTCGATATTCAGAGCTCCTATCGCTGAACTATTCACAGGGTGGAGCATCTCACAGCTGTCGCTGACGTTCACAATTTCGATGGTGTTCTTCTGCATAGGCGGATTTATAAGTGGGCTGATGAGCAAGTCACTCAGCTTAAGAGTCAGGATGCTCATAGCGGGCGCTGTTCTGTTCATCGGTTTCTTCGCCATATCCACCATGGATACCGGTGCGCCGGGCAGAAGCCTGATGATTCTGTATATATTCTATGGCGTCTTCGCCAGCACGGGCGTCGGCATCGCATACAACGGCATGCTTAGTGCTGTGAACAGCTGGTTTCCGGACAAAGTAGGGCTGGCATCCGGCACTTTGCTTATGGGCTTTGGAATAGGAGGCCTTGCGCTTGGCTCGATCGTGGAGCCGATGATGGGTGCGCTTGGAGTGCTCACAGTATTCAGGGTACTCGCTATAGCTAACGCGGTGGTATGCTTGCTTGCGGCCGTTATCGTAAAGATGCCGGGTGATGCAGACAAGCTGGCTCTGGCCAAACTGGCAGGCAAAGATGGACAGATCAAGACCGACGCAGCCGATTCCTCTGTCAAGAACTACACGACTGTCGAAATGCTGAAGACGAGCCGCTTCTGGTATTACATTACCTGGGCCATACTGGTCGACGCGGCAGGGCTTCTCGTGATCAACAGCGCTGCGGATATCTCCGTGGCATTTGGAGGCACCGCTGTACTTGGCATGATAGTCTCGCTTTTCAATGGCGGCGGAAGGATATACGGAGGATTCAACTTCGACCGATATGGGCGCAGGACAGCTGCTCTTATAAACAACGCCTTCGTTCTTGCGTCGGGTATCTTTCTGGTGCTTGGAGCCAAAACAAATGTATACGTGTTCATACTGCTAGGTCTGGTGTGTATAGGCATGGCGTTTGGCGGCGCTCCGACTATCACTTCAGCATACATAAATAAGGAGTTCGGGCCGGCCAATTACCCGACAAACTTCAGCATAGCGAATTTCAGTCTGGTACCGGCGGCTACACTCGGCCCGATGATATCTTCGGCTCTTATGGAGTCGGCCGGCGGCAGATACGACACCAGCTTTTACACGATGATAGGCTTCGCGCTTCTGGGCTACGTATTCCTCTGGCTGCTCGATAGAAGAAGAGGGAATAGGTAACGAATAGGGCGAACTTGAAACTCACAAAAATATCAAAATTAATTAGTTCAAAATTGAAGAAGTGTCTGATATAATAGGCGCGAGTTTGAAGGATAATATCGAATACAGCGGGTTCAGGGTCAGGATACGATTCTGAAATCGCTGTTTTTTTCTAAACAGAAGGGGATTAAACATGAACGTGAAAAACAGATGGCTTTATCTTGGAATGGGAACTGTAACGCTGCTGTTCCTCGGACTTATCTACGCTTGGTCGATCTTCAGGACTCCGATCGGAGAGATCTTCACGGGCTGGAGCATCTCACAGCTGTCACTGACATTTACGATCTCGATGATATTCTTCTGCCTCGGAGGCTTCGCAGGCGGACTCATGAGCAAGTCCATGAGCCTCAGGGTAAGGATGCTCATCTCGGCGGCGATGCTTCTTATCGGATTCTTCGTCGTATCGATGATGAAGGCAGACGAGCCGGGAAAGAGCCTTACGATGCTCTACATCTTCTACGGAGTGTTTGGCGGTGGCGGAGTAGGCGTTGCATACAACGGCATCATCGGTTCACTCAACAAATGGTTCCCGGATAAGGTAGGACTCGCGTCGGGCATAATGCTCATGGGATTTGGCCTCGGTGGTCTCGCTCTCGGATCGGTCGTGAACTCCATGATCGGATCGATGGGAGTGCTTGCTGTTTTCCGTATCCTTGCTATAGCTATCGCGGTCATCTGCGTTCTTGCCGCGATCATCATCAAGGTGCCTGGCGAAGAGGATAGTGCAGCCCTTGCGGAACTTGCGCTCAAGGCTAATCCGGCAAAGGCTGATGACGCCAAAGCAGCTCCTGCCAAGAACTACTCAGCGGTAGAGATGCTCAAGACGCCTAAGTTCTGGTTCTTCACCATCTGGGCTATACTGATCAACTCGGCAGGCCTTCTCGTTATCAACAGCGCTGCGAATATCTCTGTAGCCTTCGGAGGCACAGCGGTTCTCGGCATGATAGTTTCGCTCTTCAACGGAGCGGGCAGAATAGTCGCCGGCAACAACTTCGACAGATTTGGCCGCAAGACATCGACTCTCGTAAACAACGCGTTCATGCTCGCTGCCGGTATACTTCTGGTGCTCGGTGGCATGACAGGCGCTTACATATTCATACTCTGCGGACTGGTATTCGTGGGCCTCGCTTACGGCGGATGCCCAACGATCACTTCGGCATATATAAACAAGGCGTTCGGCCCGGCCAACTTCCCGACGAATTTCAGCATAGCGAACTTCAGCCTTATTCCTGCGGCTACGATAGGGCCTATGATCTCATCAGCGCTTCTCGAGTCAGCAGGCGGAAGCTACAACACCAACTTCTATGCTATAGTCGGATTCTCTGTGGCAGCCGCGGTGTTCTGGGTGCTTCTCAACGGAGCTTCCAAAGACGAGAACTAGAGGAGCTAATGCCGATCCTTCGCTACATTTGAGGGCGCATAGAATTACACAATATATAGATTTGAGATGAAATCAGGGTGG
>CADAUB010000046.1 GCA_902790965.1 uncultured Eubacteriales bacterium | reverse complement strand
TCGCGCTTTATGAGCTTCAATAGTTCTTTTCGCATGCTCACAGGAGCTACTAGCAAAGGACTGTAGTCTTTCTCCCCTACCTTTTCCTTGCAAATATCCTTGAACAGACGGGAAGCGGCCTTTCCGATCGCCGGATCGGAAGTAATAAGTGACATATCCGTATACAGCTTAGCCGTCTTTTCATTGTAATTGCCCGTAGAGATATTGGTAATATACCCATCGTCGAACACTATCTGGCACAGCTTTGAATGGACCTTGTATTTGTCCATACCGTAGTAGACCCTGCAGCCGGCGGCCTTGAGTCTCTCCGCCCAGGCGAGGTTCTTTTCTTCATCGAAGCGGGCCCTAAGCTCGAGCACTACCCTTACCTTCTTGCCGTTGCGCGCGGCATAGATAAGATAATCCGTGATCTTAGGGTTGGATGCCAGGCGATATATCGTGATGCGTATCTCTCTTACCTCGCTGCTAAAAGCGGCTTCTCTCAGAAGTCCGAGGAACACATCCATCGAGTCATAAGGATAGCAAGAGAGCATATCACGCCTTCTTATCTCGTCTATAAGGCTGATTTCGATGTCTTCTGTCTGGTCGTATGGAATATGCGGCGGATAGAAAAGCCCCTCTCTTTTATCTTCTGGGATCTTTTCCTCTAGTTCGCCAAGATACGTAAAATCTATCCTGGTAGTCGTGAACATCTGCCGCTCTGTAAGGGAAAGAGCTTCTGAAAGATAGTTAATGAGATTTCTGCTGAGTTTGCCATCAGTAATGAGCTTGTCAGCCGAAGCATACTAGCTTGTCAGCCGAAGCATACTTCCTCTTTTTAAGTATCTTTCTCATCTCACTGGCTGTATTTGCAGACTCGCTGCCTGATACTACTTCGGAAGTCCTGGCAATATCAAGAGCATGGACGGATAGCGGCACGAAAGGCACGAAAAGAGTGTCGGCAAACATCCTTATGATGTCTTCGGAAAGCACGTAGCGGAATGAATGCTTAACGCTACTGCCGATTATGCTGCTGACACGAGGAATGTCGTCTTCGAAGCTAGGCTCTTCCTCGTAGGCCTCATCTTCGAGTACGAATATCTTTGGAAGCGCGTAAGGTATATCGACTAAGCCAAATCTGTCCTCAAGCTCGGCGTCGAGATCGGCGATAAGATAAGTTCTTTCCTCATCGAGATATGGGAGTTTATCGCCTTTAGAAAGAATCACAGTTTTAAGGCGGGGCTTAAGTTCATCCCTGAAGAAATCAAAGCATGCTCCCCTATCCTCTTCGCTGATATTTTCGGGTTCAAGGCGCTTGATCCCTTTTTCGGAAAGCCTGCTTTCGACAAGGCCATAAGCCATGTCCTTTTTCATAAGAAGCCCCGGTATCAGGCTGTGTATGCGGCTAAGTTGCTCCTGGGCGGTCATTCCCGACTTCTCATCGACATCGTCATCGCCCTCATCTGACTCTCCTAAAAGGCTGCCGACTCTCACCTTGAAGAACTCCTCAAGATTGGACGTGAAAATGGATATGAAGCGAAGTCGCTCAAACAGCGGCACCTTCTCATCGAGCGCTTCTTCGAGCACCCTTTCATTATATCTGAGCCACGATATCTCTCTGTTTTGTGTGAAGCCTTCTTCGTACAGCATCTGTTATAAACCGCAATAGTCTGAAACAAGAAAAATAGCGTGCGTATAAAGCTATACGCACGCTTATTATATCACCTTGATCGCGTCGATGACTATTTTCTTGGAGGTCTCTTTGAAGGAGCTCTCTTTACATCCGGCCTTTCGAGGTTGATCCTATTCTGGCTGTCGATCTCTGTTACCTTAACGGTTACAGTGTCGCCGATGTTCATGACATCTTCTACCTTTTCAACTCTGTGGTCTGCCATCTTGGAGATGTGGAGGAGCCCTTCCTTACCAGGCAGGATCTCGAGGAATGCGCCGAAGTTCATGATGCGGGTAACTTTACCCTCATATACCTCGCCTACCTCAACGTCCTTAGTGATAAGTTCGATCTCCTTCTTAGCCGCCTCAGCGCTCTCCATGTCAACTGCGTAGATAGCGATGAATCCGACATCATCATCGGAGATGTCGATCTTAGCGCCTGTCTCCTCAACGATTCTGTTGACAGTCTTTCCTCCCGGTCCGATGACAAGTCTTACCTTGTCTGGATCGATCCTCATGCTGATGAATCTAGGAGCATATGGGCTCAGCTCTTCTCTTGGAGCAGGGATCTCTTCGAGCATGTTCTCGAGGATCTTAGCTCTTCCGATCTTAGCCTGTTCGAGAGCCTGCTGGAGGATCTCTCTGTTGAGCCCGTGCACCTTGATATCCATCTGGAGCGCTGTAACGCCGTCAGGAGTACCGGTGACCTTGAAGTCCATGTCGCCGAGGAAGTCTTCCATGCCCTGGATGTCGCTCAGAATGGCGAATCTGGAAGAACCGTCTTCGTTGAATCCTTCGATGAGACCCATAGCGATTCCGGATACAGGCTTCTTGATAGGAACGCCTGCGTCCATGAGAGCGAGTGTCGAGCCGCATGTCGATGCCATGGAGGATGAACCGTTACTGGACATTACCTCGGAGACGACTCTGATTGCGTATGGGAATTCTTCTTCGCTTGGAAGTACAGGCATCAGAGCTCTCTCAGCAAGAGCGCCGTGTCCGATCTCACGTCTTCCTGGGGATCTCGATGGCTTAGCTTCGCCTGTGCAATATCCAGGGAAGTTGTACTGATGCATGTATCTCTTGCGAGTCACATCGTCATCGATACCATCGAGCCACTGAGCCTCGTTAAGAGGAGCGAGTGTAGCGACTGAAAGCACCTGAGTCTGGCCTCTCTTGAAGAGTCCGGAGCCGTGAGTTCTAGGAAGATATCCTGTCTCGCTCCAGAGCGGTCTGATTTCATCTGGCTTTCTGTTATCCGGTCTGACGCCCTCGTCGAGGATGCGGCGTCTTACCTCTTCCTTCTTGATGTTGTACATGACTTCGTCTACCTCAGCCATGCGTCCTTCGAACTCTTCCGCGAAATGTTCTTTCGCGTCAGCAGCGACTGCGTCCATGTTGGCGAGTCTTTCCTGCTTGTCGAATGTATAGATGGCATCTACCATCTTCTGTGTAGCGTATTCTCTAACGGCAGCGTCAACATCTTCGCCGGCCTTGAATACTACGTAGTCCTGCTTTTCCTTGCCTACCTCGGCAACGATGCCCTTGATGAACTTGCAGATTTCCTTGATCTCTTCGTGACCAAAGAGGATGGCCTCAAGCATCTGCTCTTCAGGAACTTCCTTAGCGCCAGCTTCTACCATCATGATGGCATCTTCTGTACCGCAAACTGTGAGGTTTACATCGGATACCTGTCTCTGCTCGAATGTAGGGTTAACTACGAACTCACCGTCTACTCTTCCGACTACCACGCCGGCTGTAGGACCGTCCCATGGAATGTCGGAGATAGCGATCGCAACGGATGTACCGATAAGTGAAGCTACCTCAGGTGAGCAGTCGTGATCGACTGAAAGAGCTGTAGCTGTGACAACTACGTCGTTTCTGTAGCCCTTTGGGAACAGCGGACGAAGCGGTCTGTCGATCAGTCTCGATACGAGTGTAGCCTTATCGCTTGGACGTCCTTCTCTCTTAAGATAGCCGCCAGGGATCTTGCCTACTGCGTAGAGCTTCTCTTCAAAATTGCATGTAAGCGGGAAGAAATCTACATCCTGCTTTGGCTCTTTGCTCGCGCAGACAGCGCAGCTTACTACTGTGTCGCCATATCTGACAACTGCGTGTCCGTTTGCCTGCTCTGCGAGCTTGCCGATCTCTACCTCGAGAAGTCTGCCGCCGAGGGCTGTCCTGTAAGTCTTGTAATCTTCAAATCTACCCATTTATTAACAACTCCTTCCTGTTAATTCCTTCTTTAACTATGGGTGCTCCAAAAATACAACTTAAGCGGGAGAAGCTCCCGCTTGTATTGTACGTAATTATTTCCTGAGTCCGAGTCTCGCGATGAGGCTTCTGTATCTCTCGATGTCTGTCTCTCTCAGATACTTCAGAAGGTTTCTTCTCTGACCTACCATCTTGAGGAGGCCTCTTCTGGAGTGGTGATCCTTATGATGTTCTTTGAGATGCTCATTGAGCTCGTTGATTCTGAATGTGAGGATAGCGACCTGTACCTCTGGGGAACCTGTGTCACCCTCTTTAGTAGCGTACTCTTTGATGATTTCCTGTTTCTTTTCTTTTGTAAGCATAATAAAAAACTCCTTTACTTTCAGTTCGCCCGCTCTGCGAAGCCGTTGGAGCATCGAACCTCTGCGGCGCGGGTATATTGGAAATAGTTTGTTGTGACGGAAATGTCACAACGACGGTATATTAACATACCAAAGGCATGTTGTCTATCACTTTTTGTAGTAATCTTTTGCGTTACTGCAATCTTTTCTTATCTGGTCAAATAGCTCATCCTTTGAGCCGAATTTCACCTCAGGCCTCGAGAAATGATCGAATAACACCTTTATCTTATTGCCGTAGAGTTCGCCGTCGAAATCGAAGAGATTGGTCTCTATCGAGCGCCCTCCTGTTTTCTGTACGGTAGGCTTGAATCCTATATTTGAAACTGCTGCGTATTCTTTTCCGGCAACGATAGCCCTTGTAAAATATACTCCGTTTGGAGGAGCCATCCTGGAATCGTGCACCGGGATATTGGCTGTAGGGATGCCATTAGCAGAGCCGAGCTTACGGCCGTGTTCTACGACGCCGCTGTATGTTAGAGGCCTGCCCAGATAGCGGCATGCGAGTTCCATGTTCCCCTCTTTTATCATTTCACGAATGAGTGTCGAGCTGACGACTTTGTCATCCACCATTACAGCATCTTGCACATTGATGCCTATGCCGGCTTCAGCGCACTGCTCTATGAGCATGTCTGTTTTGCCTTCTGCCCTAGCGCCATATGTGTAATTGAAGCCAACGGATATGTGGCCGGCGTTCAGCTTATCTATAAGGATGGACTTGAAAAACTCATGAGCGCGCATTGTCATGATAGTCTCATCAAACGGTACATTGACCAGGATATCGAACCCCATGCCCTCTATGAGTTCGATCTTATCCTCTTCGCTGCAGATAAGCTTCACAGCAGCCGGGTCGGTAACGTCTCTGTCCATGATGAAGTTGAAAGGATGATTGGAGAACGTAAAGCAGAGAGTCTGCATGCTTCCATCAGCCGCATCAAGGGCGTTTTCCATTATCTTCTGATGACCGATATGTACGCCATCAAAATTCCCGAGAGCTATTGATGTCTTCTCATCTATATTAAGATTTTCAAGACTGGTGATTATCTTCATTTGCTATGATAAAGGACTTTTACAGGCGTTAAGCCTTCTTCCTTTATTTCTCCTATACCGAGGAACTCTCCGTTTGCGTAGACTTTGTAGACTTTATCGAAGCTTGTAGGCTCTATTATCTTGCAATTTGAGAGATAAGTGGAATTCCCGTTGCAAAAGGCGGTAACTCTGTTATCGTTAAGTACGATAATTCCCAGCTCATTTAGGGTATCCGGCATGGATATGAGCTGCTTTTCGATTTCTTCGTCGCTCATCGAGCAAAGAGTTTCGATATCTATAGCGTCTTCGATACTAAATGGGCCGCTTGCTGTTCTGATTAATGCTGTCATTGCTGCTCCACATTCGAGCTTGCGCCCGATATCGTCACAGATAGTACGTATATATGTGCCCTTTTGGCAAGTTACGTCGAATTCGATCTCTCCCTTTTCGAGATCAAGCCTGGTAATCTCGTTAGAATATATCTCTATCACCCTGGCCTTCATTTCGAAGTCGGCCCCGGCCCTTGCGAGGTCGTATGCCCTCTTTCCATCCACTTTTAATGCTGAGTACTTAGGAGGCACCTGACTTACAACGCCCATATACCCCTTAAATTCCTCTCTCACAGCATTTTCGGTGACATGTGAGTATGAGCCTGTTTTGAGCACTTCGCCCGTTATATCCAAAGTATCGGTCGCGATACCAAGCTTCATCGAAGCGTGGTATTGCTTCTTATCTTTGTCGTAGTACTCGATGATACGTGTGGCGTTACCTACGCATACAGGCAAAACGCCCGTAGCCATTGGGTCGAGCGTTCCTGTGTGTCCTATTTTCTTTATATGGAGCCGGCCTCTTAGCTTTGCGCAGACGTCCTGTGATGTCCAGTCAGCCGGCTTGTTTATATTAAAGATTCCGTTCATCGGGCGTTTACTGTATCTATGAGGACGGGTATCATCGCCTTCTCGGCATCCTCAAGGGACATTCCGTTAAAGGTGCAGCCCGCGGCCAGAGTATGACCGCCTCCTCCAAACTTAGAAGCAGCCTTTGCCATGTCCGCGTAGCTTCTGCCTCTAAGAGAAGCTCTGACGCTGCTGTCGGTTTCCTTGAAAAGGCATGCGCCTTCTACCCCGTCTATGGACATCATCCTTACAATAATGCCATCGGCTTCGTCCATAGTGCAGCCTGTCTTTCTGAGCACTTCTTGAGTTACCTTGCCTACAGCGAGCTTGCCATCAGCGTAGAAATCAAGATTTGAAATGACTTCGCTCTCCATCTTGATAGCGTTCTTGGACTTCCTGTCGTAAATAAGAGCACTTATCACCTTTGAGTTGAAGCCCTCTATCTTATATAGATGGCCTGCTATCTCATGCGAGCGGCTTGTCGTATTGGTGTGCTGGAAGTTACCTGTATCTGTTGTTATCGCGGCAAAAATGCAATTTGCGATGTCGAGTGTGATCTCACAGCCCATTGCCTTGATGACATTGTAGACGATCTCTCCCGTAGCAGCTGATTTAGGCTCAATTCTCGAAAAATCGTAGCGAATTTCCTTGGCTTTTGTGGAGTGATGGTCGATGCAGCCTTTGAGCCTGCCCCTCTCCCACGCCTTTTCTCTTCCGGAGATACGATTCATGCCGTTGCAATCGAGCATGAGAGAAAGCTGTACATCATCGAGCACGCTGTCATCTGTAGTTGTACAACCGCATTCAAGGAAGTCGAGATTTTTAGGCACCGGCTCGTTGATCATAACGTATGCTTTTTTGCCCAGACTTCTCAGAGCAAGACAAAGAGCCGAAGCTGAGCCTATGGCATCTCCGTCCATGTTTACATGCGGAAAGATCAGGACATTGTCCAGATCTTTCATTATTGTTGCTATGCTTTTTATAGTGTCGTTCATTTATCCTCTTCGGGATCGCTATATGTAAGTGTCCCAAGTATAGACTCTATGTGCTGACCGTAATCGAGCGATGAGTCGAGTTTGAAGCGGAGCTCAGGTGTGTGGCGCATATGTACGTCTTTGGACACCTGCCCCCTTATCGCTCCCTTGGCTCTCTCCAGACCTGCCATAACGCCTGAATAGACCATTTCCTTGTCTTCATCAGCGAGGCACATAGGCGAGACGTATACGGTAGCGTAACTTCCGTCACGAGTCACTTCAACAGCGGTGATGCTGATGATCCTCTCTGTAAGAGCAGGATCCTTAGCACCGTTGATAATAAATCCGCTTATGCTCTTTTTGATCTCTTCACCGAGTCTTCCCTGTCTGTATTTTGCCATTCTCTAAATCCCTTTTAAATTAGCGCTCTACTTCTACCATCTCGAAGCATTCGATAGTGTCACCAGGCTTGATGTCGTTGTACTTTTCGATACCGAGGCCGCACTCATAACCCTGCTGTACTTCTCTGACGTCGTCCTTGAATCGTCTGAGAGAGCTGATAACGCCTTCGTGGATGACGATTCCGTCACGAACGAGCCTGATTTGAGCATTTCTCTTGACCTCGCCCTCTGTGACGTAGCATCCGGCGACGATACCGAGATTAGGCACCTTGAATGTATCTCTGACCTCAGCCTTACCGAGTACTTCCTCTTTGAATTCTGGGTCGAGCATACCCTTCATAGCATCCTGGATCTCGTCGATGATGTCGTAAATAACTCTGTAAAGTCTGATCTCGACATCTGCATCCTGAGCCTGGTTTGTAACGGCTGTAGTAGGTCTTACGTTGAAACCGATGATGATAGCGTTGGATGTCTCAGCGAGCTTGACATCGGATTCGTTCACTGTACCTACGCCGCTATGGATGACGTTGATCTTGACTTCAGGTGTCTCGAGTTTTTCAAGCGATGTGATGA
The DNA here is from genome assembly GCA_902790965.1 of uncultured Eubacteriales bacterium. GTDB lineage: Bacteria > Bacillota > Clostridia > Peptostreptococcales > Anaerovoracaceae > Crickella. The sequence goes on along the minus strand of CADAUB010000046.1, from coordinate 6,019 downwards.
TAGCTCCGACAGAACCCTGTACGTCTGCCTTGACGATGAGGTTGAGTTCCTTCGCCTCTCCTTCCTGGATCTGGCTGAAGAGTTTGTCGAGTGTCATGCTGGCGTTCTTGGCGAGCACTTCTTCTCTCATCTTGTCTTTTCTGTTCTGAGCGATCTCACGGGCTGTCTTGTCATCTCTTACAGCGTTGAAAGCGTCACCGGCTGCAGGCACATCGGAGAGTCCGAGGATCTCTACTGCTGTTGCAGGGCCGGCCTTGCGGATAGTTTTACCCTTGTCATCTGTCATGACACGGATCTTACCCGAAGTTGTACCGGCAACAACGCTCTGGCCAGTCTTAAGAGTACCGTTGGACACCAGAAGTGTCGCGACAGGACCCTTTGCCTTATCGAGCCTTGCTTCGATTACTGTACCCATAGCCAGTCTGTTAGGATTGGCCTTGAGTTCAAGTACATCAGCCTGAAGGAGTATCATCTCGAGAAGATCTGTGATGCCTTCACCCTTCTTGGCGGAAACAGGAACGGAAATTACTTCACCGCCCCAATCCTCTACGAGCACTCCATGCTCCATGAGTTCCTGCTTTACTCTATCAGGATTTGCTCCCGGCTTGTCCATCTTGTTGATGGCTACGATGATAGGAACTCCGGCAGCCTTTGCGTGGCTGATGGATTCAACTGTCTGTGGCATTACGCCGTCGTCAGCAGCTACTACGAGAACTGCGATATCTGTTACCTGAGCTCCTCTGGCACGCATCGTTGTGAACGCTTCGTGACCCGGAGTATCAAGGAATACGATCTTCTTGCCGTTGATCTCTACCTCGGAAGCACCGATGTGCTGTGTGATACCGCCAGACTCGCCGGCTGTAACGTTTGTATTACGGATAGCGTCGAGCAGCGATGTCTTACCGTGGTCGACGTGTCCCATAACTGTGATGATAGGTGGCCTTGGCTCAAGCTCGTTCTCGGAATCTTCGTGCATGTCGATTCCCGGCTCTTCGATCTCAGGCTCTTCTTCTGTTACTACTATCTGAAGCCCGAGATCATCAGCGAGCATTTCGACAGCGTCTTTATCGAGTGTCTGATTGATAGTAGCCATAACGCCCATCTGCATCATGGACATGATGATCTTCGAAACGCTGATCTCAGCCTGCTCTGAAAGGCCTGCGACAGTGATAGGAACTGTTACTGCGATGGTGCCCTCTGGGAGCATCTCTTCGACTGTAGGCTCCTCCACTACCTTCTGTTTGTATTTCTTTTTATGGCGTTCCTGCTTTTCAAGAGCAGCCTCGTCATAGATGGCATTATTGTTATTCCTGCGTCCGCCCGGACCGTCTTCTCTTCTGTCATATCTCGATTGTTTGTCACGGTCGCGGTTATCGAAAAATTTCTTGCTCTTGCCTTTGCCCTTGCCTGATGGCTGTGGTGCCTGCTGAGCAGCGCCTGAATTCTGAGGCCTTGAAGATCTGTTCTGAGCATCAGAAGACTTGCGGCCTTCTTTTCTGCCACCCTTCTTCTCTGCGTTCTCAGCTTTCTGCTGAGCTCTTCTCTCCTGCTGACGTTTCTTGAGTTCTTCTGCCTTCTTCTTTTCGGTCGCCGCATCGGAGATCTTCTTGAACCTCATAGGCTTGCCCGGAGCGTTTACGTATTCCTCAGGTTCTTCCTTTTTAGGCTCTTCTTTGACCTCTTTCTTAGCCTCTTTCTTTGGAGCTTCTTCCTTTTTAGGCTCAGCCTTTGGCTCTTCAATAGGCTCTTCTGCCTTTGCAGGCTTCTCTTCTTCTTTAGGCTCAGCAGCTTTTACTGGCTCCGTCTTTGGCTCTTCGGCAGGCTTTTCTGCCTTTTCTTCTACTTCAGACTTGATGTCGGAAGCGGCTGGCTCTTCAGCCTTTGCAGGCTCCTCTTCTTCTTTAGGCACAACTGCCTTTTTAGGTATAGTAGGCTTGCCGATAGGTGGCTTAGCCTTCATACCGTCTTTAGGCATTACAGGAACAGCCTTGATCTTAGGCCTGTTTCCGGAAGAAGAATTACTCGAAGTATTGCCCTTCATAAGGTTGATAGATCTGATGAGTCTCTCGGCATCCATGTCCTCTACCGAGGAGCGGGCGCTTGCTATTGCGATACCCATCTTATCCGCATAACCTTTGAGTTCCTCAAGGCTTATGTCGAGTTCTTTTGTCAGTTCGCTAACTTTTTTTGACATTCATTCCTCCTTAATTGTTATTGAACGCTTCTTCAATAACTTTTATGACTTCGTCCGTGCTTAGATCACATCTGCACGCACGGTTAAAAGCTTTGCGCTTTATGGCTGTATTGATACAGTCATTTTTTCTGCAGAGATAATATCCGCGTCCATCCGCTTTTGTCTGTATATCAGCTGAAAGATGGCCTTCACTTAAGGTGAACCTCATGAGTTCTTCCTGAGGCTTTGACTCTCTGCATGCGACGCATCTACGCATCGGCGTTTTCGACTTCGCTCTCCTCACTTACTGCTACCTCTTCCTCAACGGCTGCTTCGTCTGGGGTAACGTCGGAATCTTCATACTCATCAAACGCGAAGCCCATCTCTTCGAGCTGGCCGTGGCTCTTGATGTCGATCTTCCATCCGCTCACCTTGGCTGCGAGCCTTACGTTCTGGCCCTCACGACCAATAGCAAGTGAAAGCTGCTGCTCTGGTACTACAGCTGTAGCCGATTTTTCCTCTTCGTTGATATATACGCCTTCTACGATAGCGGGCCTTAGGACATTGCTGATAAGAACTGCAGGGTCTTCATCCCATACGATGATATCGATCTTCTCGCCGAAGAGCTCATCTGCGATGTTCTGTACTCTGGCGCCGCGGTTACCTACGCAGGCTCCTACAGGGTCTACGTTAGGGTCATTGGAATGCACCGCTATCTTTGTACGCGAACCAGCTTCTCTGGCTGTACCCATGATCTCAACTGTGCCATCGGCGATCTCAGGGATCTCGAGCTCAAACAGACCTCTTACGAGACCCGGATGGGATCTTGAAAGAAGCACCTGAGGGCCTTTGTTTTCTTTCTTTACGTCCATTACATAGACTTTGATGCGGTCGCCAGGCTTGAAGCTCTCAGTCTTTACCTGCTCGGATGCAGGGACTCTTCCCTCTGTTCTACCAAGGGAGATGAGCATAGTGCCGTTGTTGATCCTCTCGACCTTACCGGTCACGATAGTGCCCTTCTTTTCGATATATTCGTTGTAGGAATTGATCCTCTCTGCTTCGCGGTTCTTCTGTACGAATACCTGCTTGGCGCCCTGAGCAGCGATCCTGTTGAAGTCTTTAGGATCGATCTCATACTCAACGATATCGCCGAGTTCATATCCGTCGTATATTTCCTTTGCATCTTCGAGCGAGATCTCAGTCATGTCATCCATGACTTCCTCTACTACTTCGAGCCCCATGAAGACAGATACATTGCCTTCAGTCATGTCGACTTCGACTCTTACATTGGATGCTCCGTAATTCTTCTTGTATGCGTTTTCGATCGAGTCCTTGATAGCTCCGATCACTTCTTCTTCAGAAAGATTCTTTTCTTTTCTGAGGTCTGCAAACGCATCCAGAAATTCCTTACTCATTGTTTGTTACTCCTTTTCGTTAGAAAACTACTGCTAAATTGATTTTAGATATCTTGTCGGCAGGGATCTCGAGGGTGTTGCCATCCTCTTCTATCCTCACGATACCTTCTTCTCTGCCAAGCAGAGTGCCTTCGTGTTCTTTACTGCCGTTTATCTGCTCATAAGTCTTAACTTCTACGAGCCTTCCTTTGAAACGTTCGTAGTCAGAGTCCTTGATAAGCTCTCTGTCGAGCCCCGGAGAACTTACCTCCAGGTTGTAACTTCTGTCGATGAAGTCTTCTTTATCGAGGATATCGCTGAGCCACCTTGTAACGTCTTCGCACTCTTCGATGCTGACATATTCGCTTTCAGAATTTGCCGGCTTGTCGAGGAATACCCTAAGGACCCACTCTTTACCTTCTTTTTTATATTCTGCCCTGTATAGCTCAAGATTTTTCTCTTCGAGATATGGGGCAAGCAATTGGCTTACTTTGCCTGCTGCGTCTTCTTTGGCCATGTTTCACCGTCCGAAATCGCCCTTACATAATTGAAAGAGTGGGCTTGACCCACTCTTTCGAAAATAACGTACGATTGTTTATACCACTAAACCGTTCTTATTGCAAGTGTTAATCTATCCTTCGTCTTTCTTCTCCTCGGTTTTAGTTTCTTTAGCGTCAGTTTCGCCATCCTTCTTTTCGTCGTCTTTCTTTTCTACGACTTTTGGCTTCGGAGGTGGTTGTGTCCCCTTTGTATAGAACTCGCCGTCCTGATAGATGACGTTGTCTGGCTGCTCTTTATACTTACCGCCTTTGGCTCGTTTGACCTTGCCCATTATCTTGCTCCAGAGTCTGGCAGCGGTGGCTGAAGTCGTATTGAGCTCTGAGTTGTCATCGGTACCGATCCAGAGGGCTGCTGAGTACTTTGGAGTGAATCCATCGAACCAGATATCCCATGTCTGGTCTGTAGTACCTGTCTTACCTCCTACCTGCTCGCCACTTATAGCAGCGTCGCCGGCGATGCCTCTGGAAACGACTGACTTAAGGATATCTGTCATGATCCAGGCTACGCCCTTATCCATTACTCTGGTCTCTTCAGACTTTCCTTCAAGCAACACTTTGCCATCAGCGTCGGTTACCTGAGTGTAGCATATGCCTGAATTGACGACTCCTCCGTTAGGGAATGCCGCATATGCGAGAGCCATTTCAAGCGGCGTTACTCCCTCTGTCATAGCTCCAAGGCCAAGGGCTGCGAGATTCACATCATTAGTAGCAAGAGATGTATCATCGACTATCGTGGTGAGACCAAACTCTTTTAACATATCGATTGAATACTCAACTCCTACCTGTGCGAGTATCTTGACAGCGCAGGTGTTGATAGACTGCTGAAGAGCAAGTCTGAAGTTCTTCCAGCCTGAGTACGACCTTGAGAAGTTCTGAGGCCAGTTCTGACCGTTAACAGTCATCTTCTCATCGGTAACAGACGAAGAAGCAGTGATATAGCTGCCCCATCCGCTGGTACCCTGTTTGTCGTATCCTGTTTTCTTGAACGGGAACTTGTCGCCCTTTTTCGCACATTCATAACTCTTCTGTAAAGCCGGAGCATATACAGCAAGAGGCTTTATGGATGAACCAGGCTGACGCGGGTTTGTGGCTCTGTTGAAGAGCTTGTCTCCCGTTGCGTCACGCGTACCAGCCATCGCTTTTATCTGGCCTGTGCCTACCTCAGTGATGACCATGGCAGCTTCTACCTTAGAATTACTCTTCAAAGCGCTCGGGAAGCTGTTCTTGTTCTTGAACTCCTTGGTCACTACTTTCTGAGCCTGCGAGTCGAGAGTCGAATAAATATGAAGGCCCTTTGTATAGACCATCTCAGTAGCCTTTTCCTCTGAGAGATCATATTGCTTCATAAGATCGGCTGTGACTGTCTCAATGAGATAATCCTTGAATGCCGAATTTGTTCCCTTTGAGAGCTTGCCCGGCTTGATGAAGTCTGTTACTGGCTTCTTAGCAGCCTCGGCTTCTTCAGCTGTGATATAGCCTTGCTCTGTCATAAGATCAAGAACAAGGTTTCTTCTGTCTGCTGATACATCGTTGGCATAAAGCCCATCTCCGATATCCGTGCAGTATTCATCAGGCTCAGTTACGATAAGCGCGTAAAGGCCCGGAGCCTGTGGTAGCGCCGCGAGAGCTGCGCATTGCTCAAGAGAAAGTTCGTCAAGATTTGCAGAGAAATAATACTTAGCAGCGGTATCTACTCCGTAACATCCGTATCCGAGATATATAGTATTCAGATACGCGGTAAGTATCTCTTCCTTGCTGAGCTCGTCTTCGATCTGGCTGGCGTAGTACATCTCGATAATCTTACGCTTGATAGACCTGACGCTCTTTTCTTCCGGAAGGAATACGTTACGAGCGAGCTGCTGAGTGATGGTACTTGTACCGCTGATCTCACC
>CADAUB010000045.1 GCA_902790965.1 uncultured Eubacteriales bacterium | reverse complement strand
CTTTGCAATTCTGTCCATCAGAGCCTCAATGGAACAAGCATATCTGTTTGGATTTATGCCTATAGCTCTGAAGGCCTCGCGATAAGGTACGACACAAGGGTCTTCCTTGGCTTTGTTGCCCGATTCGTCAAAGTACTGTTTGCACTCGTCCGCGTATTTGTCGAGCATCTTCTCGATCGCAGGGACTTCTTTGCTGTTGTCGATGCCCTGTACGGCTACAACGCCGATCACAAGATCAGGCACCTTGTCGAATATCTCTCTATCTACTTCAAAAAACATAGTGTTTCCTCCTGCTTTTATTGTACGTATTGATTTTACATCCGCCACTATACATTTGCAAAACTGAAGCCGAGGCAGAGGATGCAATGAAAAAGCGGCCGTCAATGGCCGCCTGAATTGCAATTCTTATTGCGTAATTATGCCTCGAGAGCTTCGTTAAGAGCGTTTACGAGCTGGTCTGTATCGATGCCGTGTACCATCGAAGCCTGCTCGATGGACTCACCCTGGGATGCAGGGCAACCAATACACATCATTCCGTTTGCGAAGAATGCGCGAACCAGTTCTGGATGCTCACTGATAACGTCTCCGATAACCATATCCTTTGTAATCATTTGTTTTCCTCCGATTTATAAATGTGATCGTAGTATTTGGAATTCGATTGTTATGTTTGTATTTGCGATATTCCATCGCTTCCTTGCATATATTAAGACTACAGGTTGGCGTTGTCAAGGCTTTTTCCTATCTGGCCGGTAGGATTTTTACCAGGCTACCTAATTTGCCTCCTCTCAGCCTTGTAAGATCAGTTATTCCGGCTTTATCGTAATGAGTTCCCACTCGCAGTGAGCCTCTGTGCGAAGCGGCATCATCCAGTCGCTTTCGCCTGCCGTTACGAATAGTGTAACGCCCGGATGCTTGAACTCCCCGAAAGGCTCGATACCTATCAACTTGTACACGAGCTGCAGCGGGAACATCTGACCGGCATGTGTATGTCCCGAAAGCTGGAGCGGAGCTTCGATCTCTGCAAGCTGCTCTTTGTCGTAAGGCTGGTGGTCCGCCACTATGAGAGCCCCTTCGCCCTCATACGGATTTTCGATATCTTTCCAATCTTTGCGATCGCTTCCCCTTCTTATGTCTTCTCTTCCGAGAAGCACGATGTCATCCTTGACCTTTATATATTCGTCGGACAGTATCGTTATGTCAGCAGCCTTCAACGCTTCTACCAATTCTTCGTCAGTATATGTTCTGCCCCCAACGTAGTCGGCATCAGGCTGTCTGTCGTGATTACCGTAAATGAAATACGTAGGTGCTTCAAGCTTTGACAGTATCTCGAAGGTCTCGAGCATCTCATCGTGCGAAGTAAGCTCATCGACCACATCGCCTCCCAAGATCACAAATTCCGGGTCCGCGTCATTTACCTGATCGACGAATTCCCTCAGGGTGTCCATAGTCTGAGCCGAACCGGTGTGAAGGTCGGCTGCGAACGCAAATGTATGCTCCTGAGTAAGACCCTTGGCTGTCCATTCATGTGTACGCATGGTGATGTTCCACGCATTGAGAGCGCCGTATATCGTAACGGCAGCGCAGAACACCAGGCTGAGCACGGCAATGAGTTTTTGCTTGCACGCCGCCTTATCCTGATCGGTCTTTTTTCCAAGGCGTCTGATCAGATACTCGATGATGCTTGCGGCACAGTCGCCAATAAGCGCGACATATAACGCGCATATTATGTCACCATGGGCATACGAGAAGCGACATTCGATCGCGACGAAAAGCAATGCTGATGCTGGTATCAAAAGAAGCTTCAAGATGAACACTATCGTACGCGCTACGCGGTGTTCTTTTTTGCGCAAATTGAATTGAGCCGCGAACAGCACAGCCCAAAATACAATGATCTCAGCTGAAAATAACAGTAGTTTGCCCGTCATTTCCGACATATAAGTCCCCCTTTATCGTTGCTCTATTAGCAAGCGTTCTTTAGCGATCAAAAATGACCGCCCCAACGAAATCTATGATTGCTCTACAGCGCGGCCTTGATAGCATCGAGGAACTCGTCAAATTCCTCGAAAGCCGGGTATTGCGGATAGTCCGCTTTGATCTTGTCAGTTGAGCGGAAAAGGAATCCCGCCTTGCTCGCCTCGATCATCTCGAGGTCGTTATAGCTGTCACCGGCGGCTATGGTCTCAAAGCCGATCGACTGGAGGCCGCGCACCGTGGTCAGTTTGGAATGATCGCAGCGCATCCTCATATCCGCGATGTAGCCCTCTTCATCTATGATGAGCTCATTACAGAAGATGGTTGGCCAGTCGAGTTGACGCATCAGAGGCTCAGCGAACTGCGAGAAAGTATCGCTCAGGATGATGACCTGTGTGATCGTTCTGAGCTCGTCAAGGAATTCCTTCGCGCCAGGCAGTGGCTTTATCTTCGCGATAGTATTCTGTACATCTTTGAGCTTGAGGCCGTGTTCGCGCAGAATATCCATGCGCCAATGCATAAGTTTGTCGTAATCGGGCTCATCTCTTGTGGTACGTCTAAGTTCAGGTATGCCGCTCTCCTCGCTGAATGCGATCCAGATCTCAGGGAAAAGCACGCCTTCCATATCCAGACAAACTATGTTCATATATGACCTCCTGTTATATCCATCGCCTTGCATATTATCTTCATTACTTATAATAGCACATCTTTCCGGTTATGCGTTCGATTGGCGCTATCATCACATTTCGACCCGGAACGGTCATTCGATCGGGAATCCGAAGTAGTGAAGCGGAGTGCCGTCATCGCCTCTGTCGAAGAAGCCGGCAGCCATCGACTGAACTTGGCCAGCGCCCGGAAGCTTGTAGACCACTTCTACCGCATCGAAGTGTTTAGCCAGAAGCTGCGCGACCTCTACGTCTATCTCTCCGGAAAGGTCTAACAGCACAGGGCTTATCAGGAGTTCGGAGAGTATCAGCTGCCCCCTCTTCTTTTCCGTGATGCAGCACACAGCGTCTCCGCCGTTGATGGTATAAAAGCCCTCGCCCGAAAGCTCCGCCGCGCTCAGCATCTCATCACCAGGCACTATGTGAGTGATCTCTGCAAGATATGCCTCTCTGTACTTATTATACAACGAAGCATCGATCCTTTTTATCTCTGCTTCAGGCCTTACTATATCTTCAATGTCATCGTCTTCATCAAATTCGAACTCATCGAGCTCATCCTCAAAGGATTCGGCGAGTACAGCTCGCGGCGAGGCATGGAAGATCGGATCATAGCCGAGCCCTGCATAAAACTCTTCGAGCGATTTCTCCGCCGGCGATACCAGCGAAATGCCACCGCGCAATACCACCTCTTCTTTGACATATTCCGTAAGAGCGCTCGCGAGGCCTTGACCGCGAAAATCCTCTCTTGTACATATGGCATAGCTCACATATACGAGCCTGCCCTCGTAAGCTCCGGCAAGATAGCAAGTGAGAGCCGAACAGACATCGCCGTCCTGGTCGAGCATCACATAGCCCTGTATATCGTTACCAAAGCAATCATAAAAAGCATCAACGAATTCGGGAGAATCACCGAAAGTTTTGCACCAAAGGCTCTTGAGCCCCTCATAATATGCTGAGCCTCTCGTTACTGTCTCGATAGCGTATATCATTTTTTATTTTTCCTTAACGAAATATTTCATCAATAATAGATCAGGATGATAACTGATCTTTGCCTTTCTGAGGCCTTCTAGTCCCATATCCTCTTCGCGGTTGAAGTATTTGATCTCGGGGAGTTCCTCGCACACCAGTCTCGCGAATTCGCGGTTGACCATTGTGTATGCTCCCTCAACGCCCGGCATCGCCTTCTCGAAATGAGTGTCGAATACTTCTTCGCCAAGCTTGGTACCCGCTGTGAACGCAACAGGCTGACCGTTCTGGTAGAGCATCCCTCCGATAAAACCGAGTTCTTCGTAGTGAGAGAACATTTCCTCGATAGCCATTGCTTCACTTGCAAGATCGGGATCGTTCTTCTCTTTGTAGAACTCGTCAACAAAGGCTTTCGCCTCGTTTATGCACTCGCCGGCGCAGATCTTGTGGAACTCCCACTCACCGTTTCTTTCAAAGTGCTTGATATGATTTCTCTTGGACGAAAGATGACGTCCAGGTAAGTTGCAAAGCTTTTCCGCCGAATATATATAGTCGGCGTTGTCGCGGTCCTCGGTGATCTCAAAGCGATCCCCGTAGATCGGCAAGAATTCGGCAAGCGTCTTCTCAGTAAGGCCCCTGAGCATCAGCTTGTCTCCGCGCTCGTGGGCTTCGTTAAGAAGCAAGTCTATCGAACCGGTGACATCTCCTCCTCCCTTTGGATAGGCGTACACGCCCCAATCCGGCATGCCGACGAGCACCCTTTCATCGCAGTAAGCGAGCAGTGGCTTATACGCATGCCTCCACATAAAGAGATTGGCGAAGCTGTAATCTGCTCCATGACATCCGCTGGCACAGATCTTGTCTTCTATTCTCGGCTTATCCTGAAATGTGATTTCCTTCCATTCGATCATCCGGCTGTCTCCTTTGAAAAAAGACCGCACTCGATATTGTGTGCGGTCTTCTGTTGTTTAAACGATTTCTTATTTACCTCTTTTCAGCGGATATTACTTGTCTTCGAATACCTTTGCCTCGAATACGTCAGATGCTTTGTCCTGAGCCTCCGAAGCTTTCTTTTCTTCTACTACAGGCTTGTCCTGGTTGTTGTGGTTCTGGTTTCCGTTCTGGTTGTTGTTCTTGCGGTTTCCGTTACCGTTTTTGTATCCGCCCTGTCTGTTGCCGGACTGTCTGTGGTTGTTGCCGTTTCTGTTCTGGTTGTAGTACTTCTTGTTGCCATTGGACTTTTTGTATTCGCCCTTCTTTTCGGCAGCCTTGAGTTCTTTGTCGAGATCGTTGGCGAAATCCTCAGCAACGGAATTCTCCTCACTTACAGCGTTAGCCTTGGCTGCTGCTTTCTTCTCGCCTTTCGCGATCTTTCTGGCTTCCTTTGCTTCTTTCTTTGCGGCCTTTGCGTCTTCGAATTCCTCATCTGTCATATAGTTGCTAGGGTCTGTCTTTCTGACTGCGTCGAGGATGTATCCGAGCATGAATACGACGACCGTATAGATCAGGAACGGAAGTGCGTTCTGTGCAACATATGTGACATACTCCATTGGCTTAGCGCTCATTCCATACTGAGCGTAATACTCGTTTATCTGTCCTACAGTGCTGCCTGCCAGATAGCATGTGTAGAGCAGCAGAATAGCTGCGAATACATAGCATACTGTAGCAACGCCTGATTTTCTGTATTTTTTGATACTATTGTCCATTTGAAAATGCTCCTTTTCGTAATTAATCCAACTCGTGTATATTAACAAAAGAGCGCGTTCTTTTCAACAGTTTGAACGCCCTCCAATGTGTAGTTTTGGTATTTTTTCGCCGGCTCTTAAGTTCATTTGAGTTTCTCACAAAGGTCATACCGACACGCGGCGCCTGTCTATCCCTTCCTCAAGATAGTATTTGCGCTTTTCTTCCATCATCACAGCATCAGCTCTCTTTGCCGTGTCCAAAATATCCTCGCCGTTTATCGCCCTGACATAGCCTATGGAGAAGCTGTACTTCACCAATGTACCGCTCTTTGCTTCTATGTTAGACCTCTTGGAGCCAAACGCCTTACGAAGTCTGGCGACCTCAGCTTTTACGCTTTCGATCGGCTTGTCGAGATAAATAGCGCAGAACTCGTCGCCGCCTTTCCTGTATATCGCATACGAACTGCCGAGCGAATCCTTAAGCGCTCTGGCTGCTGTCCTTATGTACTCATCGCCGGCTGCGTGACCGAGATCATCGTTGACCTGCTTGAGCCCGTTGATATCGCACGAAACATATATAAAGAATCGCTCATGAGCACGCCTGCCGAGTTCCCTCCTGAGGTCTTTCATGTCATCTTCATAGCAGTTCTGATTGCGAAGCCCGGTCATCAGATCGTAATAGGCTTTGTGCCTGAATTTTCCGACAGGATCGATGATGCCTATGAACACCGCAGCCGTCACCAATGTGAGATCAGCACCTGTAAACAGGAGTTCCGGCACCATGACCTGCACGATCATAGCCAGAAGCATAAGCAGGAAAGAAGGTATGAGCACTCTTCGGTCATGCCCGGAGAGCCTGTCCCTGTAAATGATGCTCAGGCCTAAGCTAATAAGGAAAAGGATAGCAGCGCACGAGTAGCCCGCAAAAACACAAGGCCCAAAGCTGTAATTAGTGCCATTTCCTTTGACGTATTCGATCGGCAGGAAAAGCATCACGGCCATATAGGCAATGAGCACTGCCCGCAAAACGACTTTCCCCTCTCTGCTGCGTTTTCCGAATACTAGTTCTATAACGAACTCCATCAATACATAACAATAGAGTATCGCGGAATAGTAGAACAGCACATGACATACTCTGTTTACGAGCGGCGACACTGTATCGAGATTGTTGACGGTGATGACCGTAATGATATCGAATACTACATGAACGATCGCCAAGGTATTCAGCAATCTATACCTATTTATATTGTCATATGCCCCGTGAATGGATGCGTACCAAAGCAAGAGCAGCAGTGAAAAGAGGCATATAAATTCAGATCTTAGCGTGAGGATCAGATTCACGATCTGCCTCCAGTCTGACCGTTGAACACCTTGATAGTAGAGCTGTCTACTATGGTAACTTCAGTTCTTATAGTCTTTGACGCAGAGTCGTAGTGTCTCTTGGCGAAACACAATACATATGCATGGCGGCCGTCCTTGCGCACCAGTTCGTGCTCCATATATACGACATCGCCTTCCGCCAGCTGGGCTGCTACGGCATTGAAGTATTCTTGTCTCTGAGCTTCAGGAATGAGGTCTTTCTGCGTGAGCCATCCGCCGCTTATGTCTTCATCTGTATAGCCGGTGATCTCCTCGAAATCGTCGTCTACGCTCAGAATGTGGTCTTCAAGATCCATGATGTAACGGCTGAAGGCAACCTCTGCAGGTCTATTACCTTCCTGCTCTCCCATGTCTTCACGAGCTAGGCTCTGCGTTCCGTGTTTATCAGGAGCCAGCCCCATTGTAGGTATCACGACACGGTTGTCTGTATGTATATCACCGATTTCATCTGAATCCGCGATCACGATCTCAGGCATTTCTTCGAGCATCGCAAGGAATTCCTCTGTCAGATGTGGATCAAATTGAGAACCGGCGCATCTTACCAACTCTGCCTTAGCGTCGTCAATTGAAATAGCTTTTCTATATGATCTGTCATTTACCATGGCATCATAACTGTCTATTACAGAGATGATCCTCGAGAGTACCGGTATCGCCTCGCCTGAGAGCCCGGTCGGATAGCCTCTGCCATCCCAGCGCTCGTGGTGATAGCGAATCATTTCAGCGATATCCTTGAGTTCCCATGAGCTTATAGCAATCTGGTAGCCTTTTTCTGCATGAGACTTCAGCACTTCCCATTCTTCTCTTGTAAGCTTGCCCGGCTTGTTGAGTATCTCAAGAGGAATTCCCACCTTGCCTATATCATGGAGCAAGCAAAGGAGCGAGAGCTGGCTTTGCTCGAGATCTGTGAGTCCTATCCTGCGCCCCAGCTCGCGACCCATGGCCTGAGTTCGTTTTACGTGAGCCTCGGTATCGCTATCGCTCTCTTTCAGAGCTCTTACAAGAGACGTGATAGTCTGGGAATGAGCCGAGTGATCGTCAAGCAGCTTTTTGATCTTCATCGATCTTCTGGCATCAGCTATTCTGTCGAGAACATCGTCTGAGCCCGTCCCTGATGAACTATAGCCTACCTGCACCTTTGTAGCGAACTCGGTCGTTATGCGATCACCGTATTCGCGCATCTCCTCCTCCGTTATGTAGTAAGATATCGCGATGAGATTGGCGTCGTAGCCACGCACGAAGTACGATTCCTCAGGCATAACATTTCTTATCAGACCCGCAAGCGACCTGAGAAGATCGTCCCCGACTTCCTTGCCTCGGTTACGATTGATGCTTCCCATGCCATTTATATCGAATTCCGCTACAGCATACGGGAAAGCAAAAGTCTCGGGATAATCGCGTACAAACTGTCTGAAGTGATCCCAGCTGTGGAAGCCTGTCAGGATATCTATCTCCTCGATAGCGTCTGTGTACACGAAGAGTTTACCAAGGGCCATGCCTTCTTTGTCTTTAAGGCGCATAAAATCGCATCTTAACTGGCGGCCCTCTTTATTATCTTTTGTGAAGAAACTTATAGAATAGCTGTCCTCAGCTTCAGAGCGGTGCTCACCAATACCGCAAATGTCGACAAACTCGTCGATCTTTATATCTTTCAAGCCTCTAAGTGAAGGGATCATATCGCCAAGGCGCTCGTTGCTGAGCACCAGATTGTCGTCGTAATCGAACAGAGCGATGCCCTGATCCAGATTGTCGAATACCATTTTAGACAGGCCCTGCTTGAGATATATGTCTCGATATTTGAAGCAGATCCAGTACATGATGAGAAGTCCGAGGCTGTAGCCCGGGATCGAAGCGTCTATGAGATATATCAGGCTGTGGAAGCGCATCGGAACAGGCAATATGAAGAACGCATTGATTATTACTACGAGCATTATCGCCATGACGAGCAGCCAATACTGCAGTCGATAGTGTTTCGGAGTCATCAGTATCTTTCTTATGAGTATACCGATCAGCGCTATTACCATCAGATACGTAAAGATCAGATGCATGTAGTAAAGTGGCTTCATCTGGTATGCATAGAAAGCGATCGGCGTATTCCTTGGCACATAACTGATGGCGATTTCTTTGAACGGATTAATCGCAAATACGATCGTCTCAAAACATGCGTATGCCTGTATTATACGCATGATAGGCCTGGTAATGACTACTTTGGCCTTGGTGGTATAGACGGTAACGAATCTGATCATCATAATGAGCAACCAATCGATGCAAATAAAGTAAATGCTCGATGTGATCGACATTACGCGGTAGTTGGGAACGATGATGCTTATGAGATATGAGAAAGCGACCAATGCCGCCAAAATAGAACACCTTGCAAGGTATTTTCCTTCAAGATTGCCTTTACGCGAAGACCTTAGAGCGAAGTAAAGGTCTACGGTCACCAGGATTATAGTGAAGATGGTGTATGCTAGTCCGAAACCGTTCAGCATAGCACGGCTCCTTTCCGAAACCAGCCTTATTGAAAAGGGGCCGGAATCATTGGAGTTTGGTTTTGTAAGCGTATTCTATATAAAACACACCACGCCTGCAAGAACTTTATTTTCAGAGGTTCCAGTCGACCGGTTCCATGCCGTTATCGGTCAGAAAATAATTGCATCTGGAGAAGTAACAGCCTCCGAAAAAACCACGATATGCAGAAAGAGGACTCGGATGCGGCGCCTCGATAATGAGGTGTCGCTGCTCCTTGCCGCCAGCGTGCTGCGCGTCCACTATAATACCCTTTTTGGCCTGCGCGTGGGCGCCCCAGAGCACGAAAGCCATCGGCTTTTCGCGCTCGGCGAGCAGTTCGATCACGCGGTCGGTGAACTGCTCCCAGCCGCGTCCACGATGCGACGCGGCGCGGTGCGCCCTTACGGTAAGCACCGTATTGAGCAGCAACACTCCCTGCCTCGCCCATGGCACAAGTATACCTGTGGCAGCGTCATTATTACCGTCATTGTCGCCGTCATTGATGCGATTGTCCCCACTCGTGCCGTTATCCCGCTCATAATGTATGCCCAGATCAGACTCGAGTTCCTTGAGTATATTTACCAGTGATGGCGGAAGCTGGGTTCCGTAAGGCACACTAAAAGCGAGACCCTGAGCCTGTCCGGGCTCGTGATATGGATCCTGCCCCAGAATAACTACCTTAACATCATCGTAGTTGGTCAGCCGAAGAGCGTTATAGATGTCACTGGCTGGCGGATAGACCGTCTCTGTCTTGTATTCATTTATAAGGAAAGCGCGCAGCTCCTGATAATATGGCTTCTGCCATTCATCAGCGAGCAGCGCGTCCCAATCGTTACCAATAAGATCTTTTTTCAAGTATTACTCCAATTCCTATTAATCAAGCATGTCCTGAGGATAGTTGACATATACCTTAGGGATCCTGAGATCGAAGCAGCATGTGATCTCATAGTTGATAGTTCCATTTATAGCAGCCAGATCGTCAGCGCTTATCTCAGCGTTGCCCTGCTTACCCATGATCACGACTTCATCGCCAAGCTTCACATCAGGCACAGCGCTTACATCCACCATGCACTGGTCCATGCAGATGTTGCCTACGACAGGGCACTTGATGCCGCCGCAGAGCACGCTGATCTTGCCGCTGTTGAGCCTGGAATAGCCATCCGCGTATCCGAGTCCGATCGTAGCAATCTTGGTCTCTGCCTCAGTGGAGGTGAACTTGCGTCCGTAGCTCACGGAAGTTCCAGCCGGAACTGTCTTGAGGTTGAGGATCTCAGCCTTGACTGTCATTACCGGCTGAAGGTCGAGCACTTTGCCTTTGAGGTATCCCGATGGAGCCAGTCCGTAAAGGATGATCCCCGGGCGGCAGGCATCGAAGTGGATCTCAGGATACACCATGATCGATGCGGAGTTGGCGCAGATCTTAAGAGGATCGAAGCCGGCTGCGTTCAGCTTTTCCATAAAAGCATTGTAGTTCGCGATCTGCATCTTTGTGTATTCAGTCTGCTCCTCATCAGCAGTCGAGAAGTGAGTGATGACTCCGGAGATCTCGACTCCAGGCAACTCGCTGAACTTCTTATAGCTCTCGACAGCCTGGTCTCTCTCTTCATCCGTGAACACCCTGAAGCCTATACGGCCCATGCCGGTGTCGAGTCCGAACAGACACTTCACAGGCTCGGATTCTTCCTTCATGACTTCGTCGCTGAGAGCCTTTACGTAATCATAGTGCATCACGACAGGTGTAAGATCATACTCTACAACGGTGTCTACACACTCTGCCGGTGTCAGTCCAAGGATCACGATATCTCCGCCGATGCCGTCTTCTCTGAGGTTGACTGCCTCCTCGAGCGTTGCCACAGCAAACTTGGTAACGCCATTATGCGCGAGTACTTTGGCGCACTCTGTAGCTCCGTGTCCATAGCCGTTGGCCTTGATAACGCCGATCATCTCAGGGCACTGCATCTGTCTCTTGATTTCCTTGACGTTGTGGTCAAATGCCGACATATCTATCTCGGCCCATACCTGTCTAAGTGTCTCCTTATACATCTTCCGTTCCCTCCTGACTAACGTATTGTCGGGAGCCCTTATCCTCGTTATTAAGAAAAGGGCCCCCGCTATTATGGCTTAACCTATCGTCCAAGCTATTGCGCGTCGCCCTCAGCAGGTGCTGCAGGTGCCGGTCTGCTAACAAGCTGGATCTCTCTAAGTACCATTTTATTCTTTTCGTATGTGATCTTCACCACATCATCCTTCGCCGGGAAATATCCGCTGGCGATAGTCGTCTTTTTATCCAGGCTAAGAGTGATCTCCTCGCCATTGTCGAGCTTAAGGGTTGCAGTCCTCTTCTTCTCGTTGCCCTCGACGATAGTCGCGTCGGCTTTTATGATCACTTCAGCAGGCTCTTCCTTCTTAGGCTCAGGTGCCGCCTCTTCCTTCTTCTCAGGTTCCGGTTCTGGTTCAGGCTCTGGCGCTACCTCTTCCTTCTGTTCAGGCTCAGGAGCAACTTCCTGCTCTGGTTCCGTTGCAGGTTCTTCTTTCTGCTCAGGCTCAGGTGTCACTTCCTCCTCAGGCTCCGGTTCAGGCTGCGGATCTTCCTTCTCTACCTTACTTACAAGCTCTATCTTCGTAGCCTTCATATCCGATTTCAGATATGTAGCCTTTATAACATCACCAGGCTCTGCGAGATAGCCGGACGCGATCTCCGTGAAATCTCCGACAGCAAGAGTGATCTCTTCGCCGTCAGCAGGCTTGAGTCCAAACGTATCGTTGCCATCCGATGTCCAATGAGTGATAGTACCCTCTGTCACGATCGGCTCTTCTGGCTGTGGCTCAGGTTCAGGCTCCGGCTTAGGCTCAGGCTTCGGATCAGCGTTCTTGGTCCACTTCGCGTTGACTGTAAGATCGGCTGTGACCTTGCTGAAGTCCTTATCCCATCCGCCGAATGTATAGCCATCTCTTACCGGCTGGCTCGGCGCTGTAGCAGCTTTGCCCTTCTCTACCTTCTGTGTCTTGAGCGTATTGCCCATGCCGTCCTTGAACACCACCTTGTAAGTAGTGACCTTGGCAGTCTCGTTCTTGACGCAGTGTACGATAGTTGCGGTGGCCTTCCCGCCAAGAGTTCCGTAATATGTGACCTTTGTCTTGTATCCCTTAGTCGGCTTCTCACCTGTGAACTTGGTATACTTGTCGGTCTTGATAATATATGCGCTCTTGCCGGTGTCAACGACTATCTGGTCATTTCCGACAGCCGTAATAGTGCCGTTGAGCGTCTTCTTTTCTTCCTCGGCCTTCTTAGTGATATCTATCTTTGAAGCTGCCGGCTGGCTGTCGACATCGCCCGTGAATGTGATCGTCACGCTGTCGCCAACCTTTACGTACTTGTCAAGCCCGCTTATCTGGGTCTTGGAATCAAAGTTGAATCTGTACGAGTGCGAGGAGTCGATGCTGATCGCTATGGAATTTCTGGTAAAGTCAGTTACGATACCGCTCACCGTCTGCTGCTTTGGCTCTTCCTTTTCCTTAACGATCTTGATGCTCTTCGCAACAGGGTATTCGCTCAGATTGCCCGTGTATACGACTTCTACCTCGTCGCCCTTGCTCATATCACCACCGATCGAAGTGTCGCCGTTCTTTATGAACTCGACAGTAAGGCTGTTGCCCGTCACAGTGACTCGTTCATCGTTCACATCGCTGATAACACCTGTGAATGTGAGCTCTTCCTCGACGTGCTTCTCAAGCGTGATGACATCAGCGTAGCTCTTCGATCCCTTTGTGTGGTACTCGACGCGTATCTCATCGTTGAGTGTCAGGTGATCTGTATTGCCCAGATAATAAACTGTAGAATCCTCAGTAATGAACTCGGTCGACTGACCGCCAGCGTCCACCACGATAGAGTTCTCCATCGCTTCAGTAAGCTTACCGCTCATTTCTCCCGTCTCGGTCTTGCTGCCACACGCGCTCATTGCCAGGGCAAGCGTCACCAAAAGCATCGAGAGTACGATCATTCTGATTTTTCTCATAGTCAGATCCCCTTTCTTGACCTTTTCCATTTCAGTTGCTCCTTTCCATATTCCATGTGTGGAACATCGCTATATATCCGTATTCAATTTTACTCCACTTTCTTTTCAATGTCAGTATATTTGATTCCGGCGTGGCGCAATATCCAATTCTTTGCGTCGATATTGGGTCGATATCAGCGATATATTTGATATCTTTTCTCCACTGTGTTATCATACCTAAGTGCGGTCAGTTGTTTGCATCGTTTGTAGAAACATGTATTCTGACGCCGCGTCCTTGCAATTATTTGTCTCGGTAGCTCAGGGGACAGAGCACCGCTCTCCTAAAGCGGGTGTCGGAGGTTCGAATCCTCTCCGGGACACCACAACTGACCTATTCGAACT
>CADAUB010000044.1 GCA_902790965.1 uncultured Eubacteriales bacterium | reverse complement strand
GAGAT
This sequence comes from uncultured Eubacteriales bacterium, assembly GCA_902790965.1. Classification (GTDB taxonomy): domain Bacteria; phylum Bacillota; class Clostridia; order Peptostreptococcales; family Anaerovoracaceae; genus Crickella. The sequence continues at coordinate 13,854 of CADAUB010000044.1, read as the reverse complement.
TTTTCCATATCTCATACAGGTATTTGAGCCACGGAAAGAGCTCCATGTTCTGGACATCGGGGATGTTCCTCGAAAACACCTGATAGAGATGATGGTGGGTGTTTATAAGACCAGGGTAGCACCACATCCCCTTGCCGTCGATGATCTCGGATACATCTTCAAGCGGGGTGTCTGCGCTAAGATCGCCCTCGATTATTTTTGTAATGAGATTGTTTTCTATAAGTATCGATGCGTTTTTAAGAACGCGGTCTTCATCGTCACAGGTGACGACGCAGTCTATATTTTTTATCAGTATCTTGCTCATTGTATCTTCTCCTGCCCTCAAGTGGGACTCGCCTCAGGCGTTTCGGAAGCGGAACGCATAAGACTCAATTTAATTGTAAAACAGGCATGCAAAGCGGTCAATGAGATTGATTTTTCCCAAAACTGAAATAGTGTTAGGTTTTGCCAAAAATGTTCTTGTTTTGATACATGTATGATTTTATAATTAATTTGGAAGGTTGCAATTCCGGGCTGAAGGAGAGCGAAAATGAGCAGAAAAAACGGAAGCAACACATGGAGAATAGGCGAGCTTGCTGAGATGTTCGATGTCAATGTTCAGCTCCTGAGACACTATGACAAAGAGGGCTTGCTGGTTCCCGAAATAAGAAATTCAAGCAATAAATGGAGATCTTATAATTACGATCAGATCTATCCCTTGGGTATGATACGCCTTCTCAGGACTCTTGACTGCTCGCTTGACGAGATCGGAGAATTCCTGCCTGAAAGGCATCCTGACACAACACGGGAGTATCTCACAAAACGCATGGATATCATGCGCTCAAAATATGAAAAGCTCCTCAAGACCGAGTCAGTGCTGCTCGACAGACTTGACATGGTAGACCGCGAGATGAAATATGCTGTATGCGACCAACCATTCGTCAGTTCGGAGGAAGACATTTGCTACATCGAGATAGGCGGTATCGAGGAGATCTTCGTGGATGAAATGTTCTATCTTTATCCAACACTTGTGTTCTACAGAGGAGAAGAGAAGTCATTCGCGGTAAGGATCCCGGTAGATGAAAAAGCATCCTTTGAAAAATACAGCGACAGGATGCACACTGTGGAGCTGGGAGATTTCCTTATGGATTATCATAGGGGCCCTTACGAGAAGATACATGAGACATTCGACAGGATGAGAGCTGCTGCTGAAGGCTTGCTCGATGAGGGCTGCATTCTCGGAGATACCGAGATCTGCATGGACCTGGTCGATAGATTCATAGAGTCAGACAAGAACAATTTCGTCACCAAAGTGATGATAAAAATCAACAGAGAAGAATATACAGAATCTCGCTGATTCGGATAAGCGTCAGATCTGTAAGGAGGAAAAGCATGGCGGCCAAATATATTGGACAAGGAGTGAACAGGCTCGATGCGCATGACAAGGCTATCGGACGTATCAAATATACGGATGATATGTGCGATAAAGGCGCGCTGATCATCAGAGTCCTGCATTCAACTGTTGCAAACGGCATAGTAAAGAAGATAGACACAACGGAGGCAGAAAAAATACCCGGAGTAGTCAGGGTATTCACGTGCTTTGACCTGGAAGAAAAGCACTATTACCCGACCGCCGGCCACCCATGGTCGACTGACCCTGCCCACCAGGACATAGCGGACCGGCTCATAATGACCGATCATCCGCTTTTTTACGGCGATGATATCGGAGCTGTGGTGGCCGAAGACGAAGTAGCGGCGGCCAGAGCCATACGCGCGCTTGAAAAGAGCGTTGAATATGAAGAACTTCCTTTCGTACTCGACGCCCAGGAAGCCATGAAAGAGGGCGCGCCTCTTCTTCATGAGAAATTCCCGGGGAACGTACTCGCCCATACCGAGATACATCAGGGAAATGTAGCAGAGGCGATAAAGGAGCCGGGCCTCACAAAAGTCGAGGGCTGGTATGAGACGCAGCCTGTACAGCATTGTCATATTGAGAACTTCATATGCTTCGCCTACGGAGAGGGCGATCGTATCACCATAGTGACATCGACACAGATACCCCACATAGTGAGGCGAGTCATAGGGCAGGCGACCGGAATGGACTGGGGCAAATTCCGCGTGATCAAGCCATATGTCGGAGGAGGCTTTGGCAATAAACAGGATGTGCTCTACGAGCCACTCTGCGCCTGGATCTGCATGCAGCTCGGCGGCCGCCTGGTGAAGCTTGATGTGCCTCGTGAAGAGACTTTCATTTGTAACCGCATACGGCATGCCATCAAATACCACATAACATCATGGATGCGCCCTGACGGCACATTTGCTGCAAGGACAATAAAGGCATGGTGTAATAACGGGGCATATAGTTCGCACGGGCACGCGATCGCGGCTAAGGGGCTCAACGCATTCCCTCAGCTGTACCCTTGCGACAATATCGACGGAGAGACATGGACAGTCTATACCAACCGTTCCGTCGCGGGAGCGATGAGAGGATACGGTATGCCTCAGGCCAGTTACGCCTTCGAATGCCACGCCGAGGATTGCGCGAGGGCGATGAAGATGGATCCGCTTGAATTCCGTAGGCAAAATCTCATGCCTGTCGGATACTACCACGCGTTCTCAAAGAACGAACTCTATACGGATACATTCAACCAGTGCTTCGACAAGGGAGCCGAGATAATCGGTTACTACGATAAAGTAAAGAAATACGCCAATCAGACGGGCGACATCAGGCGCGGCATCGCGGTATCGACATTCTGGTACAACACAGCCGTATATCCGATAGCCCTCGAGACATCCAGTTGCCGACTCGTGATGAACCAGGATGGCTCCGTACAGTTCCAGCTAGGCGAGACAGAGATAGGGCAGGGCGCGGATACAGCCGCGGCTCAGATGATAGCCGACACCCTGGGCATACCGCTCGATATGGTGCACCCTGTATCCTGCCAGGATACCGATATAACGCCATTCGGCACGGGCGTATACGCTTCGCGCGGCACATACACGCTCGGCTTTTCAGTCAAGCAAACAGCTCTTCTGCTTAAGCAGAAAGTGCTTGAGGCGGCGCATCAGTTCACGCGTATGCCGGTATTCAACCTCGATCTGGTTGACGGAGAGATCATCAGGACCACCGATGGCCGCAAGCTTATGACTATAGGCGAGCTTGCCCTTGAAAAACTGTATACAACAGACGGCTCTCAGCATCTGACAGCCGAATCGACTTATCAGATAAAGTCCAACGCTTATTCATTCGGATGCTGCTTCGCCGAGGTGGAAGTGGATATACCGATGTGCAGGGTGAGGCTCCTCAACATAGTGAATGTCCATGACTGCGGTCAGGTGATCAACCCGACGCTCGCGGCCGGGCAGGTGCACGGAGGTCAGAGTATGGCTATAGGCTATGCTCTTTCGGAGAAACTTCTGTGGGACGAGAAAACAGGCAGACCGCTCAACAATAACCTTCTCGACTACAAGATGTCATCGTTCATGGATCATCCGAGGCTCAACGCTGCATTCGTGGAAAACTACGAGCCGACAAGCGCTTACGGCACAAAGGGGCTTGGAGAGCCACCGGCATGTCCTGTCGCTCCGGCCATAAGAAATGCAATAGGCGCGGCTACGGGGCTCTATATAAACGAGCTTCCGCTGTCGCCGCACACTTTATTCCGCGAGTTTACAGATGCGGGGCTTATAAATGATTCCTTCGCAGAAGAGAAGAAGGAGGGATAAATATATGTATGACATAGGTACACTCTATCAGGCCGAAACCGTAGAACATGCTTGCAGGCTGCTGCTCGAACATCCCGAAGCCCAGGTGCTTGCGGGAGGCTCCGATGTACTGGTGCAGATTCGTGAAGGCAGAAGAGCCGGCAAGGACTTCGTAGACATTTATATGCTCGATGAGCTCAGAGGCGTGTCGATCGATGACGAAGAAAACATAAGGATCGGATCCCTTACGAGTTTTTCGCATATAACAAAGGACCCGATAATACAGAAATACATAAATGTGCTGGGCGAAGCCGTTGACATGGTGGGAGGCCCGCAGATAAGAGCCATAGGCACAATAGGTGGCAACACCTGTAACGGGGTCACTTCAGCTGACTCTGCCTCTACTCTGATGGCCTGGGATGCCGTGATGGAAGTCACGGGCACCGAAGGCGTTCGCAGAGTACCGATAAAGGACTGGTATATAAAGGCAAAACAAGTCGATTTGAGGGCGGGAGAGATACAGACCGCAATACTCATACCAAAGGAGTCCTATGAGAATTGCTTTGGTCACTATATCAAGTATTCCATGAGAAACGCCCTCGATATAGCGACCACGGGCTGCTCGGTCAATGTGAGGCTAAGCGATGACAAAAGCACATTCGAGCGTGTCCGCATAGGATATGGCGTGGCTTCTCCAGTACCGGTGAGAGCTCCAAGCGCCGAAGAATTCATAAATGGAAAAGAGATCACGGGAGAGAATATAAAGTTATTCTCCGAGATGGTGCTCGAGGACATAAATCCGCGTGACAGCTGGCGTGCCGGCAGGGCTCTTCGCCGTCATATATCTGTTGTGATGGCAGACAGGGCGATACGCGAATGCGTGAGACTGGCAGGAGGTGAAGTGCATGAGTAAACAATACAAGGTGGTACACTGCACGATAAACGGCAAGGAAATAGAGCAGGTGGTGGACGTAAGATCATCACTTGCCGATATGCTGCGCAATGATCTTCGCCTTACATCGGTCAAAAAAGGCTGTGAAGTAGGTGAGTGCGGAGCCTGCACGGTGATAATCAATGGAGAGGGTTTTAATTCCTGCATTTATCTCGCAGTTTGGGCAGAAGGAAAAGAGATCTGGACACTCGAGGGCCTTACCGGGCCTGGTGGCGAGCTTTCAGACATACAGCAGGCTTTTATAGACGAAGGCGCGATACAATGCGGTTTCTGTTCTCCGGGCTTTATACTGACGAGCTGGGAAATCGTGAACGCGGGAGTAGAGTATACCGACGATCAGCTTAGAAAATTGCTGTCCGGGCACCTTTGCCGCTGCACGGGATACGAGAATATATTCCGCGCTGTAAAGAAAACCATGCTGAGGCATCTCGGCAAGTTTGAAGAGGCCGAGCTAGTTGATTCACAGGGTATCACAGAGTACCCTGAGCCGATGCCGTTCAAATAGGAGAATAATCATGGCAAGAGAACTGATAATAGCAAAGACAGTAGCGGAAGCCGTGGCGGCCAAGACCGGCAGCGCGACGTTCGTTGCGGGTGGGACCGAAGTGAACCGCCTCGGATCACCAAACGACGCTGATGTCCTGATCTCGCTCAAGAGATGCAGCGGTCTATCGGATATCAGCACGGACAGCGGATATGTGACCATCGGCTCCATGTGTACTTTCCAGCAGCTGGTCGAATCCGCAGAGACTCCGGAATACCTTAGAGAAGCCGCTCTCTTCATGGCATCGCGCACAAAGCGCAACATGGCTACGATAGGCGGAAATATCGCGTCCCTCAGGAGCGATTCATATCTTATTCCGACACTCATGGCAGTGGGCGCTGTCCTTGAGATGGCGGGGAAAGACGGCTCTTCGAATAGGATCGGGATCGCGGAATACGTAGACGGAAACGAAGTAGGGTCACTCATCGTTTCGGTCACTATCCCATCAGAGGCCAAGGTAGTTTCCAAGCGCTACGCCAACACCGCGCAAAGCCACGCAGTGCTCACTATGAGCGCGTCGCTTTCTGAAGAAGGCATCTGGCTTGATGGTGCAGTCAAAAACGTAGGCTTGCTCCATTTCTGCGACCTCGAAAAAGCGTTCCGTGATGACCCGGATATTAGCGAAGAAAAGATAATAGAGATGGTCAGATCCTGCACCGGACTTCATACTGCAGACGATATGTTCGGAAGTGACGAATATAAGCGCTATCTCATAGCCGTCACCGCTTATGATCTCCACAAAAGACTCACGGGGAAGGAGGCATAGAGATGATCAGTTGCACTATCAATGGTAAGAAACGGTCATTCGATATAGACCCTACAAAGAGGCTGCGCGAGATGCTCCTTATGAATGGCAATTTTGCTGTTCGCGACAGCGACGATGCCGAGGGATTCTGCGGAAGCGATACCGTACTCCTCGACGGTACTCCGGTTTTCTCCAACCTGGTACTTGCAGGAGAGGTCGAAGGCTGCGAGATACGCACTCCTGACAGCCTTGGCGATTCCATGCACCTTAGCGTTGTGCAGCAGGCACTTATAGACGCCGGCGTGGTGCAGAGCGCTTACAATGCTCCGGCTGCAGCTCTTTTGATGACCTGGCTGTTTGAGAATGATCCGGAGCCTTCAAGAGAGGCTGTAAAAGATGCACTCTCTGGCATTTTTATCCGCGACGCCAGCTACGAGCAATACTATCTTGCAGCCGAGCTTATCAAGGAAAAGAATAAATATGGTGAATACAAGTCAGAGATAGCTCCTGAATTCAGGCCTCATCTTAAGGCTGTCGGCAAAAACATGCCTAAGGTGGACGCCCCGCAACTGGTCTCGGGCGAAAGAGCCTTCGTAGAGGATTATGTTGACTCAGACACCTGCTACATGGTGGTGCTGCGTTCCCCATACGCACACGCTTATGTCAACAAAATAGATACTTCAAAGGCAGAGGCTCTGCCGGGAGTGATAAAGATAATTACAGCTTATAACTGCCCTGATGTCACATACATGTCAGCCGGGCAGGGAAATCCCGAGCCTTCACCGCATGACAGAAAGCTTCTGAATAAGAAAGTTAGACACGTGGGTGACAGGGTTGCTGCTATAGTGGCGGAGACGCTCGAGGAAGCGATAAAGGCGCGCGATCTGATCGAGGTCGAATACGAACCTCTCCCTGCTGTGTTCACCGTAGAGGAGGCCATGGCTGAGGGAGCGCCGCTGGTGCATAACGGCTATGTAGAATACAACGCCGGAGCTCCTGACGATCTGGATGAATACAACGCCAAGCTTTCTGGAGACGAGAGAGAAGGCCATGTACTCTATCAGTTTCCACTTAACGGAGATGTGCTCCACAACGTCGCTGCAGCTAACCACGGCGGCATAGGTGATGTGGACAAGGCCTTTGCAGAAGCCGATGCTGTGGTCGAGGCAACGTATCAGACGAGCCAGATACAGCATACCCCGCTTGAGACGCATATCTGCTTCTCTAAGATGGAAAACGGCAGACTGATCATCTACGCCAGCACGCAGGTGCCTTATCACGTGCGCCGCATCGTAAGCTGGGTCACCGGGCTTTCTGAGAACAAGATCCATGTCATCAAGACAAGGGTAGGCGGAGGCTATGGATCAAAGCAGGATATCCTGGTTGAGGATCTCACAGGCTACGCATCGTTCGCTACGGGAAGGCCTGTACTCTATCACAATACGCGTGAAGAGGAATTCATCGCCAATTCGACGCGCCATCCTATGAGGGTGCATGTAAAGATGGGAGGCAATAAGGACGGCCAGATCACAGGCATCTACATGAAGGTAGACGCCAACACCGGCCCTTATGGCAACCACGCGCTTACAGTACCGATGAACAGCTGCTCCAAGACGCTGCCGCTGTTCAAATGCGACAACATGAAGTACGATCTCACGATCTACTATACGAACACACCGCCTGCCGGAGCCTATCAGGGTTACGGCACGCCAAAAGGGACTTATGGCCTCATGATGGCTATGTGCGAACTGGCCGATAAGCTCGGCGTAGACTACAAGGAAATGGTGCTCAAAAACCATGTTGAAGAAGGCTACATGCTCGAGATCCTCAAGGGCCTGGGCGAGGGCCGCGAGGGAAATGTGGTGTCTGTAGGGTCTTGCGGGCTTAGAGAAGCGGTCGAAAAGGGCTGCGAGATGATAGAGTGGGGCAAGCGCGAAGAATCAGATGATCCCGACTGGAAGATAGGTAAAGGCTTTGCGATGATAATGCAGGGCTCGGGCCTTCCGGGACTCGACCACGCAAATGCCATAGCCAAGCTCGAAATGGACGGCTCTGTCATAATCACAAGCGGTGCGGCGGATATAGGCACGGGCCTTGACACCATAATCGCCAAGGTCACAAGCGACATTCTTTGCCTGCCGATGAACCTCATAACAGTCATTTCGGGAGATACGGATTCCGGTGCCTTCGATACCGGATCATACGCGTCATCCGGGACATTCTTCAGCGGCAATGCAGCAGTAGTGGCTGCGACCAACCTCAAGGAAAAGATACTTGATGAGGCTGGATATCAGCTGGAAGAGAGCGTAGAGGATATGGAGCTCAGATGGCCTGGAGAAGTCCATTCAAAGAAGACCGGCGAAGTTTTGTCATTCTATGACATCATCCATACGTCCACATCGGGCACGGGCCGCGGGCATCTGATAGCGCCGGGCAGCTTCACTACTACAGCAGCATCCGTGCCATACGGCGCACACTTTGCCCAGGTGGCAGTCAATATAAAGACCGGTGAAGTGAAGGTGCAAAAGTTCTACGCCCTTCAGGATGCCGGCACGCCGATAAACCCAGAGGCAGCTCTTTGCCAGATGTACGGCGCGGCCCTCAAGTCGATAGGGCATACGCTCTATGAGGATATGAAACTTGATGAGAACGGCACGTGTGTCAACGCGAATATGACAGATTATGGAGTGCCGATGATATCCGAGCAGCCTGATGACTTCAAGGCTGTACTCATAGACGTCGATGATCCGGATGGGCCGTTTGGCGCAAAATCGATTTCCGAGATAGCGTGCAACGGCGCGGCGCCGGCCATAGGAAACGCGATACATGACGCTTGCGGAGTGTGGATCCGCAGCTGGCCGATGACACCTGAGAAGATACTCAGGGAACTCGGCAAAATCAAATAATTACCGAAAAAACAGATTGAAAAATGATGGGCAGTCTGAGCTGTCGATAAAGGAAGGAGGAGATCAAATGCTGATCGTAGGAAACGGACAACTTATCACAAGAGATCCTGAATTTCCTTATCTAAAGGACGGAGCTGTCGTTATTGACGGTGAAGTCATAAAGGAAGTCGGTACTCTTGACGATATGAATAAGAAATATCCCGATGCGGAATTCGTGGATGCGAAGGGCGGCATCATTATGCCGGGTCTTATAAACGCGCACACCCACATTTATTCGGGACTTGCGAGGGGGCTTGCCATCGAGGGCAATAACCCTACCAATTTCTTTGAAGTGCTTGACGGCACATGGTGGGCGATCGACCGCCATCTCACCATCGATGGTACAAAAGCCTGTGCTTACGCTACTATACTCGACTGCATAAGAGACGGTGTCACTACCATATTCGACCACCACGCCAGCTTCTGCGAGATACCGGGTTCACTCTTTGCCATAAAGGATGTGGCAAAGGAACTGGGCATGAGATCCTGCCTCTGCTACGAGGTGTCTGAGAGAGATGGTGAGCAGAAGTGCGAGGAAGCGATAAAGGAGAATGCTGACTTCGCCAAGTGGGCCATTAAAGAGAATGATGACATGATAAAGGCCATGTTCGGCGGTCACGCTCTCTTTACTATTTCAGACAAGACCTTCGAGAAAATGGTTGAGGCCAATGACGGAATGACCGGGTTCCATATCCATGTTGCCGAGGGTATGAACGATGTTTATGACAGTCTCAGAAATTACGGTTGCAGGCCGATAAACAGGCTGCTCTACAACGGATTGCTCGGCGATAAGACATTGCTTGGACATTGCATACATGTAAGCCCGTCTGAGATGGATATCATTAAGGAGACCGGCACGATGGTGGTCAATAACCCTGAGTCTAACATGGGCAATGCTGTAGGCTGCGCGCCTGTGCTCCAGATGATGGCCAAGGGCATCATGGTTGGAATGGGCACCGATGCCTACACTCACGACATGCTTGAGAGCCTCAAGGTGTTCCTCATTATCCAGAGGCACAACGCCGCTATGCCTAATGTGGCCTGGGGCGAAGACTGCACCATGCTCTTCGAAAACAACAGGAAGATAGCCGCAAAGTACTTTGAGAAGCCTCTTGGCATATTGAAGGAAGGCGCGGCGGCAGACGTTATTGTAATGGATTACAAGCCATTTACGCCGTTCTCCGATGAGAATATCGACGGTCATATGATCTTCGGCATGATGGGCAAAAACTGCAGAACTACCATCATCAACGGAAAGGTCCTGTATAAGGACAGAGAATTTGTAGATATAGATGAAGAGGCGATCAACGCCTGGACACTCGAACAGAGCAAAAAGCTTTGGGGTGAACTGAATCATCGCCAGTACTAGAGCTGGTAGAGGAGGAGTATTATGAGTGACATTATGAGACCTATACCGTATAAGCATCTTCTAGACTGGGTGCTCAGCGAGTATTCGAAAAATAAGAGTATATTCGGCATATCTAAATTTGTGAAACATGATGACGGAAAGGCGCTTCCGATCTTCGATGAGAAGATAGAGTCGCCTTATGGCCCTGCAGCCGGCCCAAACACACAGCTGGCGCAGAACATCATCGCTTCCTACGTGGCCGGTTCGAGATTCTTCGAACTTAAGACCGTGCAGCAGATGGACGGGGCTGAGCTTGCAGCGTGTGTATCCAAGCCTTGCATCAATGCTTCAGACGAATGCTATAACTGTGAGTGGTCTACTGAGCTTTATGTGACGCAGGCTTTTGATGAGTATGTAAAGGCCTGGTTCGTATGCAAAATACTGGCAAAAGAGCTTGGGCTCGGAGACCCCGACGCTTTTGTTTTCAATATGTCAGTGGGCTATGATCTTGAAGGCATCAAGACCGAAAAGATAGACAGATTCCTTGAAGGCATGAAGGATGCGTCACAGACGGATGTGTTCAAAGAGGCCATGGAGGAATCTCTTGCGGCCGTAAGGGATGGCAGACTCAAAAATGTCGATGAGGCATTCGTAAAGTCCATCTCGCCTAGGATATCGGCATCAGTGACCGAATCCACGCTTCACGGCTGTCCGCCTGATGAGATAGAGCGCATCGCGAGTTATCTCATTACTGAGAAGGGACTCAATACCTTCATCAAGTGCAATCCTACATTGCTTGGATACGAATTCGCGAGGGAGAGGCTCGATTCGCTTGGCTTTGACTATATAGCATTTGACGATCATCACTTCCTCGAAGATCTCCAGTGGGCCGATGCTGTCCCTATGTTTGAGAGATTGCAGGCGCTTTGCGACGAGAAGGGCCTGGAATTCGGACTCAAACTGACGAACACTTTCCCTGTGGATGTGAAGGCGGGAGAACTCCCATCTGAAGAGATGTACATGTCCGGGCGCAGCCTGTTCCCACTCACTGTGACTCTCGCAGAGAGGATATCAAAGCAGTTTGACGGAAAGCTTAGGATAAGTTATTCGGGCGGCGCAGATTACTTCAATATAAAAGATGTATTTGATGCTGGCATATGGCCGATCACCATGGCTACTACGGTTCTTAAACCGGGTGGTTATCAGAGGATGTCGCAGATAAGCGGGCTCTTTGAAGATATGGATTGCAAACGCTTCAGCGGAGTGGATGTTGCAAAGGTATCTGCGCTTGTGGAGAAGTCTCAGGGCGAGCGCTTCAGAAAGCCTATCAAACCTCTTCCTAGCAGAAAGAATGGCGAGATCCTTCCGATCATCGACTGCTTCCACGCTCCTTGCAGCGGAGGCTGCCCGATCGAACAGGACATCCCAGCTTACCTCGAGGCCATGGAAGAGGGCCGATCAGAAGACGCTCTGAAGATCATACTCGAAAAGAACGCTCTTCCGTTTACGACAGGTACACTTTGTCCTCATACATGCCAGGACAAATGCATGCGCAATCACTATGAGTCTTCGCTGCACATACGTGAGGTCAAGCTTGCTGCAGCCGAATCAGCGTACGACAAAGTGCTTCCGACTCTCAAGGCAGAAGGCTCATCAGACAAGAAGGTAGCTGTTATAGGAGGCGGCCCTGCCGGGCTTGCTGTGTCATCATTCCTTTCACGCGCCGGTGCAGATGTGACGGTATTTGAAAAGAGCGACAAGATGGGCGGCGTTCCGCGCAAGGTGATCCCGGGCTTCAGGATCAGCGATGAGACACTCGACAAGGATGTGGCTCTTTGCTCCGCTTACGGCGCGAAAATGGTCACCGGAAGAGAGATCTCATCCGTACAGGAACTTAAGGATGAAGGCTTTAGCGATATCGTTGTCTGCATAGGAGCATGGGCCCCGGGCCGCAAGGCTTTGAAATATGGTGATGAGCTTGATGCTCTTGAATTCCTTGAGGCCATAAAAGCCGCACCGGGCTCTGTGGATCTCGGCACTGATGTGTGCGTGGTAGGAGGCGGCAATACGGCGATGGATGTCGCCCGCGCGGCTAAGAAACAACCGGGTGTTGAGAATGTTCGCCTGATATATAGAAGAAACAGAAGGAATATGCCGGCTGACGAAGAAGAGCTTGTAATGGCGATAGAGGATGGAGTCGAATTCATGGAACTCCTGGCGCCTGAAGGGCTCGAGGGCGGCAAACTAAAATGTGAGATATGCGTGCTCGGAGAGCCTGATGAGAGTGGAAGGCGCTCTCCAAAGGGTACCGGCGAATTCACCGAAGTGCCGGCTACAGCCGTTATCTGCGCAGTAGGAGAGCGCATAAAGACAGAGCTCTATGAAGGAGCGGGCGCAAAGCTTGATGACACAGGGCGGCCGGTCATTGACGACGATCTCATGACGACTGTCCCGGGGCTCTTCGTTGCAGGTGACTGTAAGAGCGGCCCAGCTACTGTGGTAAAGGCGATCGCCGATGCTCAGATAGTGGCTAAGGCCATACTTGGCGCTTCATTCGATAAGTACGCGGAAGTTGCCGCAAAGAGCGACATTGAAAAACACCTTGCCAGAAAGGGTGTACTTGCCGATCCTCCTGCGGACAAGACAGATGATCGCTGCCTTGGCTGCGCTGCGGTGTGCGAGGTATGTACCGACGTATGCCCTAACAGGGCGAATATCGCAATAGATGTTCCTGGGCTCGGGATGCCACAGATACTCCATGTGGATGGTATGTGTAATGAGTGCGGCAACTGCGCTGTGTTCTGTCCATACAGCGGGCGCCCATATAAGGACAAACTCACACTCTTCTCGAGCGATGAGGACTTCCGTGACAGCGAGAACTCCGGATTCCTGCCGCTTGATGGTTCAAGAGTGCGCGTGAGACTGTTTGGAAATGTATCGGAATACGATATCTCCGACCCAAATTGCGGCCTGCCTGAAGGCATACTCGCATTCATAAAAGCAGTAATAGATAATTATTCATATTTGATCGGATAAAGAAATGCTTGTAGTTATAAAAGGCGCGGGCGATCTTGCCAGCGGTATAGCACTCAGATTGCATCGCTCGCGCTTCGACATCATTATGACTGATCTGCCGGTACCTACGGCAGTGCGCAGGACGGTGGCCTTTTCTGAGGCCATCCGTCTTGGCAATTCCTGCGTAGAAGATGTAAGGGCAGAGAGAGCCGAAAGTGTAGAAGAAGTATTAGATTGCCTTTCACGGGGCGTCATACCGGTGATCCCAGATCCCGAGGCCAATATCATCAAGGCGGTGAAGCCTGATGTGGTGGTAGACGCCATAATAGCCAAGAGAAACACAGGCACAAGCCTAGGCGACGCACCACTTGTTATTGGAGTAGGCCCTGGCTTCACAGCGGGCGTTGACTGCGATGCCGTGGTAGAGACCATGCGAGGCCATACGCTTGGAAGGGTCATAAGAGAGGGATCTGCTATACCCAACACCGGGATCCCGGGCAATATTGGCGGGCAGAGTATAAACCGCCTGATCAGGGCATCCGCCGATGGGGTATTCCATCCTGAAAAGGAGATAGGCGATATCGTCAGGGAAGGTGAGCGTGTCGCTAATATTGATGGAGT
>CADAUB010000043.1 GCA_902790965.1 uncultured Eubacteriales bacterium | reverse complement strand
GCAAGCACTCCTTTTGCTTTGGTCTTAAAACTCATCTTAGTTTTCTCCTTTGGTGTATGTTTTTATCTTACACTGCGATTGTAAACGGTCAACTTAAAATAAAACTTAAATCACTTATAATGCAAAAGCGGCCGGGGGATATTTCCCCGCCGCCGCTTAAGCAGAATTGGCTTGATTTCTTAATTTATTTCACTTTAAATTTTTTGTTTACAAGCGTTTTCGATTTGATAGTGTCTGAAGCCTCTACGACGTAGTGGTAAGTGCCCTTCTTGAGCTTTCCAAACTTGATCTTGCTATCGAGTTTTTTGACATTGTACGATTTCTTATTAGGATTCGCGCTTGCCTGGTACTTCACGTTGCCGTCTTTATCTAAGACCTTTACCGAGACACTCGTCAATTTATGGTTTGAAGTGATCTTGCCCTTTATAGAATAGGAACTCCCCTTCTTCAGGTTCTTAGGTGCATTGTACGATTTGATCTTGAGTTTCGAAGTACCTGTAACGGTGTACGCTGTGTTTACCAGCACCGCCGAATCCTTTTCATCCCAGGCAGTGATCTTATAGGTGAACGTACCGACCGGCACTGTTCCGAACTTGATATACGAATCTATATTCGCAAGATTATATGACCATGTTTTTGGCTTGATCGTCTTCGATGTTACTGCTTTCCCGGCGATATCATATACGCCGACAGTTACTTTAGTGATCTTGTAATTGGAATTGATAATGCCCTTTACGCTAAATCCCTTGCCCTGCTTCAAAGTTCCAGGAATACTTGGGTTGCTTATAGAAAGCGTAGAAGCATAATTACCGTCGCTCGCTGAGATAGGTTTGATCGGCTGACCGTTCGCCGGCTGAGGAGCGTTCTTCGCAAGGCCTACCTCCTTGATGTACCAATACTTTGTGACCTTTGACACACCCTTCATGGATGTCTCTGACCACTTCTGGATCCCCTTGGACAGGTTGCCGGTATTGTGTAGCGAGTCCGCAGCATATACAACGCCGCTCTTAACGCCCGTCACAAGCAAGCCGTGAGTGCCGTTCTTGGACGAATTGCTTCCCCATACTACAATTCCTTCAGGGTGCTGCTTCAGAAGATTCTCTATTTCCTTTGTCCTTGCCGCGTCACCGTTACCGCTGAAATACCCGCATCCGATCTTGAACGCGAGTCCGTCAGCTTCAAATGTGAATGAGTTGAGAAGCTGTCCGAGCACAGTCGCTGACCCTCTTAGTGTCTTATTAGTGACCGTTGCCCAAGCCTTTGAGCCTTTCATGATCAAAGCCCTTCTGATCATGCATTTGCTTGCAGTCAATATACAGTCGCCACTCTTATAATCGTCCTTCGGAGTGTGATAAACAGCGGCATCCTCAATATTGTTACTTGCAGCAAAAATACTCTGAGCAGGCGCCACGCCAAATATCAGCGTGAACACCAGGAGTATAGCCGCCAGTCTTTTCTTCATAAAATACCTATGTCCCTTTTCTTTAGTCTAAGAGATGACAAAACCTGTGCTTTTTGGGCACAGTAACCTCCACGTCTACACTACTACCCTTTTAGCAACATATGTGGCTTTCTAACTATCTGTTAAGCATCACCTTTACAAATATTAAGTTTTCGTCAAGTATTTACGGGGCAAGCAAAAAGCGTGAGCATATAGCCCACGCTGATGTATCAGAAAGCCGCTATTATCTAAAGTTGTACGGAAAACGCACCTTCTCCCTATAATCTATCAATTGTTGTAAACATCCTTGATGTTAGAGAAGTTCTCACCCCATACAGTCAGGATAGAGCTCATCACCGAGAATGCGGCAGGATCGCTTTCAGCGACAAAGCGCTTCAAATCCAGCGCCTCGTGAGGAGTGCATGCAACAGACAACGTGCGCCTCTCCGTCTTGGTGTACTCACCTCTTGCGATATGCGAAGTAACATCGCGGTCCATCACATCGATCACATAGCGAATGATCTCTTCGCCCTTTTCTTCAGAGCTAGGAACTATCTCGAACTTGACAGTTCTGCCGTTGTAACCGGTAAGTATCGCAGAGATCACGCGTGCCGTAACGACCGAAGTGATGACAGCGTACATCGCGACATTTGTATCGAATACGAAGGCCGAGATTATGATGATAGTGACATCTATCACCAGCTTGATGTCAGCGACCCTGAGAAAGTTGAACAGCTTGTATTTAAGCACCCTGGCCAGCGTATCAGTGCCGCCGGATGAATATCCTCCGACATAGCCTATACCGGATGCCAGACCGTAAAATACGCCCATTATCAGGGACGCCAGCAGACGGTCTTCAGAGTCGAGCAACTGGAAGTGAATATGCTCGAATATAAAGAGCAGCACCGGATATGTGATAGCGAGTGCGATGATGCGCTCAAGCTCTCTTTTTCCCATCGTGATCCACGCTGTGATAACGATCACCATGGATATCGAGTAATAAACGAGTGAGTAGTCCCACGGGAAGATATGTGTGATCATCCTGGTGATTCCAGGCAGCCCGCCAGAAGTCATACCGTTAGGTATCATTACGAACATCTGCACAAATGTACTGCAGAATGCTGATAAGAGGATTATTAGGAATTCTCTGAGTATCTTTCCCGCTTTGGTTGTAGGTTTACGTATGTGGTCCATTAATTGTTAAAATATGTTGCTTAGATTGTTTAAGTTTTACTGATTATTTTGATCGTTGTTCTGACTCTGTTCGTTGTCTGCATTGATCCGTTCGCTCTGCTCATTATTCAGATTAATCTGATCGCTGCTCTGTTTGATCTCAGAATCTTCTTCAGGCTTGCTGCCATCTCTTTCCGGCTGCTTATCATCCTGTTTTTGTTTGTTCGAGTCGTGCTGTCTATTATCTTGATAGCCGCCACGCCTGTTGCCATCGTATGACCTACCGTATCTTGGCTTAAGTGTCTGAGCATAGGCTCTTATCTCGGCATTACTTACTTTCGGGATCTCAGGATCTTGCTCAGGCATCAACGCGAGCACTTGATCATACTTGGAGATGAAATTCTCAATAGTCTGCCTGATGAGATTCATCCTCTCACTTACATCAGTTTCTCTTCTTTCAAATGTATCCTCTTCATCCTCAGCATGATTTGTAGTGTTTCTCACATGGCCTGCCACGTAATATGCAAAGAGCAGATTACTTACAGCCTCTCTGTCAGGACATAAAGTCTGGGCCTTTATTATATCGTCATCTTCCACATCCATATCCGAACTTCTCAAAGCCGCATACGCTCTCTGGACAGGTATACCATCTCCACTTAGCCCTGCCCTGTCTGTACGAGCTCTGCCGTAGAACTTAATGAAGTAATGGGACACATCATCAAG
Source organism: uncultured Eubacteriales bacterium (assembly GCA_902790965.1). Lineage (GTDB taxonomy): Bacteria > Bacillota > Clostridia > Peptostreptococcales > Anaerovoracaceae > Crickella. The sequence goes on along the minus strand of CADAUB010000043.1, from coordinate 17,584 downwards.
TTTGTATTTTTCGAATATCCTGAGATCGTAATATACCTGGCCAAGTATCCTTACTACCTTATCGCGATCATCCTCGGAACCAAGATAGTAATAGATGCCCCTGTTTACGAAATCCCTAGGAGCCCTAGACTCTATTAGCGTAAGAGTCTGCTGCCAGAAGCCCTTTCGATACGACCATTTGACCAGATCAATGAAATTGATCGTATCACCTGTAACGAGCACTCCGTAGTCAGCCTTGATCCCATCGATAATGATATCGAAATATCGCTCGACAAGATCATCCCCCGGCACGAAGTCTCCTTCGGCAAAGATGTTTCTGAGGCTGTTGATACCTCTCTCGATGTCGTTTATATCGCAAAGTGAGATGCCCACGTCAATATTTCTCATGGCGTAGAGCAGTCTCTCGATATATAGGTTCTCGGTACCCTGCTTCTTCCAGTAATCCATCAGAAGATCGGTCTTGCCGTACTTCAGGAAAGACCTGGTACCTGCGATAAGATCGGATATGCTGTAAAGCTCTGTATCGTCCGTGATGGAATTGGCGAACTCGTCGGCCAAAGGAAGCGCGGTCGCGATCTTTTTGATCTTGATATGGCTGTTGGAAAGAGTCTTGAATATCTCCATGAGATTCATCAGAGCGAATGAGTCAGATGCGTCTTCACTCAGGATGCATATATACAGTTCGATATCGAGCTCTCCGCCCGAATTGCTTACAAGCATGTTGAATTCGCCAGCCAGCTTATCTGCGACTGAGAGACTGCCCATTTTTCCTGTAGGGATAAACCTGATCTTTACGTCTTCGTTTCCTTCGAGAAGTTCAAGTTTGGCGCTATCTTTCATCTCATCATATAGATAATTGAGTGTCCATTGTTTATATCTGTCAGGAGCATCCGCTACCTCAGGCATCGCCCGTACGAATTCATCCAAAAATAGTGTTCTCAGTTCGATGTCGCGTCTCAGAGCATCAAGTGTGCGATTGAACTTGGTGTTACCATCAGGCTGGATGTGGTCTCTGTAGAACGCGCGGCAGAAGTCCTTTACCCTTCGCTGATCTTCTTCGCTGAGAAGCTCTCTCGTATCCTGCTCCTCTATGCGGATCTCATCGATATACTGAGCCAGCCTGTATCTCAGCAAGCTGTATGTCGACAGTGAATTGACATCAGAAGAATAGAAAGATGAGCCTTCCCTAAGCACCATCTGCTTCATCTCATCGCCAGGGTCGTAAGTTGACTTGCTGCCGAGAGTGATGATCTCGTCAATGTGATGCTTGGCAAGAATATACTTAGAGCTCGCCTCCGCAGCGAGCAACGCGTTGCAGTACTGCGTGCGCTCGGAGTCTTCCGTATAATAGTAATCGAGCTCCGGTCTAGCTTTTCCCCCAAACAGGGATGTGATCATTATGCTGTATTTCATACCACGCCCGCCTTCTTCTTTTTCAGACTCAATCCTAAACAGCGATTTCTGCCTGAAACCTGTCTGATACCGTTTTACACGATGTATATTTTAGCACATAAGGGCGATAACTTTAATTGCCCTCGAAAAGAAAAACCGCTGAAGCGTTATCTTCAGCGGTCGACATATAATATAACCCTTTTTTCCTATTCTTCTTGATTTGATCCGTTCACGATTCCTTTAGGCTCATCATCTCTATTTTCGCCGCGGTCCTCCCCGTCTCCGTCAAGAGCCTTCCAGCCGAAACGGATGACCGAGATAATGATCGAGCACAGTATGAATGTCTCGCACATCATACCCGCTATGGAATGAGAGTAGATGTCATATATCAGCCAGGCCGGGCAGCAGACGAACAGGTTCATCAGTCTGACGTGCTTGCCGTTGCCCTTCGCTCCAGCTATCGTTGTGCCAGCTGTACCGATGAATGGCAACAAGCTCATCGCGTTCTTCCAGGTGAGAAGCGACGCCGCCAGATTGAGGAATACAATCAACACGGGCCAGCCCTTCCAGTCTGCCCACTTCTTACCATGTTGGGAATATACGAATCCCCTTAGTATGGTGCAAAGCTGACTTCCGCTCCCTGACAGAGCACCCAGCAGATAGAAGTGTATGATATACGCTATCCCCGAGCACATCTGGAAGAAGAACATCAGGCGGCTTCGTTTGCACTGGAACGAGCCGATAAGAAGGCCCGCAGCTACGAAGCCTATGCACTGGATGATGATCATGTTATGCATGTCTTCCACCAGGAGCAAAGCTCCAATGATCTCTTAAGCTGAGTGTTTAGTTCATAGTGAACATTGTGAATGCCGGCCAGTATGTGACCATCGCAAGCACTACGATAAGTGCGAAGATGAACCATACCATGTACTTCATCATCTTGCCTATCGATACACCCGAAATAGCCGAAGCTACGAACAGGTCGATGCCGTAAGGCGGTGTGCAGAATCCGATAGCGAGGTTCATCGTCAGCATGATACCGAAGGTGACCGGGCTCATGCCAAGCTGTGTAACTACCGGCAGAAGTATCGGAGCAAGAATGATCGTAGCCGGGATATTATCAACAAGGCATCCTACGACAAGCAGGAATATGTTGATGATGATCAGCAATACGAACTTGTTGTCCGAGATCTGCAGCATGGAATTTGCGATCTGTCTTGGGATACCGGCAAGGCTCAGATACGCAGCGAAAGCGGATGAGAGACCTACCATGAAGGTAGTTGCACCGTTTACAACGATGGTGTTCTTAAGAGCCTGATAAGCACCCTTTCTGTCGAGCTCGTGATATACGAACCTTCCGACGATGTACGAATATACAACGCTTATAACAGCAGCTTCTGTCGGTGTGAAGTATCCTGAATAGATACCGCCGAGGATGATGACCGGTGACAGGAGCGCCCAGATAGCGTCCTTGAAGCTCACCCATACAGCCTTGAAGCTGAACTCTTTGGTCTCTCCCTTGAAGCCTTCCTTCTTACTTATGATGTAGCAGCAGATCATAAGCGCAACGCCCATCGCAACGCCCGGAAGCAGGCCTGCCTTGAAGAGATCGGTGATGGATGTACCGGTAGCTACACCGTAGATAACGAACGGGATGCTAGGTGGAATGATTACACCGATAGTACCGGCAGCCGCGCAGATACCAGCTGAGAAGCCCTCGGCATAGCCGTGTCTTTTCATCTCAGGGATCATGAACGCACCGACAGCCGAAGTGGTCGCCATCGCTGAGCCGGATATCGCCGCGAAGAACATGCATGTTATGGTAGTTACCATACTGAGCCCGCCGACAACGAAACAGCCATCAGCGGGAACGAGTCACAGCCTGTGACGGCTTTTTGCGCGACCATGATAAGTGGGATCGAGCTGTCGCCGCCAAACACGAGGGCCAGCAATGTCGCGATACCGATGGAGTAACCAATAGGTACCGCCAGCAGAAGCAGAACGAAGAAGCTAATGAATAATATAGCAGTTTGCATTTATCCTTCCCCTCCTTCCTGTTTCTTGCCGAGTAATATCCTAATATCGGTCACTAGCTGTCCGATAAGACGCAGACCGAATATGAAAGAAGATACAGGCAGAGAAAGGAAGACATACCACATCGGCATACGCATCGCACCCGACAGGTTGCCTCTCTGGATCATCTGCTGTACTACCTCCCAGCCGTAAATGACCAGGAACACGTTGAACGCGATCAGTATGATTCCAGCGATGATCTCTATGACCTTCTTGAATTTCTCGTTTTTAAATATTGTGAAAAGCAGTTCTACCCGGATGTGCTGTTTTTCTTTTTGCGCTATGCTGACGCCGAGCCATATCTGCCAGATGAAGATATAGCGGGTCAGCTCCTCGCTCCAGGTAAGCGATGAGTTGAATACGGAGCGCATTATGATCTGCAAAAAGATGATAAGCGTAGTCGCGACAAGGCTCATGCAGAGAACTACTTCCTCTAGCTTGTCGTAACCGAATACCAACTTTTTGAAAACACTTTCTTGTTTCACAGGGCTCCAACTCCTTTCAAAGGTAAATCCGGGGCAGGCGAACCGGCCCCGGAATCAAATCAGTAACCCACTAAATTATTTGTTGTAGGACTCAGCGAGGTCGAAGATCTCTTCGCCCCACTCTGCTTTGTACTTATCGTACATAGGCTGAACTTTTTCAACGAATGCCTTCTGCTGATCTTCTGTGAGGTAGTTAACTTCCATTCCCTCATCCTCAAGCTTCTTGACGATATCCTCGTTGTCCTTGAGCTCTGTCTCACGCTGCTCTGTTACGAATTCTTCGCAGCACTTCTCGACAATAGCGCGGTCCTCATCGCTCAGGGAATCAAGCCAAGCCTTGTTTGTCAGGATAGGCAGGAAATTATGAACGTGAGCGTCCATTGTCAGATACTTCTGTACTTCCTGGAACTTAGAAGCATAGATGAGTGTAGGAGGATTCTCCTGACCATCAACTACGTTCTGCTGGAGTCCAGTGTACAGTTCGGAGAAGCTCATCGGAGTAGGGTTTGCGCCGAGAGTCTCATACATCGTGATGAATACAGGCGAGTTCATAACACGCATCTTCATACCTGCAAGATCATCAGGTGTGTAGATAGGTCTCAGGTTATTAGTTGTGCTTCTTGGGCCATTGTAGATGTAGCCGAGCGAAACGAATCCGCTGTCTGCGATCCACTCGTCGATCTGATCGCCGAGCTCACCATCAAGAGCATCGAACGCAGCCTGAGCGTCTTTGAAGAGATATGGCATATCAAGGATACCAATCTTTTCGTCATATGCGGTAATAACGGATGTGGATGGCAGAGCCATCTGGATCGTACCCTGTGCTACCTGCTCGCACAGCTCTTCGTCTCCGCCGAGCTCAGCGTTAGGATAGATTTCGACTGAAATACGTCCGTCAGTCTGCTCTTCGATCTTGTCCTTCATGTTAAGGAGAGCTTTATGTACCGAACGATCTTCAGCTTCTACGTGGCCGATCTTGAGTACTGTGACCTGATCGCCACCGGAATCAGAGCCGCCACCACCGCCGCAGGCAGTCATGGCAAATACCATCACAAGTGACAGCAACGCAACGATAACTTTCTTCATGATATACCTCCTCCCAATAAAACTTTTTAAACTACTGTTAGTAACAGTGTCAAAAGAGTGGACTATCCCCCATTTAGAATGCGATTTTTCTCAATAACAGGTTAAAAGAAAAAACTCGTCACCACTTATCATTTTGCCATATGCCAATAGTATTGTCAACAACATTAGGGAGCATTGTCACATGATCTACTTGTCTGTTTACGAACATGAGCTGTCCATTTTAAGCGGATGCATGATAGAAGCGAGATAGATGTGTGTGTGATCCGCCTGGATACGAACCCTTCCATTCGGAATCCAGGGTTCGCTTCTCTAAAAAAAGCGCAAAGTAAAGACCCCCTCAAAATGAGGGGTCTTCTTGGTAGCGCATCAGGGAATCGAACCCTGGATTCCGCCGTGAGAGGGCGACGTCTTAACCTCTTGACCAATGCGCCATATGTTGCGCACTTTTTTCGTGCGCAAGTGGTATTATAACTTAATTGCCAGGCAATGTCTACTATAAATCTGAAAAACTTTTTAACAATTCGGATCGCTTACCTAACCTCGAGAAGCTCTATCTTGAAGTTGAGTGCCTTGCCTGCCATCGGATGATTGAGGTCGAACGAGATCTTCTCATCATCAACATAAGACACGAGAGCGTCGAAAGGTCTGCCCATCTCATCCTGGAGCATTACCTGATCACCTTCATGAAGTTCTTCCGTCTCAGGGATCTCGTCTTTGCCCATTGTGATGATGTAACGATCATCGTGTACACCATAAGCGTCTTCAGGCTCGATATGTACATTTACTACATCGCCGATCTCCATATCTGCTACCGCTCTATCGAATCCGCGGATCACGCTGCCTATACCGCATGTGAATTCCAGAGGTCTGTCTTCACTGCTGGAGTCGAACTTCTCGCCATTATCAAAAGCACCTTCATAGTGGACCTTTACTACCTTGCCCACGTTCTTTCCTTCAAAGAGGTAAACGGACTCACCGCCTCCGCAGCCGGCACATCCGCCGCATCCCGCTGCAGCGTCAGGACTGCATCCACCGCAGCCTGCTCCGCAAGCACTGTCCATGTCGTGAGAGTGACCATGCTCGTGGCTGTGACCGTGTTCGTGATCGTGGTGATCGCAATTGACACCGGAGCTTACCAGTTCGCCTCTGAGATAAGCTGCAACTGCCTCATCAGTGTTGCCGGCAACGCCTGAGATAACCTCAAGGCCCGCAGCTGTAAGAGCGTCGCTAGCTCCCTGCCCCATTCCTCCGCAGATAAGAACGTTTACATCGTTATCTGCGAGAAGATATGCCAGTGCCTCGTGGCCTGTTCCGTTTGTATCCATCACACGGCTGGATTTGATCTCTCCGTCCTCTACTTCGTAAAGCTTGAAGTTTTCTGTATGTCCGAAGTGCTGGAATACGTTGCCATCCTCATAAGTAACTGCTATCAACATTTTGCGCATTCTCCTTTATCCGTTTCCTCTTTGGGAAATGTCAGTGTTAACGACTTGTAAGTGATTTGTTAGTGATTCGTTAGCGATTTGTAAGTTATTTGTTATTGTTTTCTATTTCGCTGCAGTTCGCAACGCTCTGCATGAACCGACGAAACTGAGCGCCCGACGTTTATTATATATGATTTCGTATGTATATCAAGGAGCGGTTTTCTCTAAACGAAGCGCTCGATCTTTATCCACACGCGGTTCTTCTTCGACTCGCCGCCGACCTCTCTGAGCACAGCCTTGCCTTTGCCCTTGAGCACCATTATAGCGCCCTCCTCGAGCCTGAAATCCGTCTTTAGACATTCTATATGGTCTACCGAAACGATCCCCGCTCTGATCGCTTCTGCGGCTTTTGCGCGGGATATCCTGAACGCCGAGGATATGACGCAGTCGAGCCTGAGAGACGGAACTGTGTCCTTTATGACCTCTGTTCTAATATCCGGGATGATCAGTTCTTCGATCGGCACAGTGGACACTTTGACAACCGTCCTGCCCACCTGGCTGTACTCCCGCTTCAGAAAGTCTGCGATCTCGGGCATTATTATTATGTCCGCACCATCGTCTCTTACAAGTATGTCGCCCGTAACGCTTCTGTCTATGCCAAGACCGAGTATTGAGCCGAGATAATCGCGGTGCGAGAGTTCACGGGATATGGCAGGCTTCTCTACTCTTAGTACTTCGAGGAGCCCGGACACAGCCTCTTCATCAGTCATCGGAATATCTGCAGGGATGCACACCAGCATCCTCCGCTCAGCGCCTTCGTAGCCGCCGTACATGAGGGTCCTGACTCCAGCTGATCCGCGCCTCGTCACGCCCTGCACTATCGCCTGCTCGTGCGAATCAAGGAGGCCCGTCGAAGTTACGTACCATCCGTCACGACACTGCGCTATTCTGTCTTCCGCTTTTGCTCTTATAAGTTCATCAGCGTCCATCAGGTATTCCCTTCCTCTTCAATCTCCTCATGACAATGATATATGCCGTGACCATGCAGGTAGTACAGACTACCCAGCTCGCCGGGTAAGCGACTATGAGGAACTCATAAGTCTTGTTCATCGGATATATAACGAATATCCAAAGCAGGCGCACTCCACATATGGCAATCACGGTTATAAGCGCAGGCACAAGAGATTTCCTCATGCCACGCATGCTGCCCGAGAGCATATCGCTTATGCCGTTTATGGGCTGGAACAAGCCGACGCGGATAAATCTCATCGCGGCGAGCTCGGCCACCGCAGCCTCACCTGTAAAGATATACGCTATCGGGTATCTAAGTATTACGAACAGTATACTCATGCCCATACAGAATACAGTTCCGAGTGCGAGAGTAGTGAGCGTGGATTTCTTGCAGCGCTGGAGGTTCCTTGCACCGTAGTTTTGCCCCACGAAGCTTGTACATGCCTGGCTGAAGCCATTCACCGTAAAGAACGCGAAGAACTCCGCATTGACACCAACAGTAGTTCCGGCGATAACTGTAGATCCAAGTGAGTTTACTGTGGACTGCATTATAACATTGGCTAAGCCGAACATGCTCGACTGAATGCCCGCGGGTATGCCTATCCTTACGATATCCGCTACTGTCGCTTTATCCATCTTCAGCTTGCTCGCTTTTAGCTGGAACGGACCCGGCTCTTTGACGAGAAAGTACATAAGAGTCAGAGCGCTAAAGGCGTTGGAGATCGATGTTGCCAGAGCGACTCCTGCGGCAGTCATGCCAAATCCCGCAACGAACAGGATGTTGAGGCCTACGTTTAGGACCCCGGCTATCATAAGGACGATGAGTGGCCGCCTCGTATCTCCTTTGCTTCGGAAAAGCGCCGACTCGAAATTGTATAGCAGTATGAATGGAATTCCGCAGAAATATACCCTGAAATACGACACTGCCTCCTGTCTGAGGAAGCTCCCTTCTTCGCCGGTTCCCATCCATGAGTGTATGATATCTGCCATGGAAAGGCCTATGCCCGACATCACTATTCCGCTTATAGCCGCGAAAAGGATCGTAGTATGTAGGGTTTTGGAGATGCCCTCTTCATCGCCTCTTCCGATGCGGTTCGACATCACCACATTAGCGCCTACCGCCATGCCCGTAAAAAGGCTTACCATAAGTGAGATGACAAAACCGTTTCCGCCTACAGCAGCAAGAGACTCGCTTCCGGCAAAGCGGCCTACTATGGCCGTATCCGCCGAGTTAAAAAGTTGCTGTAAAATAGCGCTCGCGGATATCGGAAGCGCTACTATCAGGATATTCTTTATTAAGTTGCCGCTTAGCATGTTTACATCATGCTGATTCGATTTTGCCATTCAGTTCTATTTATCTGCCTATTGTTTTTCAATCTGTGATCTGTTCAGCCAAATCTCCACTCTTGTCGCTCGCCTACGGTTCATGACAACTATCGATACGAGCACCAGCGCGATGCCGAGTATCTTTCCAAGACCGATCGTCTGGCCAAATGCAATGTAGCCAATAAGGGCCGCAACTATGGTCTCCACCGAAGCGAACACCGGCACCTTCGAAGTCTCCTTTATCCTGCTGAGGCCCGTATAGTAAGCGCTGTATGCCAGAGCCGAAGGAAAAATCCCTATGCCCACTATCGCAAGGATGACAGTAGGCGTGAGCTCGCAGCCTATGCCGTTATATGGGCGGATCATGAAGAACAGGAGTATCATGCCGAAGAGCTGTCCGTAGAACGCGGCCGTGAAAGGATCCTCTTTGTCGGCGCCCGTCCTCGAGAGCACAGGAAGCTGCGCGTAAGTGAAGCCCGCGAGCACTCCCACGAGTACGACATAGCCGGAGATCTTTACGTCGGAGAAGTCTCCTCCCGTCACAGCGAGCATGCAGCCCACTATGTTTATGACGATAGCTAGTATCTTGTTGCGCGTCAGAGCCTCGTGGAAGAACAGCCGTGACATTATAGCAACGAAGACCGGTGATGTATAGAGGAACACTGCTGCTGTTGCCATGCCGCCATGCTTGATGGTGCTCATGTAGCAGATGTTGAAGAACGCCTGCGAGAAGAGTCCGATCAGTGCGCACGAGATAAGGCCTCTTTTGCTGATGTGAAACAGGCTGACGCCCTTTCCCTTAATTATGAGAAGAAGAGCCAGCATGACCGATGACGCGAGCACTCTGAAAAACGCCACACTGCCGGTGTCCATTCCGGCGTTGGTCATCATAGTCGAGAAGAGACCTATGGATCCCCATAGGACTCCTGCAAGCAATATCATCATGTAGCCTTTGTTTTGCTCGGTTTTCATGCAAGCCACCTATCGCGCCAGCCCGCTTACCAACATGGAAACTTATTACCAGTCGCTATGCGTAATTAGTCTGTGTTCCGGCGCATTCCTGTTTGTTTACTTTGCGTGAAAGGCGATAGTGGCCTTTACAGCTCTGTGCCAGCCGCCGAGATTTTCCATTCTTTCCTTCTCACCAAGGCGTGGCTTGAAAGTCTTAGCGATCTCCTTGCTCGATACGATATCGTCGAGGCTCTCGTAATAGCCTACTGCGAGGCCCGCAAGGTAAGCTGCTCCGAGTGAGGTCGATTCAATGGATGCGTATCTTACTATATCCGCGTCGGAGATGTCAGCCTGAAACTGCATCAGAAGATCGTTCATCGCTGCTCCGCCGTCGACCTTGAGCGTCTCTATGTCTTTGCCTGTATCCGCTCTCATCGCAGACATCAGGTCTTCGTTCTGGAAGACAAGAGCCTGGAGAACCGCTCTGATGATGTGTTCTCTTGTAGTTCCTCTTGTGATACCAAACATAGCTCCTCTTGCTTCAGGGTCCCAGTAAGGAGCGCCGAGGCCCGCGAATGCAGGCACTACATATACTCCGCCTGTATCAGGAACGGAATCCGCAAGAGCCTCGGATTCAGGTGCGCTTCTGAAGAACCTCATCTGGTCTCTCAGCCACTGCACCGCGGCTCCGCAGATAAATACCGAGCCTTCGAGAGCGTAAGTGACCTTACCGTTGAGGCCCCATGCGATAGTCGTGAGCAGTCCGTTCTTGGAAGCTACCGGCTTGTCGCCAGTGTTCAGCAGCAGGAAGTTACCTGTACCGTATGTGCTCTTGATATCGCCTTCTTCGAAGCAAGCTTCTCCAAAGAGCGCTGCCTGCTGGTCACCCGCCGAACCTGTGATAGGTATCGGTCCGCCGAAGATCTCATCAGCAGTGTCGCCGAAGTGAGCCGAGCACTCGACAGGAGTCGGGAGCATGCACATAGGGATGTTCAGAAGATTGCAGAGCTCTTCATCCCACTGCAGTGTGTTGATGTCAAAGAGCATAGTTCTGCAAGCATTTGAATAGTCGGATACGTGGACCTTGCCGCCTGTCAGCTTCCAGATGAGCCAGCACTCGATAGTACCGAAGAGAAGCTCTCCTCTCTCGGCTCTTGCCCTGACGCCTCTTACGTTGTCGAGTATCCACGCGAGCTTGGTGCCGCTGAAGTAAGGGTCTGCGAGAAGACCTGTCTTCTGCTTGATCATCTCTTCGTGAGGTTTGAGTTTGGAAGCGTAATCCGCTGTACGGCGACACTGCCATACGATAGCGTTGTAGACAGGCTCGCCAGTTTTCTTGTCCCATACGACTGTGGTCTCACGCTGGTTGGTGATACCGATAGCCGCGATGTTCTTGTATGTGAGGCCGGCTTTGAGAAGTGCCTCCTGAGCTGTACCCATCTGGGATGCCCAGATCTCCATAGCATCGTGCTCTACCCAACCCTCGTGCGGGAATATCTGGGTGAACTCTCTCTGTACGACGGAAATGATGTTGCCCGCCTTATCGTAAATGATCGTCCTTGAGCTTGTTGTGCCCTGGTCGAGCGCCATTATGTACTGCTTCATGTCTAGCCTCCTGTACGCTTTCTTTTAAGTCTTTCTAAAGTTATTGTATCGTTTTACACGAATAATGACATTATCGAATTGCTTATATCTATGCCTAGCTCTGTGAGTTTAAGGCCATCGTTATCTATTATGAGGAGCCCGCGAGCCGCGTAGTCTACGGCCTCCGCCTTAGATTCTTTGAAGATCTCCCAAAATGCCTCGGATGCAGCATCATTGGATGGTGCAGCAGGATCTGATGAGAGGTTTGCGAATCTCGCTGCGATGCTTTCGTCTGCATCGTCTGCTCTGAGGTATGCTTCGATAGCATCCTTATACGAGATACCTTCGATGCGCCTAAGCCCTGTGAACACCGCCTCGCTTATATTGTCGAAGGCAGAATTCACGTGCTCATCCGCTACCGGGAGCCTCCCCTCGTCAGCTGCTTTGAAATACTCATCAAAATTCTCTGTATTCTTATACCTAACGCCACCGAGGAAACCGCTCGCGCCGAGCCCAAAGCCTATATAATCGTCCATGTTCCAGTACAGGCTATTGTGCTGCGACCTGTATCCCGGTTTCGCGAAATTGCTTATCTCATAGTGCTCATAACCGGCTTCTTTGAGTCTTTCGCATATTTTGTGATAAGTTGCCCTGTCCTCTTCGTCAGGGACCTCAGTCATCTCTCCGCTATCGATCATCGAAGCGAACGGGGTGCCTTCCTCTATCTGAAGGCTGTAGCAAGATATGTGCTCGGGCTCAAAGCTGAGTATATGCTCTACATCAGCCAGAGCGTCTTCAGTAGTCTGCCCCGGCACAGAAAACATGAGGTCGAGATTGACATTGTAGAATCCCTTGCGCCTTATGAGGTCCATATCCCTCTCAACATTGAGCGGTGTATGGATACGCCCAAGGAAATGAAGCCTGTCATTGTCCATAGACTGCACGCCCATGGAGAGCCTGTTGAACCCTATGAATTTGTACGCCTGAAGCTTGGCAAGCATCACACCGTCTTTGCGCCCGAGAGTCGCAGGATTCGCCTCGATAGTGACCTCTGCGCCATCCTTTACGATAAAACATTTATTGACTGTATGCATGATCTCACGCATCTGAGACACATCGAGCACCGATGGAGTGCCTCCGCCAACATATACGGTATCGATTTTGAGAGCTTCGGCCGGGTCTTCTCCCCTTTGCTCAGCTTCTTCAGCCATAGCCTTCGCCCTGAGCTTTATCTCTTTTATCAATGCCTGCGAGTATTCCTCTCTTGGAGCCTCATCGGCGACACAAGATAAGAAAGCGCAGTAATTGCACTTTCTTACACAAAACGGTATATGGATATATATTCCTTTTTTATTCATTCCTGTTTCTTCTTAATGATTGTGATTGGCACTTTTTAGGCCAATATGATCGAAAATGTGCCAAATAATTGGCACTTTTCGGCCATTTTGATCAAATATGCGCCAACTGTTTTGATCTGTAGTACAGCATATAGCTGGAAATACGCTAAAATCACTTCAAATCTAAGAGAAATAAAGCGAATTGCATACAGAATCAAAGCAAGTCAGCGCTAGATTGGCGTTAGATTGGCGCAAAATCGGATATATTTTGATTTAGGTGCCAATATATTGGTGCATTTTAGCTATATTTGAGAGATTGGTGTCAGTCGATATCTCTATTTTCCGTCATCGAGTTTAAGGACTTCGGTGAATGCCTCCTGTGGAACGGTTACTGTACCGAACTGGCGCATCCTCTTTTTACCGGCCTTTTGCTTCTCGAGGAGTTTCTTCTTACGCGAGACGTCTCCGCCGTAGCACTTGGCGAGTACGTCTTTGCGGTAAGCTCTTACTGTCTCGCGGGCAATGATCTTCTGACCGATAGCCGCCTGCACAGGCACCTCGAACTGATGCCTTGGAATGATCTCCTTGAGCTTCTCGCAGATGCCTCTGCCCTTCGCCATCGCCTCTTCTTCAGGAACGATAGTCGAGAGCGCGTCGATGAGTTCGTGGTTGAGGAGAATATCCAGCTTGACCAGTTTGGCAGGCTGGTATCTCAGGAACTCGTAGTCGAGCGACGCGTAGCCTCTTGTTCGGGACTTGAGTGCGTCGAAAAAGTCGTATATGACCTCGTTGAGCGGCATCTCGTAGTGGAGCTGGACTCTCGTAGGTGTGAGATATTCCATGTGCACCATATTGCCGCGGCGGTTCTGGCATAGCGCCATTATGCTGCCAACATAGTCGTTTGGAGTCATGATGTCGCATTTGACTATAGGCTCCTCGATGTGCGCGATCAGCGTAGGATCGGGCAGGTTTGAAGGATTCTGGATGTCGAGGACCTGCCCGTCCTTCATCACGACCTTATACACAACAGAAGGCAGGGTCGTGATGACATCGAGGTCAAATTCCCTCGCGAGCCTCTCCGTTATGACGTCCATATGAAGGAGCCCCAGGAAGCCGCATCTGTATCCGTATCCGAGCGCCGCCGAATTCTCGGGCTCGAAGTTGAAAGCCGCGTCATTTACCTGTAGTTTCTCAAGAGCGTCCTTTACGTTCTCGTACTTCTCGCCTTCAGCCGGGAAGATGCCGCAGTACACCATCGACTGCGCCTTCTTGTATCCCTTGAGAGGCTCGCTCGTAGGGTCGGCCGCCAAAGTGATGGTATCGCCGACCCGTGCGTCAGCCACCTGCTTGATGCTGCCGCAGATGTAGCCGACCTCGCCGGCTTTTAGTTCGCCCGCCGGGAGCATGCCCGGGATGCAGTAGCCGACTTCGGTCACCTCGTAGTTCTTGCCGGTATTCATCATGCGGATCATATCACCGCGCTTTACCTTGCCGTCGAATACACGGGTATATATCACTACGCCCTTATAGCTGTCGTAGTAAGAATCGAAAATAAGGGCTTTGAGTTTGCCATCAGGATCTCCTGTCGGAGCTGGTATGACCTCGACAAGCTTTTCAAGCATCTCGGAGACTCCCATGCCCGTCTTGGCAGAGATCTCCGGAGCCTCCGAGGCGTCAAGGCCGATGATGTCCTCTATCTCGGCCCTGGCATCATCCGGCCTTGCCGAGTCGAGGTCCATCTTATTCAGCACAGGCAGTATCTCAAGATCCTCATCGAGCGCCAGATACACATTGCCGAGAGTCTGGGCCTCCACGCCCTGAGTCGCGTCCACGACAAGCACAGCGCCGTCGCAGGCAGCCAGGCTCCTCGACACCTCGTAGTTGAAGTCAACGTGTCCCGGTGTGTCGATGAGATTGAGTATATACTCCTCGCCATTCTTCGCCTTGTACGAAAGCCTCGTAGTCTGGAGCTTTATAGTGATACCGCGCTCGCGCTCGATATCCATATTGTCCAGATACTGCTCTTTCATATCACGCGATTCGACAAGGCCCGTCATCTCTATAAGCCTGTCAGCCAAAGTCGACTTGCCGTGATCGATATGCGCGATAATGCTGAAATTTCTGATGTTGTCCAAATAGCTCATTTAAAGATAAGTTTCCTCTCCGAAGTTTGATGCGATGCCGGTACAGGCCCGGTAACCACATCAACTGATGAAAGTATTAGAATCTGAAGTCCCTCCGATTCGATTCCCTGATCGCCTTTATGTTATCCTCAGCGATCTGACGCACCTTCTCTTTAGGGATCTTCTCAAGTTCTTCTTTGATCATATCCCAGCCGATCTCACGGGTCTCAGGAGAAGCGTAGTCAACCAGATACTCCGCGAGCGTCATCAGCGCGTTAGGATGGCAGCAATTCAGGATCTGCCCATTTTTGCAGAGCGCCATGAAGCGGTCGCCTGTGCGGCCCTCGCGGTAGCAAGCGGTGCAGAATGATGGAATGTGCCCGTTCTCCATAAGCCACTTGACAACCTCGTCGAGCGTGCGCTGATCGGAAACGTCAAACTGCTCTGTGTCGTGAGGACGCTCCTCTTCGGTGTAGCCTCCAACGGAAGTACGGCTCGCGCCGCTTATCTGAGAGATACCAACGCGCATTATCTTAGAGCGAACTTCCTCAGACTCACGGGTGGATATTATCATACCTGTATAAGGCACTGCCAGCCTGATGCAAGCGGCGATCTTGATGAATGTATCATCGTCTATTCCGTTGTCGAAGACGTCAGGGTCTATATCGTCGGCGCGCTTCACCCTTGGCACGCTTATCGTATGTGGGCCAACGCCGTGCACGGCTTCAAGATGCTCCGCATGCATTATAAGCCCTGCGAACTCGTATTTATACATTTCAAGTCCGAAAAGCACTCCAAGCCCCACGTCGTCTATACCGCCCTCCATGGCTCTGTCCATGGCCTCGGTGTGGTAATTGTAGTCGTGCTTAGGGCCGGTCGGATGAAGCTTCAGATAGCTGTCTTTGTGGTATGTCTCCTGGAACAGGATATACGTACCTATGCCGGCATCCCTGAGTTTACGGTAATTCTCAACGGTCGTAGCAGCGATATTAACGTTCACACGCCTGATGTCGCCGTTCTTGTGATTCACAGAATAGATCGTCTTGATGCATTCAAGGATGTACTCGATCGGATTGTTGACCGGGTCTTCGCCTGACTCGATAGCCAGCCTCTTATGACCCATGTCCTGAAGCGCGATCACCTCGGCGCGAACTTCCTCCTGCGTCAGTTTCTTTCTCGCGATGTGTTTGTTCTTCATGTGATACGGGCAGTACAGACAGCCGTTCACACAGTAATTCGACAAGTAAAGCGGCGCGAACAGCACGATGCGGTTTCCGTAAAACGCCAGCTTTATCTCCTCGGCGATCTCGTATATGCGCTCTATCTTATCCGGAAGGTCGCAGGCCAAGAGCACCGAAGCCTCCCTGTGGGTCAGCCCCCTGCATGTGCAGCCCGAGCCATTCTCATTCTTGACCGGACGCGCCTTCTCAAGTATCTCGTCGATAAGCTCGACGTTTCTTTTGTTCGCCTCAGCGTATTCCAAAGTGGCACGTATCTCAGCGTCATTTATGAATTCATCAGCGATCAATGATTTTGGGTCATACTTATACATTTGAAACTCCTAATCTCCCTCTTGTCATATTGTCTCTATATTATCTTTATATTGTCTCTATATCGTCTTGATATCGTCTTTATAATTCTTTTATGTCTCCTCGATCCACGACGAGCCTGTATCCAATGGCCCGCATGCGATCATCGAGGCACTGTCTGCACTGCGCTGATTCCTCACCGGTGCAGATCTTGTTATCGTATAATTCGTATTTTTTTCTGACATCAGCCGGTGACAGATTAGGCATCACTACATTTGCCCCGGCCTGTATCCCCTTCTCGCGGCCCTGTGGATCTATAGTGCCAAACGCCGTAGTCGCAGGCAGCAATACCGGCGGATGGATGAGCCTTATGATGGACAGCAGGTAGACAGTTTCTTCTACCGTGCCCGCGGGCATGTCACGAAATGGCGTGTCGTGATGCGGAACGTACGGCCCGATGCCGCACATATCCGGCTTGAATTCTTCTATAAACTTCAGATCCTTCGCCAGCGTCTCCGGGGTCTGGTATGGAGAACCTACCATGAAGCCGCAGCCCACCTGATACCCTATATCCCTAAGATCGTAAAGGCAGCGCATGCGATTCTCAAATGACATCTCCGAAGGATGCAGCCTTGCGTAGTGAACGGGGTCTGCAGTCTCGTGCCTCAGAAGATATCTATCTGCTCCGGCATCGAAAAGCCTTTTATAGCTCTCCCGGCTTCTCTCTCCCATCGAAAGTGTAACAGCGCAATCAGGATGAGCGTCCTTCAGCCTCGATACGATGCCGCATAGGACATCATCGCTGAAATATGGGTCTTCTCCGCCCTGAAGCACGAAAGTCCTAAAGCCAAGCTCATACCCCTCAGCGGCGCAGCTTAGGATCTCCTCTTCTGTCAGGCGGTAGCGCTTTGCATTGTGATTGCCGCAGCGTATACCGCAGTACAGGCAGTTGTTCTTGCAATAGTTGCTTATCTCGATAAGCCCGCGCGTGAACACATCATTGCTGTATATGTCTTTGCGCGTCTTAACAGCCAGCTTAGCAAGCCTCGAACCGATATCCGTATCTCGGCCTCGTATAAGCTCTACGTATTCCGATTCGGAAAGACTGTGTTTTTCTGCAAGCTTGACAATAAGCTCATCCGTAAGCCTGTCTGTCAGCTCTTCCATTATTATAGTCCGCCTTTCCGGCGAAAGGCACCAATGGGGTCATGAAAATATCCCTGCGGTCTTTCGCCTTTTCCTTCCTCCTGCTAATCTTATCCT
>CADAUB010000042.1 GCA_902790965.1 uncultured Eubacteriales bacterium | reverse complement strand
TGACCTTCCAGGTGGATCACGACGATCCGGTAAGGAACAGCTATGTCGAGATGATGTGGAACGAAGCCACTTCCGATGAGACGAAGAAGCGCGCTCTCGATCATTACCACGAACTTGGCTTCGAGCCTGTCGTTACTGAATTCGAACAGAAGGGCTATTCCATCAACAGAGTATGGCGCGCCGTAAAGAAGGAGTGCCTCAAAGTTTGGGCGAACGGAAGCATCTCGCCTGAGGATTTCGACAGAGGCTGGATGGCTGAGTGGCATACCGATGTGGCGCCGTTCAAACTGATGGACCTTATCGGCCTCGACACCATACTTAACATAGAATATTCATACTACAACGCGAGCGGCGATCCTGACGATCTGCCACCTGAGAAGTTTGTAAAGATGGTTGAGGAGGGGCATCTTGGCATGAAGAGTGGCTCCGGCTTTTACTCGGGCTACGATGTCGAGGGAGGCAACCTCGCGGTAGGAAAGAAGAACAACGAAAGCAAATAGCAATTAATAAAGCAACCAGAGCAATTATATTAAATAGAGAAACAGAATGTTCACACACCTTCATGTACATACCGAATACAGTCTGCTCGATGGCATGAGCAGGATCAAAGAGCTCCCGTCGTACGTAAAGGAGCTTGGGATGGATGCCTGCGCGATAACCGATCACGGGGCAATGTTTGGTGTGGTCGATTTTTATAAATCGTGCAAGAAGGCCGGTATCAAGCCTATCATAGGCTGCGAGGTCTACACAGCGGCTAGGACACTTTACGACAAGGATCCAGACAGAGACCGCAACAGCGGCCACCTGATACTCCTCGCGGAGAATCAGAAGGGCTATTCGAATCTCGTAAAGATAGTCTCGAAGAGCTACGTCGACGGCTTCTACTACAAGCCTCGTGTGGACAAAGAGCTTTTGCGTGAGTTCAGCGAGGGCATCATATGTCTCTCGGGCTGCCTGGCGGGCAACGTGCAGAGGATGCTTCTCAATCACGACTACGAAGGCGCCAAGAAAGAGGCTCTTGAGCTACAGGATATATTCGGGGGCGGAGATTTCTATCTCGAGATACAGAATCATCATCTGCAAGAAGACGCGGTGGTGATAGAGGGGCTTAAAGAACTCAGCCGCGAGCTTGACATCCCGATGGTTGCGACCAACGACGCCCACTATATGAAGCGCGAGGATGCCAGGGCACAGGACGTCCTGATGTGCATACAGACGCAGGCCAAGGTGACCGACGAAGACCGCATGCGCTTCGAAAACGACGAGTTCTACATCAAGACTGAGGAAGAGATGAAGGCGCTTTTCCCGGATATGCCGGATGTTGTGGACAGGACTCACGAGATAGCCGAGCGCTGCAATGTCGAATTCGAGTTCGGCAATTACCATCTGCCTGAATACATCCCGCCAGGGGGTAGGACAACCGAAGACTATCTGAGGGGGCTTTGCTATAAAGGCCTTATGGAGCGTTACGGTGATGCCGCCCTCGACCGCGACAGTGTATACAGGACAAGGCTCGAAGACGAGCTGCGCGTAATCGAGGGAATGGGCTATGTCGAGTACTTCCTAATCGTATGGGACTTCATCAACTATGCCAAGAAAAACGGCATAGCGGTGGGCCCGGGCAGAGGATCGGCTGCGGGCTCGATAGTCGCGTATAGCCTGGCTATCACCGAGATAGACCCGATCAAATACAATCTGATCTTCGAGAGATTCTTAAACCCTGAGCGTGTCAGCATGCCTGATATAGATATCGACTTCTGCATCGAAAGAAGACAGGAAGTCATCGATTATGTTACGCGCAAATACGGGCGCGATAAGGTGTCTCAGATCATCACCTTAGGTACGCTAAAGGCCAAGGCCGCGGTGAGAGATATAGCGAGGGCGCTCGATGCGACATACGCTGAGGGCGACGCCATCGCCAAGGCCATTCCTAACGAACTCGGTATCACCATAGCCAAGGCGCTTGAAGTGAATCCAGATCTCAGGCAGCGCTACGAGAACGAGCCTCTCGTCAAGCAGGTGCTCGATCTTTCAATGGCTCTCGAGGGCCTTCCGCGGCACGCTTCAACTCATGCTGCCGGCATAGTTATCTCCAAGATGCCTCTTGATGAATACGTGCCGCTCTACTCGTCCGACAAGGGCGTGGCGACGCAGTTCAACATGACGACTATAGAGGAGCTTGGGCTTCTCAAGATGGACTTCCTTGGGCTTAGGAACTTAACAGTCATAAGAGACGCGCTTAAGATGATCAAGGAGAACCATGGCGTGGACATTGATTTCTCATCGATGGACTACGACGACCCTGAGGTCTACAAGCTTATTGCTGAGGGCAACACAGCAGGCGTATTTCAGCTTGAGAGCGGCGGAATGACCGATTTCATGAAGAACCTTAAGCCGAGCTGTTTTGAGGACATAGTGGCGGGAATAGCGCTGTATAGGCCGGGTCCTATGGACTCTATCCCGAAGTATATAGACAACAAGAAACATCCTGATCACATAAAGTATGTGGACAAGGCGCTCGAGCCTATACTCGGGGTCACATACGGCTGCCTGATCTATCAGGAGCAGGTAATGCAGATAGTGCGTGACCTCGGTGGCTACTCGTTTGGGCGGTCCGATTTAGTGCGCCGCGCGATGAGCAAAAAGAAGATGGATGTGATGCTCGAAGAGAAGGAGTATTTCATCAACGGTAAGGTGGCGGACGACGGCAGCCTTGAGATCGCAGGCTGCGTAAGAAACGGTGTGCCTGCGGCTGCCGCGGAGACCATATTCGAAGACATGGTCTCATTCGCGTCATACGCCTTCAACAAGTCTCACGCGGCAGCGTACGCGGTCATATCCTACGAGACCGCGTATCTCAAGGCTCATTACCCGGCCGAATTCATGGCGGCCCTTATGAGCAGCATGGCGGGCGATGCAAGACATACCGCCAACTACGTACGCAATTGCCGTGAGATGGGCATCCCACTCGACCCGCCTTCAGTCATGAAGAGCGCCAAGAATTACTCAGCGAAGGACGGCCGCATCAGATTCGGCCTGCTCTCTGTCAAGAACGTAGGCGAGGGCATAGTGGAAGCCATCATCAGAGGAAGAGATTCCGTAAGAGATGCTCACGATGTATATGAATTCATAGGCGCCATAGATGCCGGCGAGCTCAACCGCAAGGCCATAGAGTCCCTGATACAGGCAGGCGCATTTGACGATATAAACCCTAACAGAGCCCAGATGATGGCTGTGTCGGGTGACGCCGTGCAAAGAGCCCAGAAGAGGGCGAGGCAGGGCACACAGGATCAGATAAGCATATTCCAGATGGAAGGCTTCGAAGATCAGGCAATCGCGAGCCCCGATCTTCCAAAGGTAGCCGACTTCAATAAGGATACAAAGCTCGCTCTCGAGAAGGAGATGCTCGGAGTTTATATATCCGGCCATCCTCTTGACGAATACACAGAGCTCATCAAGAACAACACCACGGCCGGCACCGTTGATCTTATCGGCGGAAGCGAAGAGTTTACCGCCGAGGGAGACGACGCTGACAGCATGGTCATCAACACATCGAAATTTAGCGATGGAGACCGCATGATCCTGGCCGGTATGATAAGCGGCGTGCGTACAATGATCACCCGCAAGTCCCAGGAGATGGCAAGGCTCACTATCGAAGACTTCGACGGAGTGATAGACGCCATCGTGTTCCCTAAAGTGTATGAGAGAAACAGAAATCTCATCCGCAACGACATGATAGTCGGTGTTTCAGGTAGAGTCAGCTTCAAGGATGAGAGCGACGCGGAGATACTCATAGAGGATATAGTGCCTATCGAGGACATAGCCAGGCTCTCGAGAAACAGCGGTCGAGGCGGTTACGACGCGCCTCGCGATGGACAAGTCCGCCAGGCCCAGCAAACCCAGACCGAGCGTCAGAATCGCCAGAGGCCTGTGCCAAATAATGCGCCTCTGAATGACCCCGTGAAACTCAGGGTAAGCGAAGACGTGATGGCTGCTCACAGAGGAGACGGGCGCAAAGTCCTGATGCATGTCACGGACATGATGAGCCTGTATCCTGGAGACCGCGATGTGCTTGTGTATCTTCCTGGAAGGAAACCCGTTCGCTGCAATCAGGAGCTCAGAGTTTCACTTACAGATGAACTTCGCGGCAAACTGGTGCAGCTTCTGGGAGAAGAAAACGTAAAAGGCTAAGAGACTGGTGATGAGACGAATAAATCGATAATAACCAGAATAATAGATAAGTATTGAATCGGCAATAACTAGAAAAGATAACAGAAAATGAAAAAGGCTATAGTCATATATACATCAAAAAGAGGCTCCACGAAGCAGTACGCAGAGTGGATCGCGGAAGATCTCGGCTGCGAGGCCGTGGCTCTTTCAGATGTGGACTTCAGGCAGACAAATCTTTACGACTATGACTGTATAGTCTACGGAGGCTGGATAAGAGGCTCGGGCATAGTCGACTTCAATAAGTTCGCCAAGCATTTGGACGCTGATCTCATGAAGAGGCTGATAGTATTCGGTGTGGGTTTCGCGGACGAGACTGCCGACAACTACGCTCAGGTATGGGGCTACAGCATAGGCAAGATCGACCCTAAGAATGAGAACGGCTCTATCTTGTATATCCTGGGCGGAAAGTACGACCCGGCGGCCGTGACAGGCTTCGACAGTTTCCTTATGAAGATAATGAGGAAGGTATTGGTCTCGGGAAGCACCAAAGACGCCAGAAGCGCCGCCAATATGATGAAGGAGCGCATAGACAAGGGCGTGGATATGGTAAAACGCGAAAACATCAGCTCACTCGTCAAAGACGCAAAGAAGAAACTCGCTTAAACAAATTCGCCGGAAAGAGAATAAACTCTTCCCGGCGATTTATATTGCCTTGATTATGCTTTGATCTTCCGCGAATGTGCGGGCACAGCGTGGCGCGTTAAGCCTTAGTGACGCCTTACTAGCCTACGATCATGTAGAGTATGAACAGCACGCCGCTTATCCACATTACAGGCTTGATTTCCTTAGCGCCGCCCTCGATGATCTTGAGAACGATGTAAGATACGATACCGAACATGATGCCGTTAGCGATCGAAGAAGTGAATGGCATCATGATGATCGCGAGGAACGCCGAGATGATATCGGACAGTGGAGCATCTTCGAACTTAACACTCTTGATCTGAGTCATCATCAGGTATCCTACGTAAACCAGAGCCGGTGTTGTAGCGAAGCTCGGGATCGAAAGGAAGAGAGGCGAGAGGATGAGCGAAAGGAGGAAGAGGGCACCAGTGGTTACCGAAGTGAGTCCTGTTCTTCCGCCTGCCGCAGCGCCTGTCGAAGACTCGACGTATGATGTTACTGTGGAAGTACCGCAGATAGCACCGACTACTGTGCCGATAGCATCGGAGAGGAGAGCCTGCTTAGCGTTAGGCAGCTTGCCTTCCTCATCAAGGAGATCAGCCTTTTCAGCTACTCCGATTAGAGTTCCGACTGTATCGAAGATATCTACATACAGGAATGAGAACACGATCACGACGAAGTCGAGAATATGTGAACCGATCCATGCAAAGTCGAAGTCGAAGAAGTAGTCAAGTTTTACACCGCTTATTGCAAGTGTTGGGTAAACGCTGTAGACGCCTGCCTCAGGATCCGGTACATACCAGCCAATTGCCTGGGCGACTATTCCGAGTATCCATGTGCAGATGATGCCCCAGAAGATCGATCCCCTGACTTTGAAATGTTCAAATACTGCGATGATCAGGATACCTACGAGCGAAAGTATAACTGCTGCGTCTGCGAGATCTCCGAGCGCAATTCCGTTCTCTGTGGTCACGCTTACAGCGCCGGAGTTCTTGAGGCCGATGATGGCGATAAAGAGTCCAATACCTACAGAGATGGAAGATTTCAGATTCTGTGGGATATCATTTACAAGAGACTCTCTGAAGTTAGTGAACGAGAGCAGTATGAAAATGATTCCTTCTACGCAGACTGCAGCGAGCGCTACCTGCCAAGGTTTGTCCGTGCCTACCATAGGGCATACTGTGTACGCGAAGTAGGCGTTGAGGCCCATGCCGGAAGCAAGCGCTACGGGGTAATTGGCGAGGAATGCCATAAGAAGCGTAGCGAATGCAGCTGAGATAGCTGTCGCCGTGAAGATGGATGCTGAATCCATGCCGGATGCCGAGAGAATGCTCGGGTTGACGGCAAGTACGTAAACCATTGACAGGAATGTAGTAGCACCGGCGACGATCTCGGTACGTACATCGGTGTTGTTTTCTTTGAGCTTGAAAAACTTTTCCATTATTTGATGTTCTCCTTTGAATTATTATATAGAACTGCGCGAGAATCCCACTATCTCCATGCGGTAGATAGTGGGATGTATCGCACACTTCACAACCAAAAATACCGCAAATATCCGCTCACTACAAGCCCTCCCATAGCAGAACTATTGGGCGAGCCCTGCTTCTTTTTTGATGCGAAAGTGGTGTGAGTATTTCACAGAGAAAATAATTTGGGAAAACCTTGCAAATGTTATGCTGTTTCCTTATAATATATGGGCATGCGTTCTGTGCATGCATATCAAATGTCACACTGCGGTGGGCCGCGGTGCCTTGCAAATAGCGAGGTTGAAGGCTCAGAGCCTGCAGTGGAAGTTATATAACCGGAGGTTAAAATTTTATGTCAGTAGTATCAATGAAACAGCTGCTTGAAGCAGGCGTCCACTTTGGACATCAGACAAGAAGATGGAACCCTAAGATGGCTCCATACATCTTCGCAGAGAGAAATGGTATCTATATCATCGATCTCCAGCAGACAGTCGGTCTCATCGACGAGGCTTACGACTTCATGAGAAAAGTAGGAGAGAGCGGAAAGCCGGTACTCTTCGTAGGTACAAAGAAGCAGGCTCAGGCTGCTATCAGAGATGAGGCAGAGAGATGCGGAATGTATTTCGTAAATGAGAGATGGCTCGGTGGAATGCTCACAAACCACAAGACTATCAGCAAGAGAATCGACAGACTCGCTGAGATCAGACAGATGCAGGAAGACGGCACTATCGAGAAGTATGCCAAGAAAGAAGCACTGAAGATGATCGCTGAGGCTGACAAGCTCGAGAAATATCTCGGCGGAATCAAGGACATGAAGGGAATGCCTGGCGCTATCTTCGTTGTTGACCCTAAGAAGGAAAAGATCGCTGTTAAGGAAGCAAGGATCCTCGGAATCCCTGTAGTAGGTATGGTAGATACAAACTGCGATCCTGATGATGTTGATTACATCATTCCTGCAAACGATGACGCTATCAGAGCGGTCAAGCTGATCACAAGCTGCATGGCTGACGCTATCGTTGAAGCTAAGCAGGGTGAAAGCTTCCAGGAAGCTCCTGAGACTCCTGCAGAAGAAGCTCCTGCAGAAGAAGCTGCAGAAGAGGCTGAGGCTGAAGAGAAATAATATATATATTGAAGTGATATGCCCCTTCGATGGAGGGGCATTGATATAAGAACACACCTAAGGAGGAATAAAATGGCTGTAACAGCAAAGATGGTCAAAGAGCTGCGCGATATGACCGCTGCGGGTATGATGGACTGCAAGAAGGCGCTGGTTGAAGCTGATGGAGATATGGACAGAGCCGTAGAGATCCTGAGAGAAAAGGGACTCTCCAAGGCTGCTAAGAAGGCTGGCAGGATCGCTGCTATGGGTCTTGTAAGAACTGCATTCTCAGAAGACGGCAAGACAGCTGCTATCGTAGAAGTTAACTCCGAGACAGACTTCGTTGCAAAGAACGACGAGTTTATCAGATTTGTTGAGAAGCTGGCTCAGCTGGCTCTTGATGCAGAGAGCAACGATATGGACGCTTTCAAGGCTATGGCTTTCGACGAGAGTCAGACAGTCGGCGAAGCTCTTACAGCTCTCATCGCTAAGATCGGCGAAAACATGAATATCAGAAGGATCGATAAGGTATCCGGAGATGTAATGGCTACATACATCCACGGCGGCGGAAACATCGGAGTCATCGTTGCTGCAAACGGAGCAGACAACGCTGATAACGTTGCTGCACTGAAGAACGTTGCTATGCAGGTAGCTGCAATGAATCCTCAGTACGTAAGCAGAGACGACATCTCTGAGGATGAGCTCGCAAATCTCGGAAAGATCACTCTTGAGAGCGCTCTTAACGATCCGTTCACACTTCCTAAGCCTATCCTCAACGGACTTCTCGACAAGGTCGGCGAAGTTTGGGACAAGGCTGATATCGACATCCTCGATGAGAAGAGAGCAGACAAGAGCTTCAACTTCAACTATCTGCCAAACTTCCTCTCCGAAGAGGCAAAGACAAGACTCGCTGGTCTTGCTATCGCAGCTAAGATGGAGATCTCCGAGAACAAGATCTTTAAGGGCCTTGTTGATGGACGTATCAAGAAGCAGCTCAAAGAGATCTGCCTCCTCGATCAGACTTACGTAAGAGCTGAGGATGGCAAGCAGACTGTTGCTGAGTATCTCAAGTCTGTAGATAAGGATATGGCACTTGCAAATGTAGTCAGATTCGAAGTAGGCGAGGGAATCGAAAAGAAGGAAGAGAACTTCGCTGAGGAAGTTGCCGCTCAGATGGCAAAAAAGTAGTCATATCCTACGCGACGGAATCCGTTGAAATTTGAACTGAAATCCCCTGAAAATGCGCATTTGATGCGGTTTCAGGGGATTTTTGGTTATCTGAAATAGAAAAATGCACATTTGAAGATGTAACCGCACCCTGCAATCAGAAATAATTGGTTTTGTGCAGTTATGACTTCGTTATTGCCGCAATTGTAATTGTTAATGCTACATTGCCTGGTATTTTCTGTTAGAATTGATCCGGGAATACGCACGCAAAAAGAGCGGGCTGCACAGATCAAATAATATTGCAGTTGTAAGTGCACTCCGTTTTCACCGGTTATTGTGCGCATCCTGCCTGTCGTATTTATAGGTTCAGCTTATTTCTTAAGGAGCTCCGGTTTCAGGCAGAGCTCCTTGAGTGGTATGTACTTCAGGCCTAGCTTTGCGGCAGTCTCTTTGCCATATTGAGCTACAAACACTTTGTATGGAGACTTGGCATTGAGGCTGGCGCGAGGCAACGAATTGATGTGATTCATCATCAGGGTGACATCATCTTGAGTCAGATCATCGAAGCAGGATCCTTTAGGGAGTATGTACCTGATGAATTCATGATTGCGCTCGCAGCGGCTCTTTTGGTTTGTCTGCTGCGGATCACAGTAAAACACGTTGCATTGGAATTCACCGGTTTCCTGATCGACCTCTATCGAGGATGGATCAGTGAACTCGGTACCGCGATCACTATTATCCCGAATTCGGGATAATAGTGACAGAGGGTTCCAGTACACCAACAGAACCTTTCATACAAAACTTGAGAAATCCGGAATGACACAGAGCATGTCGAGAGTAGCAAAGTGCATCGACAACGGCCCTATGGAAGGCTTCTGGGGAATACTCAAGCGTGAGAGATATTACGGCAAGCGCTTTCATAGCCGGGAAGAACTTGTCGCAATGATCGCAGATTACATCTATTACTACAATAACGAGAGATACCAGAGACGCTTCGGAGTGCTCACTCCTATGGAGAAATACAAGTCATATCTTCTCGCAGCGTAGACGGTCTTCGGTGAATCGACAAATTACGAATAGCGTAGGGAGCGGGAGCAGAGTCAAGCGACAGTACGCTGGTCGAAGACCGGGCAGCGCTTGACGGCGCGACACGGAACACCCTGTTCTGCGTCAGCAGCGGGGCCACACGCTGCTGACCTGCCACCCGGCGAGGGAGCACATATAATCCGTCTCTGGCGTAGCCTGAGACAACTTTTTCACTGCCGACTTTACAACGCAGTGTCGGCCTGTACGATCCAGGAAAAACAACCAGCAACATTGCTGTTCAGTTACTGGTTGCAAAAATTTTATGATTTTTCACTGTCCTCTTGACGGGTAGTAGTTCATCACGGCTTCCGCTTTTTTGATTGTCAGAAACGGAAGGAGGAGAACACTTATGTCAGATCAGAAACGAAACAGAAGTCCAGACCGGAAATCGCAGCGGGAGCGGATCAAAGAGATCACAGACTGGCTGGAGCAGGGAATCCAGGAGCTGTTCGACAGCGACAGGTACAGAGAATATCTTGCCTACATGAGCAAATTCCATAACTATTCGCTGAACAATACGCTGCTCATCGCGATGCAGCGACCGGATGCGACACTGGTCGCCGGGTACAAGGCCTGGCAAAAGGATCACGGCAGAACGGTCCGGAAAGGCGAGCACGGGATCAAGATCCTGGCGCCCTGTAAGTATAAGGAGGAAGTGGATAACGATAAGGATAAAGATAGTGATGACCCGGAGACAGTAGAAATGCTGAGCTTCCGGGTCGTTCACGTTTTTGACCTCAGTCAGACCGAAGGGAAGGAACTTCCGGATATCGGTGTGAATGAACTTACCGGTGATGTGAAAGGATATCACAAACTCTTCAATGCACTCAGCAGTATCTGCCCGGTCAGGATGCAGTTCGAGGACATTCAGGGTGGCGCTAAAGGGTATTACAACGATACCGAAAAGCGAATCGCGATCAAAGAAGGCATGAGTCAGTCGCAGACTATCAAGACGATAATCCATGAGATGGCACATCAGAAGCTTCATGCGAAGGAAGCGCTGGATCAGGATCATCCGATCGACCGCAGAACGAAAGAAGTCGAGAGCATAGCATACACGGTCTGCAATCACTATAGCCTTGATACTTCCGATTACAGTTTCGGCTATGTCGCCGGCTGGTCATCCGGAAGAGACACAAAGGAACTGAAAGCATCCCTTGAACGGATCCGTACCGCTGCCGACGAGATGATCACCGGTATTGATCAGTCGATCGAAAAACAGCTGAAACGAGAGCAGCGCAGGAGTGAGCAAGAGCGATAGATTGGGCTTCTTTTTATAAAATCGCAGGTTGACTTTTATATTGAAACGAATCGATATATCCGGATGAAAATCAACCTGCGCCTTGCGATCCATAAAAAGACTTGAAATTTCATTGAAAAAAGAGTATAGTTTTTTCAACGAGGTGGACAAATGGAACGAAACATTTCATATGGAAAAATAAAAGACCGCATTGAAAGAAGCGAGCCTAATACAATTTATATAACCTCCGATTTCATGGATCTGGCATCTACATATGCTGCAAATGGCGCACTGAGGAGACTTGCAAAAGACGGAGTGATCGATCAGATAATGCGAGGAATATACAACAAGCCCAAGTATAATGAACGGCTGAAACGTAAAGTGCCTCCATCACCTGACGACATTGCAAAGGCCATTGCGCGTAATTACGGCTGGACGATCATTCCAAGCGGCAACACGGCGCTCAATATGCTTGGTTTATCGACACAGGTGCCGGCGCAGTGGGAGTATGTCAGTGACGGGCCGTATAAGGAGTACGCTATCGATGATAAGACATTGATCAGATTCCGGCATACAGCGAACAAGGAAATCACAAAGATTTCATATAATGCCGCATTATTGATACAGGCATTGAAGGCTGTCGGAAAGGATAATATAGACCGAAAAACTATCAGAAAGATATCCTCGGAAATATCGGAAGAGCGAAAAGCGGAGATCATGAAAGAAACACAGTATACAACTTCATGGATATATGAGGTGATCAGGGAGATATGCAATGAATAAGGTAATACACTATGACAAAGCCGATTTTGTGGATATGGTGTCAGTGACATCAAGAGAGATGGGCTTGAGAGAAGCAGTAGTTGAGAAAGATTTCTGGGTCTGCGCTGTATTAGACTATTTGTTCCACAGGTGTCCATGGAAGGATGCATTTACGTTTAAGGGCGGAACGAGTTTGTCAAAAGTATATGGTCTCATAAAACGCTTCTCTGAGGACATCGACATCATCCTTGACTGGCGTGTGGTCGGGTATGGCATGGAAGAACCCTGGCAGGACAGAAGTAAATCCAAACAGGACAAATTCAACAAAGAAGCAAATGCCAAAACTGAGATCTTCCTAAGAGACAAACTGCTTCCGCGCATAACAAATGACCTGAAGTCGGAGATCGGAGATGATATAGAGTGTCTGATTCGCGAAGATGACCCGCAGACAATTATCATCAGATACCCGAGGCTCTACAGCGAGGCAGCAATTCTGCCGGAAATCCGTTTGGAAATAGGTGCACTTGCGGCATGGTCTCCTGCAAGAGAAAGTCGGATAACGCCTTATCTTGCTGAATACCTGCCGGAACAGTTCGAACAGCCTTCGACAGTCATAAGAACGGTTTTGCCGGAAAGAAGCTTTTGGGAAAAGGCAACGATCCTTCATCATGAAGCAAATCGACCACCGGACTCAAAAATGCCGACGAGATATGCTAGGCACTACTACGATGTGTATTGTATAGGCCATTCAGATTACAAGAGCCTAGCTTTCTGTCAGCTTGACCTGCTTGAAAGGGTTGTGAATTTCAAAAAGAAATTCTACCCGAGAGGATGGGCAAGGTATGAGGATGCAAAACCGGGAACAATAAAACTTACACCGCCGGATTATCGGATGAGTGAGGTGGAGAAGGATTATTTGAATATGCGGCAGATGTTCTTTGGCGATTTCCCTGCGTTCAGAGAGCTGATGGAATATATTCAGGAACTCGAATCCGAAATAAATATGATTAGCCGATGAAATTGATTTTTGTCCTGCAGACGGATGAATTCCTTATCGCCAGGGCGATGGTGAAAAGAATCGACGAGAAGAAATTCACGATCGAGGACAGGACGTTCATGGTGGTCGGAGAAGTCGAGTAAGGAGACCATCGACATGAACACCTACGGGCGCAGTTTCGGCAGGAACGGCAATTACAGCAAAAATGATCAGATCACAGGCCGGGAGCTCATGACCCCGGATGAGGTCAGGATGCTGGACAATCAGTTCGCGCTGCTCTTTATCCGCGTAGAGAGGCCAGTCAAAGATTTGAAGTATGATCTGCTGAAACATCCGAACATCGACATGACATCGGACGGCAAGGCAGAGCCGTATATCCACGGCGAAGTGAAGGATGCGGCGTTCATCATCGGACTTGCCGGGAGCCTTGAAGGAGAGGTCAGCGGAGCAGAGATCGCGTAATCCTGTAATGAAGACAGTCGGCGACAACATCAGGAAGCAGCACGAACTGCTTCAGGCCGACCCGGGCTGCACTTCATGCGTCCTTGAGATGAATAAAGGCAATCACTTCAAAGACCCTGACCTGCGGACCGCGAAAGGATTCGCCTGGCTCCTCAAAGAAAGCTTATAACCTTACAGCAGCAATAGTTGAATAGTTTTGCAGACTGCCCTGTGCGTATGGCGCGGGGTTTTTTGATGCGGTTTTTCGCAGGGCTGATGCAATTGTTCGCAGGGATTTTGAATTCAGCACTTATGAAGTGCCTGAGGAGCTGTATAGGGCTGTTTGTATTTTTTACAAAAGACCGCCTCTTCATTTCGTGATCGCAACAATTGTTGGTCGCGGCAGGAAAAATATACTTTTGGGCAGGAAGAAGTGCAGGCATGAGCAAAGGAGGAAAGCATGATAGAAAGACAAAATCTGTTGGATCTCAGCGGGCGGACCGCAATAGTGACAGGAGGCGGCTCAGGGATAGGACTCGCCGTGGCGCAGACACTGTCGGCATATGGCGCAAATGTCGCCATAGTAGACGTAAGCGAGTCAGCTGAGGAAAAAGCCGCCGAGATGAGAGCCGAGGGGCGTAACGTGGAATTTTTCAGGTGCGATGTGACCAATGAGGAAAGCGTAGCTTCGACAGTGGCCGCGGTCGTCGAAAGATTCGGGGGAATCAATATCCTTCATAACAATGCGGGCGTCACGGTAAGGAAGACGATCGACAACCTGAGCGAGAAGGAATGGGACTTTGTGCTGGACGTGGGGCTGAAAGGCCTGTTCCTTATGAGCAAGTATGTCATCCCCGAAATGAGGAAGGCCGGCGGCGGTTCCATAGTGAACACCGGATCTGGCTGGGGGCTCAAGGGCGGTGACCAGGCCGCCGCGTACTGCGCGGTAAAAGGCGGCATCGTCAATGTAACCAGAGCGATGGCCATTGACCATGGCCCAGATAACATCAGGGTCAATTCAATAAATCCGGGCGATACGGTCACCGCCATGATGATCAGCGAAGGCCGTCAGACAGGAGGGATCAAATCCGATGATGATATCGAGGCGTTCCTCGAGTCATGCGGTAGCGACCGCCCGCTCGCCAGGATCGGCCAGCCCGAAGACATCGCGAGAGGAGTCCTTTACCTCGTTTCGGACCTCGCGTCATGGGTGACGGGAGCCGCTCTGGTAGTTGACGGAGGCGGCATCGCCTGATCGCACCGCGTGGCCAAAGACTGAGAGGGGATGGTCTGACCACAAATGCGGGCCATGGGGACGGTTCTCCCGGCTCGTCAGTCTGAAATTATTGAGGATAAAGCAATACAGTAGGAGGCAAAAAATGGCTGAGAAGAAAATGAAGAAAATAAGGCAGCCGAAGCCGGACACCCCGGCGATATCGGCGCTGAAGTTCTTCCCGCTGCTGGTCTTCGCCCTGCTGATAATAGTAGGCGGGCTTGAGCTTGTGACCGCGGCGGCTGTATCGGTATTTGTGGCACTCGCTGTTGCGATGTACACAACAGGAAGAGATTACAACACGTTATATCACACAGGACTGGACGCGGCTGCAAGGATCATCGAGGTGTACTTCATAGTACAGTTCG
>CADAUB010000041.1 GCA_902790965.1 uncultured Eubacteriales bacterium | reverse complement strand
GTAAGAATGAATGTGCCACTGGTCCACAACATCACAAACTATGTAACGGTAAATGATGTAGCTAACGTGCTTCTCGCGTGCGGCGGAAGCCCGATAATGTCGGACGAACCGGAGGATGTCGAGGACATCACAACTATCTGCGGTGGACTGAATATAAACATCGGAACGCTCAATAAGATCAGCATCGAGGGAATGCACCGCGCCGGCAAAAGAGCTAATGAGCTCGGTCACATCGTGCTCCTCGATCCTGTAGGAGCAGGAGCTTCGGCTCTTCGCACCAATACTGCGGTAGAGCTTATGGACGAGCTGAAATTCAATGTTATCCGCGGAAACATCTCGGAGATCAAGACACTGGCGCTTGGAAGTGGTACTACAAAGGGCGTAGACGCTGACGTAGCCGATGCAGTAACAGAGGACTCTCTGGACAGCGCAGTCAAGTTCGTAAAGGACCTTGCGAAAAAGACAGGTTCGATCATCGCTATCACAGGAGCGATCGATCTCGTGGCTGATGCGGACAGATGCTTCGTTATCAGAAACGGACGCCCTGAGATGGGAAAGATCACAGGAACCGGCTGCCAGCTCTCTGGCATGATGACAGCCTTCCTCGTAGCAAATCCTGACAACCAGCTTGAAGCGGCTGCTGCAGCTGTCTGCACTATGGGACTTGCCGGCGAGATCGGCTGGAGCAAGATGCAGGAAGGCGAAGGCAATTCCACATACAGAAACCGCATCATAGACGCAATTTACAACATGGATGGCGAGACCCTGGACAAGGGCGCTAAGTACGAGATCAGATAAGGGGTAAAAATGGAAGCTGGATCAAGAGATAAACTGGCAGAATCACTGCTGCTTTACGCGGTCACAGACCGCCATTGGCTCGGAGACAGGACTCTGTACGATGTAGTGCGCGAGAGCCTTGACGGCGGAGTCACGTTCCTGCAACTGAGAGAGAAAGATCTCGACAATGAGCACTTCTATGAAGAGGCTGTCAAGCTGCAGGCCATGGCAAAGGAGTACAACGTACCGTTTGTAGTCAACGACAACGTGGATATAGCGGTCAAGATGAACGCTGACGGAGTTCATGTAGGTCAGCACGATATGGAAGCTGGCGATGTACGAGCCCTGATCGGTCCTGACAAGATACTCGGCGTATCTGCGCAGACCGTTGAGCAGGCTCTTCTTGCTGAGAAGCGCGGAGCTGACTATCTCGGAGTTGGAGCGGTATTCCCTACCGGATCCAAGGATGACGCAGACGACGTTTCGTACGATACCCTCAAAGCGATATGCGAGGCGGTATCGATCCCTGTCGTCGCCATTGGAGGCATCACAAAGGAGAACACTCCTGAGCTTGCAGGCAGTGGCATTTGCGGCATTGCCGTAATAAGCGCTATCTACGGACAACCTATTATATTTGAGGCAACGACTGCTCTTAAAAAGGTCACTGAAGAGATGGTGAACGCATGAGATTCGCGGAAGATATCAAAGGGATCATTTTCGACTGTGACGGAGTGCTTCTTGACTCGCTCATGATCTGGGAGGATCTAGGAGCAAGATATCTTCGAAGCAAAGGCAAAGTGCCCGAGGAAGGGCTTGCTGAGACGCTGTTTTCCATGAGCCTTGAGCAGGGCGCTGAGTATCTGAATCGCAATTACGATCTGGGGGAAACAGCCGAGGAAATCGGACAGGGTCTCCAGGATATGCTGCGCGACTTCTACTTCTATGAAGTACTCGCTAAGCCTGGAGCCGCGGAGCTTCTGGAGACTCTCAGCAAGAGAGGCCTGAGGGTCACAGCAGCCACATCAAGCCCGAGAGAACATATAGAGAGGGCGCTTGAGCGAAACGGAATGCTCGGATATATAGAGAGGATCTTTACGAATTCAGAGGTCGGGACGAGCAAACACTCCCCTGATATCTACAATATCGCGGCTGAGTCGATGGGGACAAAGCCCGGGGAGACAGTGGTATTCGAGGATTCCCTGTACGCCCTTAAGACTGCGGCAGACGCGGGTTATCACACAGTCGGAGTCTATGACTCCCACGGCGAATCCGACCAGGAAGGACTGGAAAGGACAGCCGATATATACGTCAAAGAACTGGCTGAGTTAAACGCTCAGTTCTAAACCTGCAGCGATTCGCGATCTTGCGGATGATAGTGTTGCAGACAATTAAACAGAAAAGCGGCAGCTTGGGGGCACCACCTGATGTCGCTATACAAAAGTGGATGCTTTTGCGGAAAGGAGTAAAAATGAAAAAAGCATTGACGATCGCAGGATCGGATTCCTGCGGAGGCGCCGGCATTCAGGCAGATATAAAGACGATGACCATGAATGGTGTTTACGCTATGAGCGCAGTCACAGCACTCACCGCGCAGAACACGACCGGCGTGACAGGTATACTTGAAGCTTCTCCGGATTTTCTCAAGAAGCAGCTGGACGCGGTATTCGAGGACATCTTCCCCGACGCGGTAAAGATTGGGATGGTATCATCATCCGGTCTTATCGAGGTCATCGCTGACAGTCTCGAGAAGTACGAAGCCCGCAACATTGTGGTAGACCCGGTCATGGTAGCCACAAGTGGAGCAAGGCTTATCGAGAATGAAGCTGTCGAAGTACTGAAAAACAAACTGTTGCCTTTGGCAACTGTGATCACACCTAATATTCCTGAGGCAGAGATACTTGCCGACATGTCGATAAAAGACGAAGCGGACATGGAGCAGGCAGCAAGGACACTCTTTGAGCGTTATGGATGTGCTGCCCTGGTCAAAGGCGGACACAGCATCAATGATGCCAATGATGTTCTTTTCAGCTCTGAGAGCGAAGACGCGGTATGGTTCAAAGGCGAAAGGATAAACAATCCAAATACGCACGGAACAGGATGCACCCTTTCGAGCGCGATAGCGTCCAATCTGGCGAAGGGATACAACCTTGCCCGATCCGTAGAAAATGCCAAAGCTTATCTTTCGGGCGCGCTTGAGGCGATGCTCGATCTAGGCAAAGGCTCGGGCCCTCTGGCACATAATTACGCTCTTCCGGAAGAATTCAAAAGGGAGGCGTGATCATGACTGAGAAAAGGACTTCGGTATTTGAAAACGCGCTGATATGGTTCGGCGCGGGTGTTAGCCTGGCCGAGATAATGACAGGAACTTTCCTGGCGCCGCTCGGCTTCTCGAAGGGATTGCTGTCTATAATCATAGGCCACGTCATAGGGTGCTTCCTGCTGTTCCTGGCAGGATATATGGGCGGCAAAAAGCGCATGAGCGCCATGGAGACAGTTACGCTCAGCTTTGGTAATAAGGGAGCCTTCCTCTTCGCCCTGCTGAACGTGCTTCAGCTCGTTGGCTGGACCGCGATCATGATATATGATGGAGCGCTTGCCGCAAACGGAGCACTTCCGTGCGGTCACTGGATCTGGGCAGTCGTCATAGGCGGACTGATCATAGTCTGGCTCGTCATAGGCATCAAGAGCCTCGGCAAGGTGAACATCATAGCGATGAGCGCACTCTTCATACTTACTGTAGTGCTCTCGGTCCTCATATTCCGCAAGGGCGATCTGTCAGCTGCCACTGAGGGCGGTCTGTCGTTCGGAGCAGCGATCGAGCTCAACGTAGCGATGCCGCTTTCATGGCTTCCGCTCATAAGCGACTACACAAGAGAGGCAGAGAAGCCTGCTGCTGCGTCGGCCTGGTCGGCAGTGGTATACGGATTGGTCAGCTGCTGGATGTACATAATCGGAATGGGATCCGCATTGCTTGCAGGAACTTCGGATATCGCGGAGATAATGCTGACTGCAGGCCTTGGAATAGCGGGCCTTGTGATTATCGTTTTATCCACCGTTACAACTACCTTCCTCGATGCGTATTCAGCCGGTATCTCCAGCGAACTGTTCTCTGAGAAGATAGACGGGCGCAAGGTAGCTATAGCTGCAGCTGCTATTGGAACTGTAGCCGCTATAGTATTCCCGATGGACGACTTTACGGATTTCCTGTATCTCATAGGATCGGTATTCGCTCCGATGATCGCAGTCATGATCTCCGACTTCTTCATCGTGAAGAGCAGTCACAACGAAGAGACGGTCTGCATAAAGAACCTTATCATCTGGTTCATAGGATTCCTTCTCTACAGAAAGATGATGACCGTCGATCTTCCGATCGGCAGTACGCTTGTGGATATAGCTGCAACTATACTAATATGTGTTGTAGTAGGGCTGGCAGAGAAAGCCATAGGACAGAAGCAAGGACAATAGAAATGAAAATCACAGATACGCTGCGCGATGCAGCGCTGGATTTGTGGGATGAAGCGGCAGAGAAGCCGTTTATAAAAGCAATGGCGAAAGGGACCCTCGATGAGGGCCTCTTTCGCAATTATATGGTGCAGGATTATCTGTATCTGCTCGATTACATCGAGACTCTCAGGCTGATGCTGGAATACACAAAGTCAGACGATCTAAGGGACTTTATCCTCGGAACTATAGCGGAGACCGAAAAGGAGACGTACCGCGTCCATCTGCCTCAGATGAAGGCGCTTGGAGTCAGTGATGAAGATATCAGCGAGAGCGTACTTCTGCCAGTGATCGTAGAGTATAACGATTACATGCGCACTCAGCTCAGAGAGAAAGGCCTTATAGCCGGCCTGGCCGCACTTCTTCAGTGCTCGTGGGTATACGCCTATATAGCCCGCCATATCCAGACGGGGTACGCAAAGGATCTGGAAACATCGCCGTACCGTTCTTGGTTTCATGCTTATTCCTGCAAAGAGTATCTGGATTCCAATCAAAAGTGGATAGATATTCTGGACCGCGAGGCCGCGGGGATCGATAGCGATTCGCTCGCCGATCTGGCCGCGATATTCAGAAAATGCGCTGAATACGAGAATGCGCTCTGGGACGCGCTGATGCAGTGAACAGATAGTTGAAAAAGCATGTCGCTTTTGCTAAAATAACGAAGCGCTACAGGAACGCATTACGAATGCGTTCCTCAAAGTTATCTGCTTCCGTGGCTCAGTTGGTAGAGCAACGCATTCGTAATGCGTGGGTCGCCGGTTCGAGTCCGGCCGGAAGCTCCATTTTTGAGGACTTTCGGGTAATTCCGGAGGTCCTTTTTTATTGGATTCCTTGAAAATTCAACACCGTTAAATCGAAAAATCTGTAGAATTCTACAGATTTTCATTGCAGGTTGATATGACAAATGCTACAATCAAGTCGAAAAAAGTGTAGAATTCTACGCTTTTTAAGAGAACGGCGGCGGAGGCTATAATTATGATAAGAAGGGATAAATATCTTAACCAACTGATCAAAGCAAGAAACAATGGGTTTCCCAAGGTAGTCACAGGGGTTCGAAGGTGTGGAAAATCTTTTCTCCTGGAAGAGATATTTCGTTCATATTTGCTTTCGGATGGTGTTAATGATGACAACATTGTTATCCTGGAGCTGGATGACGATAAAAACAGCAAGTATAGAGATCCCTTGAAACTGGGAAGCTATGTCCGTGACTTATGTAGAGGGAAGGATACTTGCTATGTGTTTCTTGATGAGATACAGATGGTGTATCCGATAATCAATCCGAACTTGACGGGAGGAGAACACATACCCGCCGGTAAGAAAGATGAGCAAATAATCACATTTGTAGATGTCATACTGGGACTGTCCCGCGAAACAAACATAGACCTTTATGTTACTGGGTCGAATTCTAAAATGCTTTCTTCTGATATAGTAACTGCCTTCAGGGATAAGGCAACAAACATTCAGCTGTTTCCGTTGTCGTTTGAGGAATTCAATAACTATAGTCCAAAATCTGCTGTTGAGAATATATACGAATATATGCAGTATGGAGGAATGCCTCTTGCGGTACTTAGCGATGAGGATGACAGGCGATCGTATTTGAAATCGTTATTCGAAACTACATACTTCCGGGATATCATTGAGCGCAATCATCTGAAAAAGAGCGAGGCCCTTGACGAGCTCTGCAACATAATAAGCGCATCAACAGGAGACCTGCTCAATTCAGAAAAAATAGCCAATACATTTGCCAGTGTAAGGCATGAAAAGATAGGAAAAGACACTGTAGAGAAGTATATTGCTTTCTTTAAAGATGCATTCATTATTCAGGAAGCGAAACGATTTGACCTCCGTGGAAGGAAAGAAATCGGGGCATTACGGAAATACTACTTCTGCGATACCGGCCTTCGAAATGCCCGCTTAAATTTTGCATTCCCGGATGAGGGGCAAATGCTTGAGAATATCGTATATAACGAACTGATTTATAATGGCTATTCAGTGAATATAGGTGCATTTGATTCGATAGAGAAAAATAAAGAAGGTAAGTCTGTCAGAAAAAGCTATGAAGTGGATTTCTATGCTACGAGGGGATTGCGTGCATATTACATTCAGGTAACCGCGGATATATCGAATGCAGAAACCAGAGCGAGAGAGGTAAGACCATACATGACTTTAAATGATCAAGTACAGAAGGTTCTGGTGGTCAATAGACCGATCGGGGAGAGCCGGGATGAAAACGGTTTTACTATAATTGGAATTACAGAGTTTCTTCTGAATTTCATAAAATGATAAATGCATTCTGGATACACTTCTGGATACACTGTGTGAGGGACGCCTCTCCTTTCTTGAAATTTCAACGTTTCCGGAAATGCTAATTTATTCGACTCCCATTATAAGGTTTCCTTCGTATCATACGCCGTTGGCATGAGGTCGGAAACTTTGATCTCGCTCGAAAAACGCGTTCGGTAACAGCTCCATTTTAATCCCAGAGTTTCCAACGGCTCTGGGATTGTTTTGATTTTCTAATCTTTTTCTAATAATTCTCTAATTCCATCTAAAGGACGCTCTTATTTTTCTGCCTTATTATATAACCATCAAAACAAGGGAACAAAACCCCCGGATAACTGATAGAATATATAAGGAGGACAAAATGGATAATTTTGAAAAGATCGAACAGCTCGTAAATAAGACAGATTGCAGCTACGAGGATGTTAAGGCTACTCTTGAAGGATGCGGATGGGACATGATCGATGCCATCATCAAGCTCGAAAAAGAGGGCAAGGTAAAAAAGGAAAGCGCAGCTTACACCGAGAAGCCTGCAGCAGAAGCAAAGCCTATCCCTGAGATAACTTTAGACGTCAAGGGACACAGCTCCGGAAATCAGGACAGCACCGGTAATGCCGGTAGTTCCGAGAAAGCATCCAAGGAAAAGTTCGGGCTCTGGCAGAAATTTAAGAGAATGATGTCCAAGAACAGACTGGTCATCATCAAGAACAACGGTCAGCAGCTGGCAGATCTTCCGATCTGGATCCCAATCGTTGCACTCATATGCTTCTTCTGGGCCACACTGATCCTGGCAGTAATAGCGATGGTAGTCGGATGTCGCTTCCACTTTGAGGGAGAGGATCTCGGAAAGATCAACATCAACGATACTATGGACAAGGCGACGGATTACGCCGAAAAGGTCAAGAACGATCTGACAAAGAAGAGAAATGACAGACAGAATTCTGATAATTGAAGATGAAGAAAAGATCGCGCGCTTCATAGAACTCGAACTCGTCCATGAAGGTTACGAAGTCGTGAAGTGCGGAGATGGCAGAACAGGACTTGAACAGGCTGAGAGCGGAGGCTTCAGCCTTGTTCTGCTTGATATAATGCTCCCGGAACTCAACGGGATGGAAGTGCTGAGAAGGCTCAGAAGGACTTCGGATGTACCGGTGATCATGCTTACCGCTCGCGATGCGGTAATGGATAAAGTTGCAGGGCTCGATCAGGGCGCCGATGACTACATAACAAAGCCGTTTGCCATAGAAGAACTTTTGGCAAGGATAAGACTCGTGATGCGCCGCAATTCGCACCATGAAAAAGCTGAACCTCAGGCTGCTCCTGAGGACGTGCAGAGCTGTGGAGAGCTCACTCTTTCTGAAAGCCGTCATGAGGTCAAGTACGCCGGTAAGGAGATAGATCTGACAAGCAGAGAATTCGATCTTTTGAAGACCTTGCTTGTCAATAAGAATATAGTGCTGTCCAGGGATACCCTTCTCGGCACAGTCTGGGGGTACGATTACATGGGAGAGACCAATGTGGTCGATGTGTATGTAAGATACCTGCGAAGCAAGATCGATGATGCGTTTGGGATAAGTCTTATCCAGACGATACGCGGAGTGGGCTACGTGATAAGAGATGAAAATGGCTAAAAAAAGGAGAAGAAGAGAAAAACCGGTCAGCACAGGATCGATAGCATTCAGGATAGGACTGAGCTCGGGCTTTAGTCTGCTGCTCATTTTTATCGTGCTCGATGTGGTGTTGTTCTGCATATCCATATTGCCTAGCCTGATAGATGAAACCGGCAACATTCAGCCCGTATTCAATAACTACAACGACTTCTACATATTCATCAGGGAGTGGAATATAGATATCCTCCTGAGGGTAGAAGGAATCATAGTGTTGCTGTGGGTAATATTTGAGACACTGAAAGTGAGGGCCAGGCTGAGGCCTTTGGAGGATTTTGGCGACGCGGCGCTCAAACTGGAGGCGGCTATAGATAAGCTCAGTCCGGATGAAGAGGATCAGAAGCTTGAGACAGGATACGCTGAGCTCGCCGGTCTGGAGACCGCTGTAAATAAACTCATGACGCGTATGCGCGATTCTTACAGACAACAGGCGAGGTTCGTTTCCGATGCTTCACACGAACTCCGCACGCCGATCGCTGTTATAAAAGGCTATGCCGATCTTCTCGACCGCTGGGGCAAGACCGATGAGAAGATCCTTGAAGAATCCATCGAGGCGATCAAGAGCGAAAGCGACAGTATGCAGCACCTTGTGGAGCAGCTTCTGTTTCTGGCACGTGGTGACAGCGGACGCACGACTCTTAACGTAACCGATTTTGACGTCACAGAAGTGATGAAGGAAGTGTGCGAAGAGTCCGCCATGATAGATCAGGCCCACACGTATCTATTTGAAGGCGAAGAGCCTGTTCCTGCGAGCGGAGATGTTTCCCTCATCAAGCAGGCGACCAGGATACTTATAGAGAACGCATCGAAATATACTCCGGAAGGTGGAGAGATAAAGCTGAGAAGCCTAAATGTAAACGGGCATCCGGCGTTTTCCGTGCAGGATAGTGGTATCGGCATCAGCGAGAGCGATATACCGCATATATTTGACCGCTTCTACCGCTCGGACGATTCGAGGTCCAAACAGACCGGGGGCAGCGGGCTTGGCCTGGCTATAGCTAAGTGGATCGTAGAGAGGCATGGAGGCCACTTCGAGATCATTTCAAGAAAGGACATCGGAACAAGGATCACGGTCGTCCTTTTCTGATAGCTAACCATATATACTATTGATACTTTGCCGGTCGATCCGGTAATTTTGCTTTTCGGATAGGAGGCGTTAATGAAACGTTCTGAGATAAACGGAGTTATACGCGAGATGGAAGAACTCATAAAGAGCGTGGGCTTTGCCCTGCCGCCTTTCTGCAACTGGACTCCTGAGGAGTGGGCAGACAAAGGCCATGAGTACGACGAGATACGCGACAACATGCTCGGCTGGGACATTACGGATTATGGGCTTGGTGATTTCAACAAGGTGGGCATGGGCCTTATCACACTTAGAAACGGCAACCAGCATGATCCGAAATATAAAAAGACATATGCGGAGAAATTGCTGTTCGTACGGGACAACATGATATCTCCGATGCACTTCCACTGGGTGAAGTCTGAAGACATCATAAACCGCGGCGGAGGGGTCCTGCTCATCCAGGTCTATAACGATGACGGTGATGGCGGCCTTGCCGATACCGACGTGCTGGTAAATTCGGATGGACGTTCGTACTATGTACCAGCAGGCACCGAGGTGCGCCTTGAGCCTGGCCAGAGCATCACGCTGTGGCCACATCAGTATCACGAGTTCCATGTGGTACCGGGAACGGGCAGCGTGCTCATCGGTGAAGTGTCGCAGTGCAATGACGACAACACAGACAACAGATTCTACGAGCCTGTGTACAGGTTCCCTGAGATAGAAGAAGACGAGCCGCCGTACAGGTTGCTTTGCAACGAGTACCCAAAGGCACCTGAGTTGTAATTGCTTGTCGCAAGAAGAATGGCAATAAATTGTGGGAGGTTCCATGTGGAGCCTCCCTTTTAGTGCAATATTTTGTCTACATACTCTTTGAGGAAGTTTTTGTATTTCAATATAGACAACTATATCGGTTGACAATTACCGTTAGAGCACTTATCATAGACCCTGCAATTGAATATTTCCGATGAAACCTCCTGGACTGAAAGGAACTGGAGGCGTAGGATGATCCCGAGAACTCGTACTCGATACGGGTGCCGAAGGTGCAAGGCAGTGCTGACGCTCTGCTGAATCTCTCAGGCCAAAAAGGACGGATTTACAAAACAGCATGCGCGTTTACGCTGGTGCTGTTGTTTGAACGATTTCCGCCCGGGGATGATCCCGGCGGTATTTTTTTGCGAAAAGTATTATTCATTATCCAAAGAAAGGACACAAAAAACAAAATGCTAGAAATCGTTCAAACTATCAATGGGTACCTCGCTGACTACATACTCACATTCTTGTTGGTGGGTACCGGAATCTTCTTCACGATCAAGACAAGGTTCGTTCAGGTTCGTTGCTTCGGCGAAGGAATGAAGCGTGTGTTCGGCGGCTTTTCACTCAGCGGCGGCAAGCAGCACGGCGGCATCAGTTCGTTCCAGGCACTGGCGACAGCCATTGCGGCTCAGGTGGGAACCGGAAACATCGTCGGAGCCTGTGGAGCTATCCTGACTGGAGGCCCTGGCGCTATTTTCTGGATGTGGATCATCGCATTCCTCGGAATGTCCACTATCTACGCTGAGGCGGTGCTCGCTCAGGAGACTCGTGTGGTAGACGCAGATGGCCATGCTGCCGGCGGACCTGTTTACTATATCCGTAAAGCTTTCCCGGGCAGCTTCGGAAAATTCTTTGCCGGATTCTTCTCGGTAGCGATCATCCTCGCGCTCGGCTTCATGGGCTGCATGGTACAGTCTAATTCTATTGCTGAGTCATGCACTAACGCGTTCGGTATCCCGGGATGGGTCATCGGTATCATTATCGCTGTGATCGCAGCACTGATCTTCCTCGGCGGTGTTGACCGTATCGCCTCTGTTACAGAGA
This sequence comes from uncultured Eubacteriales bacterium, assembly GCA_902790965.1. Lineage (GTDB taxonomy): Bacteria > Bacillota > Clostridia > Peptostreptococcales > Anaerovoracaceae > Crickella. The sequence goes on along the minus strand of CADAUB010000041.1, from coordinate 3,616 downwards.
AACTAGTTCCTCTCATGGCAGCACTGTACATCCTCGGAAGCCTCGCCATCCTTATCGGCCGCATCCAGTATGTGCCTGAAGCTATCGGAATGATCTTCAAATTCGCATTCGCACCACAGTCGATCATCGGCGGAGGCGTCGGCGCAGCTCTCAAGATCGCTATCAGCCAGGGCGCTAAACGTGGACTGTTCTCAAATGAGGCAGGTATGGGTTCGACTCCACACGCTCACGCTATCGCTAAAGTAGACAAGCCACATGACCAGGGCGTTGTCGCAATGATAGGTGTTTTCATCGACACATTCGTAGTACTGACACTGACAGCGCTCGTTGTTATATCTTGCCTCTACGCAGGCAATGGCCCTCTGTATCAGGGAATGACAGACGGCATCCAGAAGACAAACATGGCACAGCTCTCATTTGGAATGGTATTCGGAGAGGGCTTCGGAAGCGCATTTGTAGCGATATGCCTGCTGTTCTTCGCATTCTCGACAGTGCTCAGCTGGAACCTGTTCGGAAAGCTCAACGTGCAGTATCTCTCCGGAAACAAGAAGACGGCAGTCATAGTCTATACTATTATTTCCATAGTGTTCATCTTCCTCGGAACGCTGCTCTCCAACGATCTCGTATGGGAGCTCACAGACTTCTTCAACTACCTGATGGTACTTCCTAACGCCGTAGCGCTAATAGCGCTCGGGTCGATCGTAGCTAAATCCGCTTCAGAGGGTGAAGCTGCCTGGAAGGCACAGAAGGTGAACAAAAAGAAATAGGCTAAGCGGTCTGCGCAGGTCGTTACCTAGGCAGACCCTTTGCATATATGCAAGATCAAAGGGCGTGGTGGTTGTGAACTGCCACCCCTTTTTCTTAGGGTAGAATCTTACGAATCGTTCAATTCTAATGTTTCGCGTTCATTCTTGTGATAACATAGCCATGTATGTAAAAAAGTAAAGGACGGATAGCGCTAAGTAGATGGATCCAGACAACAAAACAGTAACAAAAGACATATTGAAAATAGGAGTGCCGTCGTTCCTGGAGGTGCTCTTTACTACTTTCTCGAATATCATCGACTCCAAGATGGTATCGGCCATGGGCCTCACTGCCATCTCCGCAGTCTCGGTAACGAACCCGCCGAGGCTGTTTATAATAAGCGTTTTTATCGCGGTCAACACCGTGCTTTCCAGTCTCACAGCTAAATGTGTCGGCATGAATGATCGTGATGAAGCAAACCGCATCTTTGACTCCGTGATGAAGATGGTACTGATAGCAAGCGTAGTGCTTTCGGCGCTCTCCGTAGCCCTGGCCAGGCCTATCATGTTTGCCTTTTCGCATCAGATGGACATAATGGATGATTCTGTCATCTACTTTAGGATAGTAATGGCGGGCACCATATTCAACGCGGTGTTCATGGCTATAAACGCTATGATGAGAGGCTGCGGGCATACTAATCTCACATTTACATCCAACGTCATCTTCTGCGTGGTGAACATATTCTTCAACTACCTGCTCATTGAGGGACACCTCGGATTCCCGGCTCTTGGCATCGCCGGAGCAGCTATCGCGACAGTGACCGGAATGGCAGCGGCTATGGTGTTCATACTGGTGATGGCATTCAAAAAGGACATGTTCGTCAACATTCCTTACTGCCTGAGTAAGAAATACAAGCTTACCAGGGAAGGCAGCAAAGAGATCAACGCGATGGCAAAGAGCACTATCACAGATGGCCTCGTAACAAGGATAAGTATCCTCCTGATCGGAGCTGTCGTTGCCAGGATAGGGTCGTATCATCTGGCGGTATACTCCGTTGGAATGCACCTCATGACTGCTAACCAGGCTCTGGGTACTGGACTCAGCACGGCCGCGGTCGCCCTTATAGGCAGATACTACGGCGCCGGTGATAAGAAGACGCTGAACATATATAAGAGGCAGATCATAAAGATAACGCTCATAGCTGCTATCGGGCTTGGTGCGATCATCATGCTAGGCGGGCGGTGGTTCTATGGCTTCTTCAGCGACGATCCGCAGTTTATAAGCATGGGCGCGATATCGTGCCTGTTCATAGGTGTTATCACATTGAGCCAGACCATGAAGTTCAGCTATGCGGGATGTCTACAGGGCGTAGGCGCCATGAAAGAGGTAATGACGGCGAGCATAATATCATTTGCCGTTGTCAACCTGGGAGTCCTGGCTATATGCGTGTTTGTGCTCAAGCTCGGTGTCTGGGGAGCCTGGATCGGCTCGCTGGCATCGCAGACAGTACAGGCATTTATGCTCTGGAGATACACCAGAAAAATCGATGCTTTCAGGGAATAGAGACCTGAAAAGTTAATAAGGGGATACTGTGGAAGCAAAAGACAGATCGGTAGAACTTGAAGATAGAAATAGGCCGGAAGAAATCCAGGAAAGAAAATACCGGGACATACTTCGCGTAGTAGGCACAGGGACCATCATATTTGGAGTGTGGACCCTTTTTAAAGCCGGTAGCCTTGTCATGATAGGGAAAGGTCAATACATGCCTATCATGAAGAGTTATATGATAGATAGCGGAGCTGCGTGGAAAGAATGGTATTTCTACGTTTTCCTTGTCATTCTCCTTGTTGTGCTGTCGGTCGAGTTCCTCTTTAAAGCATTTGTCGGTTGGGCGGCTATATCCGAGGGTAATGGCAAGAAGCGCACCTTCCTTTACATAGCGATAGCCATTCTTTTGATATGGGGCAGCGTGGGTACGATAGCCGGCATAATAGCGGGAGACGCCGCAACGGAAATCGACTATACCGGCGTTGCCAGGGCGCCTTGGGAAACAAGCATCATTGAGATCACCTCAATGATATTGATGGCCGAATTGGTATACGCAGGGGTCAAACTAAGGCAGCTTAGACGCAAAGAAAAAAAGGCGTTGAAAGCAGAGAGCGCTAAGAAGGCGGAGGTGGAAAATGCAAATTGATTTCCATTACTACGCTACATACTGCGCTGCGATCATCGACGGGTACTCACACGAAGATAGCCGAGACATAGCCTACTCTGCACAGTTCGTAGACTGCTGCTCGCGCTCATTTCTGAGCGGCATCGATGCTCCTGCTCATGCCGCGACCACTCAGCTTCAGCTTGAACTCATGGAAGCTCGCACCGATATCATCGGGCTGCAGGATATAACCAGGATATGGGCACCTTTCCATTTCCTTCCGGGAGACTTATACGCTGATCCTGACAGAAAATGCAGCAGGGTCTATAAATCGAAATACAGACTGATCTGCCAGCCAAACGGGCAGTTGCTCGTTGACACTGTGGAACTCGCAAAGGGAAAAGGCGTACAGGCGATCGGGCTGGCGATGCACGTACTTGCGGATACCTGGGCGCACCGTAACTTTGCGGGAACACCGTCGCTGGTGATCAACAATATGGGAAAGGATCTTAGTGAGCTGGTTCCGTGCGATGAAGGCGGATCCTGGAAGCCGATAAAATTCAATCATAACCCCGGAGATGTCGATGACCCATCGATAGGCAAATACACTAGCAGTATTTATGTCGGTTCCGAAAACTCGATCATGAACCTCGGCCACGGAAGAGCCGGCCATCTTCCCGACTACAGCTGGGCTCGCTATCGCTATATGCCGGCCTGGGG
>CADAUB010000040.1 GCA_902790965.1 uncultured Eubacteriales bacterium | reverse complement strand
GTGATCGCTGCTGTCAGTGTTGTCTTACCGTGGTCAACGTGGCCGATTGTACCGATGTTGATATGCGGTTTGGTTCTTTCATATTTCTGCTTTGCCATTCTGAAATTTCCTCCTTTTATGATTAGAACGTTCTACCGAAGGAATTGCCTCCGGGGGTCTAAGACCTAGGGACAAGCGTCCCTGCCCCTTTACGGGTCTTCATGGAGCTGATGAGCAGACTCGAACTGCCGAAACCTCTTCCTTACCAAGGAAGTGCTCTACCTACTGAGCTACATCAGCGCATAGCACTAAAGATATTACAACATGCCCCCTTAAGTGTCAAGAAAATCAAGCTATTAATCCGTTAAGCTAAAGGCGGGAAAAGCCGCTTGGATATATAAAAAAAACGGCCGCCGGATCACCGACAGCCGCACGTTTATTGCTTCTAAACTTCCACTCTCTCGTCAACGAAAGCTTCTCTCCAGGCGTCCTCCTTGCCATCTCTGAGATCGTCCAGGTTGTATGGAACAGCCTGATAGAGATAATAGTTGAGCCAGTTCGAGAACAGCAGGTTGGCGTGGCTCCTCCACCTGAAGAGGATGCCCTGCTCAGGATCGTCATTGCGGAAGTAGTTGACCGGCACGTCGATGTCCAGCCCTTTGTCCTTGTCCCTGAAGTACTCATCCGCCAGCGTGTTGCGGTCGTATTCCTGGTGGCCTAAGAGGAATATCTGCCTGCCGTTGTCGGTCGCAACGATATGAGGACCCGATTCAGGCGACTCGGCAAGTATTCGAAGTTCCGGCCTCGCCTCAATGTCGCTCTTCCTGATCTCGGTATGCCTCGAGTGCGGCGCGTAGAACACCTCATCGAAGCCTCTCATGAGCGGGCTGTGCGGCCTTACGTTCTGCTGCTCGTAAACTCCAAAGAGCTTCTTGTCCAGCTCGTGCTTCTGGATGCCATAGTAATAGTACATCGCGGCCTGCGCGCCCCAGCATATGAACATATTGCTGTAGACGTGGGTCTTCGCGAACTCAAAGAGTTCACAGAGTTCAGACCAGTAGTCGACCTGCTCAAACTCAAGCTTCTCGACCGGCGAACCCGTGAGTATCATGCCGTCGAAGTACTCGTCGCGGAACTCATCGAGCGTGGTGTAGAACGACTCCATGTGCTCTTGCGAGACGTGTGTCGATGTATGCGAATCCATGGTCACCAGCTTCATCTCGATCTGGAGAGGGCTGTTGGCCAATACGCGCGCGAGCTGAGTCTCCGTCGCGATCTTGGTAGGCATCAGATTTACGATGATGACCTTGAGCGGACGGATGTCCTGGGTGGACGCTCTCGCGCGGTCCATTACGAATATGTTTTCACTCCTCAGCATATCTGCTGCCGGGAGGCTGTCAGGTATTATCAGAGGCATAAAAGGACAATCTACCTTTCTATACTATTTAACTATTTTTGAGCACCTATCGATGATCGATCGTCTTCAAAGCTTATTCGCGTTACCGCGCAACTACTTTACCTTATCGAGAGCCTGGCTGAGGTCTGCGATTATGTCCTCAGGCGTCTCGAGTCCAACGGACAGACGGATCAGTCCCGGATCGATGCCCGCCGCAAGCTGAGCCTCCTCGGAGAGCTGTCTGTGTGTAGTGCTGGCAGGATGCAGTACGCTAGTGTGGATATCTCCAACGTGGACTACGATGCTGCAGAGTTCGAGGTTCTCGAGGAACTTCTCCCCTGCCGCTCTTCCACCCTTGACGCCAAAGCTCATTACAGCTCCGGCACCCTTAGGCATGTATTTCTGAGCGAGGTCGTAATACTTGTCGCCCTCGAGCCCAGGGTAGATGATCCAGTCGACCATCGGGTGATTCGACAGGAATTCAGCAACGGCATTCGCGTTCTTTACGTGCCTCTCCATCCTTACATCGAGAGTCTGAAGTCCCTGGTGTGTGAGGTAGGCGTTCATAGGTGCCATGGTGCAGCCGAGGTCTCTGATCAGAACTGCCTTGAGTCTGGTGCAGAAAGCGGCGTCGCCAAACTTCTCGTAGAAGTTCAGCCCGTGATAGCTTTCGTCTGGCGCTGCCATGCTTGGGAACTTGAGAGAACCGTCGTCATTTTTGACCGTCCAGTCGAAGTTGCCGCCCTCGATGACGCAGCCGCCGATGCTGGTGCCATGACCATCGGCAAACTTTGTTGTGGAATGAGTAACGATGTTCGCGCCGTATTCAATCGGTCTGCAAAGAGCCGGAGTCGCCAAAGTGTTGTCGACGATGAACGGTACCTTCATCTGAGCAGCCGCTGCAGCGAACTTCTCGAGATCGAGTACACTCAGCGCAGGATTTCCGAGAGTCTCACCGAAGAGAGCTCTGGTGTTTGGTCTCTGAAGCGCAACGATGTCCTCGAGAGGCATGTCCTGATCGAAGAATTCTACGTCGATGCCGAGCTTTCTGAGCGTAACATTGAAAAGATTGTATGTGCCGCCGTAGATGTTGGTGCCGCTAAGCACGTGGTCGCCGGCTTCACAAATATTGAGCAGAGATATGAGATTGGCCGCCTGTCCTGAAGAAGCAGCCATACCCGCGGTGCCGCCTTCGAGCAAAGCCATTTTCTGTTCAAATGCGTCGACAGTCGGGCTGCCGAGCCTTGCGTACATCGGATTAGGGCTATCGAGGTCGAACAGCTCCGCGACATCCTGAGCGTTGTAATATCTGTAAGTTGTGCTCTGTACGATCGGGAGATTCTGAGGCCCCGCTGAGCCTGCCTTATACGCTCCGTGCACACATCTAGTCTCAAAACCCAGGTCTTTCATGTCCTTCATAGTCTTTCTCCTCTGCTGTCTTTTTAAGTTGCCAATAGTTACTTATATCTTGTTCGGCGCCAATTCACCTTTTTCAAGGCTATCTGTATTTGCCTTTAGATTGATTGAATTAAGTTCCGCGCAGGATCATTTCAAGAGTTATCAGTAGATCTCTATCGAGCTGAGATCCTCAGGTTCTTTTGCCGGACCCGCGTCCTGCTCTGAGTCGTCAGTCTGACCCACAACCGCTTTAAGATGCTGCACCGCTTCATCGGCCTGGACGGATGTTGGAATCGGTGTCACTGTCATATATCCCTCCTGGTTCCAGTCCATGTCATATACGGGATGATTGTTGGTCCAGCCCAGCTCAGCGTCCATGTGATAGACCCCTTTTTCTTCGGATGGGAAGTAGCTGAACAGCAGACCGTATCCGAACGGTGCAACAGGCACTATCTTTGTTCCCTTCACCTCTGATGCAGCTATATCCGGAGCGTTCACGTTCAGGAAGAATCCCTCCGGCGCGTTGTCTGCTAGGTCCATCAGTTCAGGAAGTTTACTAAGAATGAATTCGAACTTTGTGGCTTCGTGGCTTCCCACCGATAATGCTATGGAGCGGATCCCGTTGAGTTCTCCCTCTCTGGCCGCCGCGACTGTGCCCGAATAATACACCGCAAGCCCGCTGTTATAGCCGAGGTTTACTCCGCTCAATACATGATCAAACTTGATACCCGCTTCTTTCATCTTGCTAATGCCTATCTTGACGCAATCAGTAGGCGTGCCATGTACGGCCCAAGCCGCTTTGGCTCCCGGGAGCACGCGTTCATCTGTATCTACCTCATGCCTGAAAGTAATGCTCTGGCTCTTGGCGCTGTGCTGCACCATAGGGGCCGCCACGTAGACATCAGCGATCGGCTCGAGCGCCTCCACAAGCTTGAGGAGCCCAGGAGCGTCTATCCCGTCGTCGTTAGTTACAAGTACCTTCTTCACCTTTGATTTGTCTTTTTCCATTACTGCTTCTTCCGATTTCTATTTTATCTATTCTGCTTCAAAGCCCGAGCCCTCTGTGGTCTTTATGTCGCCGTTTTTGAATACGAATACGCCCTCTACCCCGTCAGGCATATAATCCTCAAGATATTTGAGCGCGCCATCGTAGCCCTTGATCAGGCATATGGTGCTCGCGGCATCAAGGTCACCCGAAAGGCCTTTATCGGCAACAAGCGTCACTGCCGAAAGCTCTGAGTCGGCCGGCATGCCTGTCTTTGTGTCAAGTATATGATGATATAGCTTGCCGTCAACCTCTATTTTGCGCTCATAGATACCCGATGTCACGAGGGTCTTGTCTCTTGCCGGTATCTTGCCTATGATCTCGGTCCTGTCGGAGAACGGAGCTTCGACTCCTATCACGAAATCATCGTTGTCTGTCTTGCCTCCGATGCATATGACATTGCCGCCGAGGTTGATCGTTGCGGAGACCACTCCCTTTTCTTCGAGCAGGTCGGTCATCCTGTCGCCGATATATCCCTTCGCGATACCGCCGAGATCCACTTCTGCTTTAGGATCCTTGAGGCGCACTTTGTTGCCGTCGATTTCAAGACCGCTATACCCCACATGCTTTACCGCTTCGGCAAGCGCCTCTTCATCAGGGAGCTTCGCCTCGCCCTCAGCCGCGTGGAAGTCCCAGAGCTTGGTGACCCCGCCGACCGTTATATCGAAATCGCCATCCGAATGTATCGAGTGCTCAAGCCCACTGCTCAAAAGATCAGCGGTCTCGTCCGATACCTCGACCCACTCCCCGCCAGCGGAGTTCAGCTTGCTTATGTCTGAACCCTTGCGTGTGCGGCTGAGCTTGTCCTCGAGGTCCTTGCACAGTTCGAATGATTCATCGATCGCGGCCTTCGCCTCGTCTTCCATCCTGGCAGCTTCCTTTACAGTGCCGTCAGTGTCAGCCATCCTGTAGATCGAGACCGAGCAGATGGTATCGAGGAAGTAGCCGTCGTCAGTGACGGGCTCAGCCTGAGTGCCGCTGCATGCTGTCTGTGATATAATCAAAGTAGCAAACAGAGCCGCGATAGCGCTCAGCTTGATTAGTCTCCTGCGGCCCGTCCTGAAGGTTTGATTATCTTTTTCAGATGCGTGTTTGTAAGTCATTGAGTATTAGTAATAAGCGTGCATTCCGCTTGAAAAAGTCTTGCGAGCCGCCTCTTATGATTTGCAGTTAGTGTTATATGAAAAAATACATCCGCAAAGCAGACATAATACTTTTTGTAGTGTTGGTCGTTATCGGCCTTGCCGCTTCGGCCGCTCTTGCTATGTCCAGAACTGAGGCGGGCAAGAATGCCAAGGTGATCATCGAGTCAAACGGAAAAGAATACGCCGAATACTCGCTTTATTCCGAGGAGACGGTGGTAGTACCCGCGCCTAAACAGCTGTCTATGGACGCTCCCGATGTAAAGGCTAGCGAAAGCGCCGATGCCAAATACGACTACTACAACGTCGTGAAGATCAGCGGCGGCGAGGTGAGCGTTACCGAGGCTTCGTGTAAGAACCAGGTGTGCGTCAAGCACGGCAGTATTTCGCATACCGGCGAAACTATAGTGTGCCTGCCTAACAGGCTGGTGGTACGCATAGTAGACCCTGAAGGAGGTGGATATGATGCAGTCACATCCTGATACCTCCGGCAGCCGCAGAGCGAATCATGCCAAAACTCTCAGCGCTTCGTTCGTAGCGAGAGTCGGTCTTATGGCCGCTCTGGCGCTCATCTTTTCGTACGTCGAAGCCATTATACCATACAACCCCGGCATCCCGGGCATCAAACTCGGCATTGCCAACGTGGTCACGGTGATCGCGCTTTACAAGTTTGGGGCCAAGGACGCATGCGCGGTCAGCGTCATAAGGATAGTTATCGCAGGGCTTCTTTTCAACGGCCTTTTCGGCATGATCTACTCGCTTGCCGGAGCCTGCGTCAGCCTGATCGGTATGATCTTACTCAAAAAAACCGACCTCTTTTCAGTGGTCGGTGTAAGTATGGCCGCAGGTGTGCTCCACAACTTCGGTCAGCTACTCGTCGCAGCTGCCTTGGTCGAGGAACTGCGTATATTCTTTTATTTCCCTGTTCTGCTGTTCAGCGGTATCGTTGCCGGGATCTTCGTAGGCATAGTTTCCACTCTCGTCCTTCGGACTCTCAAGTAGGTATACAGGCTTTTTTGTTATGCCCTTTTTTGCGATAATCGCTGCCGCTACTAGGGCCATCAGCGCCATAACGGGATAGCCGATCAGAAGTCTGTTTGTAGTGCCATAGATATCCAGCGCGCCTTTCAGCAAACTTCCTATAGTAAGTGTAGCTACGACCGCGAGCTGCACATCTCCTACGACTGGTTCGTTCAGTCGTTCTCTAAGAGCCCTCATGCCCGCGCTGCTGTTTTGAGCAGCGGCTATGTGCGGGATCGCGCCGAGCACCAGAGGCACCAGGAACGCGTAGGTCATGAAAGGCGAATGGACTCCGTGGCTGAAGAGCCCGTATACCGCTGATGCTATAGCGACGACAATGGCTGCTACCAGATATCCGAATCCCTTTTTAGAGATCTTATTAGTAACCGATGTATACAATGTCGCTCACCTTCCTTTCGCTTCCGCTGCCGTTTCCTATGCCTCCACCGGTCGGCACATTGACTACACTGCCGTTGAAGACCATGGTCGACGAGCCGCCTCCGTCGAGGTTGTAGGCCGTCTTAGCTCCGAGCGAGCTCATGAATTCGGCGAGTTCTAGGAGCGACAGCCCTTCGCTTTCGTCGGTCCTGCCATCGGATACGACGAAGAGGTATGTTCCGTCCGTTTTGATGCCTATGGCGGTTCGTGGGTTGCTTCCCATCGCTCGGTCAACTTCATCATCTGAGTCGACCGAGACCTTTCCGTTTTCGACAAGCGCCGGCCCAAACGACAGAGTCTGCATAGCTCCCTTCGCAAGGAGCTCCTCCGCGGTCACTTCGCTCTCATTTATTATGCCGAACGATCCGTCTTTATAGATGACCAGATCTTCGGTGCCGGCGTCTGCGGTGTTTCTGTATAGCTTGCCGTTTCTTATGACATAGCCCTTTTCTCTGGCTCCGTAGTAGTCTCCGTTGATCGCCAGTATGGCATTAACGCTATCCGCTATATCCGATGTGGTCGCAGTTACGTTCTTTCCATAGGCGCCCTGCGCGAACGCGGTCTTGAGATACGCATCGGAGTCCGAGCTCACCTCGGCTACATGGACGGTCGAACCATTGTAGGTATACTCTTTCAGATTGATCGAGATCTTGCTGTCCTTGTAGCTGTCTTGCGTCACTGCGGCTGATGTGGATGAAGAAGCCGTGCTCGAATTGCCGGATGAACCGGATGTCGAGGCTGTCGATGACTTGTTCGATGCAGATGAGCTGCTCGAAGAAGACGATGTGCTCGATTTTGATGATGAGCCCGATTTGGACGACTTCATGGATTTTGACGGTTTGCCTGGTTTAAAGCCGTGGTCTCCCGATGGAGGCCCGCCATTGCCACTTCCGCTTCCGTTACCGCTTCCCGGGCCGTGGCCTTCTGACGGAGGTCCACCATTGCCGCTTCCCGGGCCTTTTTTATGTACGCTCTCTTCGCTGTCCTGGCCTGAGCTCGTAGCATCCTGGCCCGGGCTTTCGCTGACATTTTCGTCGGCCTCTAATTGCATCGCTGCATCCGTACCGTTTCCTGTCTCTTCACCGTATACCCTGGTTATTACGAATGTATCCAGTGCGACATAAGTCGTGAATACGGCGAGCACCAGCATGTACGCAAGCAGCGCCTTATGTTTCTTTATCATAGGCTATTCCTCCACTTCCTGTAGTCTGGCAACTTCTCCCGCCGTAGCGCTCTCTTCGTTCTCCTTGAAGAAGATCACGTACTTCTGCACTGTCCAGCTGATCGCGAAGAATATGATCTCGGTGATCAGCTTCGCCAGCAGGCTGTTCATGCCAAGCGTTCCGACAAGGGTGCTCAGGACTATGGTGTTGCCAGCGAGTATGAACGCCGCCAGCACAACGTACTCTAGCGCAGATTTCGCGAAGCCGGCCCTGCTCCTGAAGACCAGTTTGCGGTTGAGCGTGTAGTTTGCGGTGCCGCTCACAAGTCTCGCTCCGATGTTGGAAATGATCAGACCATTCGCGATGCCCGCAGCCCTTGTCGCTGCAAGGAGCAATGCGTACACGCAGTAGTCTATCGCGAAGCTTGCGAGCGACGAAGCAGAGAATTTCAGTATCTCCTTGTAAACTCTTACGGCATCGCGCACTGTCCTGAAGTGCGAGCCTTTGTTGTTGTCTTCGTATACCGTCTCTATGCGTTCCTCGATGACCGGCACGCCTTCTGTCGCGAGCACCATCAGCATGTTGATCTCGTATTCGTAGCGCTCTCCTTCTATCTTGAGCAGCCTCGGGATCATGCTTCTGTGAAATGCCCTAAGGCCCGTCTGTGTATCGTGCACTTTCACGCCAGTCGCGGCGCTGTACACGTGCCTTGTCACCGTATTGCCAAATCTGCTCCTGGCAGGGATGTCGCCTTCGAGAGCGCGGCTTCCGAGGACGAGCGCCTCAGGCCTAGCTGCAGATATCTCCGCCACCCTCTGCACATCATCCGGCAGATGCTGTCCGTCTGCGTCGACTGTCACTATCACCGCGTCCTTGCCGGATACTGTCTCAGTCCCGGTCCCGGTGAGGACCGACTCCGTATACGCCATGTACTTGTTTATATAATTCAGGCCGGTCTTGAGCGCAGCTCCCTTGCCGCGGTTCTCGCTGTGAGTTAGAACGGTCGCATCCGTTGACAGTCCTTCGAAAAGATCCGCATAATCCGGTCCGCTTCCGTCATCGACTATCACCACATTGAAGCCTCTGTCATTCAGTTCCTTCGTCAGATCCTTTATCTTCGCATCCGGCTCGTATGCTGGGATCAAAGCTATCGTTCTGCATCTCATAGATGCCTCCTTTCGTTAGGCAGCGCTTCCTCCGTCCAGCTGTGTCGCACCTGTCATTTCATCAGGTGCTCCGCCAGGCGCCTGGCCGCCTTTCATTCCGTCGCCGTGCTGCATGCCGCCTTCAGGCATTCCGCCCTGCTGATCATTCATTCCGCCTCGGGGACCACCTCCGCCGAGACCTGCACCCATGCCGCCCATGCCACCGGCAAGGTTGCTGTAGATGTTATCGCTCAGCGTGATGCTCTCGCTGTAGCTGCCGGCAGTCAGGGTGTATGTGCTTCCCTGAGCCATATCCTCAGTGCTGATATATACGACCGCGTAGTCGAGTTCAGGTGTAGTCTCAGCGATCACGTTGCCCGCTTCATCCTTGAGAGTCACTGTGCTTCCGGCAGACTGGTTTCCAACACTTACCGCGATAAGTCCCTGATCCGCGCTCGAGAAGCTCTCTGCCATTCCGGCTCCACCTGTACCTATGAACGTACCGGCCTTGACAGTTGCTGTCGTGTTGTAGTCGAGTACCGATGTGTCTCCGTTTGTAGGGCCTTCGACGACTGTGTATCCGCCGCTTATCTCAACAGAACCGTTGGAGTCCACGCCGTCGCCGCTCGCTGTGATGTGCACTTTGCCGCCGCTGATCACGATGCTGCCGTCTGTACCGCCTTCGTTCATCATGCCGCCGCCATTCCAGTCGTCACCGCCGAATGTCTGGTCGCTGCTGGAGGAGTTACCGCCTGCCGCGTTGAGACCATCGTCAGTCGCTGTGACTGTAGTGCTTCCGCCGCTGATGTTTATAGCAAGGCCCTCGATGCCTTCGTAAGACTCGTTCACCACGATAGTGCCGCCCTCGATCTTGACCTCAGCGTCAGCGTGTATACCGTCGTCCTGGGAGTTGATCGTAAGAGTGCCGTCAGCCATGTAGAAGAAGCTGTCGGACTCGGTTGCGCTTGCATCATCGGAATCCGATACGTGTACGCCATCCTTGTCGCTTCCTGAAGTTATAGTCACGTCAGACTCCGCGAAACGCGCGCTGTCGTTGGCCTTGACGCCGTGACCGGAAGCAGTGATCGTATATGTGCCGCCGCCAAACTTGACATCATCGTTTCCAACTACTCCGTGGCCGGCTGGCGATGTGATAGTGAGGCTGCCGCTTCCGTTGAATGTGATATCGTCCTTTGCGTAGACAGCTCCGTCAACGTTCGTATCTCCGTCAGCTGTGAAGCTTCCGCCGTTTGCGAGCGTGTTGTCTGTGCCCTCAGCTGTTGTGATGAACACCTTGTCTGCCGACTTGACGTAGATCGCTGCCGATGTCTTGCTTGTGATCTCGGCGCCCTTCAGTACGATCTGCACCTTGGCGCTGTCCTCTGCATCAACGATGATCTGCCCGTCGCTAAGAGTGCCGCTTACTACATACACACCCTCCGCCGTGATGGTGATAGTGCTTCCGTCGATACTTACGCCGGAGCTGGCCGATGTCTCTGCGGATGTGCCGCTAAGCGTAATGGTCTCGGCCGCGGATTCATCGTAATCGTCGGCAAGATCTCTTTCTGTGAACATCTCCGACTTGCTGACCGCGTTGTCCAGGGATTGATCCGCGAAAGTCGTAGTGATAGCGGATGTACTGGTATCTCCGGTCCCGCACGATGTGAGTGTCAGCGCGAAGGCCAGCAGCAGTGCCAGTATTGAGACCAGCGCCTTTGTGACGAAGTTTTTGTCCGCCACTTCCTTATTTTCTATATCTTTGTTTGTTGTGTAGTTTTTGTATTCCTTGTTCATTTCCGATTCCTCTTTTACTTCTCTCAAACCGCATATCCTGTCGCCTGTCCGTTATCCGTTACAGTTCCGTTGCTACTGTCGCCTGTCTCGATACATTGATCTCGAGATTGCCGTTTCTCATACGCAGCATATCGATGAGTTCCTTCTCCCTGCTAGGGTCCTTCAGCACCACATCGTATGTGAGCCTGAACATGCTTCCCATGTTTGTAGTCTTTACGTTAACGAGCTCGCACGAGCTTGTGTATTCTTCGAAGATCCCGTCGAAAACGCCAGTGTAGTCGAGGTCTTCAGGGATCATTACTCTGATGCTCTTGTATCTGTCCGCGTTCTTTTTGGTTCCGAGATCTACGTGGTTGAAGATCACTATCGCGAGTGAGAGCACTGCCGAGAACACCGCCGCGAGTCCGAGATATCCCATTCCCGTGATAAGCCCCGTTCCCATCGCGAGGAAGATCGCGCAGATCTCTTTCGCTGTGCCAGGCACCGAGCGGAATCTCACGAGACTGAATGCGCCCGCTACCGCGACTCCCGTTCCGACGCTTCCATTCACCATCATGATGACTACGCATATGATCGCCGGCAGCATCGCAAGTGTTACCACAAAGCTCTTGGTGTAACGTGTATTATGCATATACGCAGCAGCTATCAGGAGCCCGAGGACTATCGACACCGCGAACGATGCCGCGAAGTCCGTCATGCTTATAGATGTCACTGCCTGACTGTCGTAAATGCTGCTGATCAATTCTTCCATTTCTATCTCCTCCGTCTATTCAGGTATATCGTTTCTGTTTACACCAATAAAATAACTCCGCTTCCTTAAGCGAAGTTAAAACAGTCAAAATTGATCAAATTATACTCAAAGTAGGAATTCCAGAAGGAGTACGGTGATGCAGCAGATGCTCGCCACACTGAAAAGATTGGCACCAAACCATGCCGCAAGGATACCCGCAACCAAAGCCGCAGCTCCTGCCAGCGGCTGATCGGTCGCCTGCACTATAGCAGGGAATGTCATGATAGCCAGAGTGACATAAGGCACATAATAAAGGAAAGACTTCGCAAATCGATTCTCGATAGGTTTCTTCATGATCAGTGACGGTATCACGCGCATGCACCATGTGGTGAAGGCCATCACGAATATGTACAGGTAGATGTTAGTTTTCACTTCGCACCTCCCCGTCTGTCTCACCCAGTTCTTCAAGCTCCTCTAACTTTTTATCCTCTTCATCAGCTCTAGGCATGATCACCGCGAACAGCGCGGAGATCCCGATCGCCAGGATCGTAAGTCTGGTGCCTGAAGAAAAATCTTTTATCCCAGGAACGTGCTCACAGGCATAGGAGCACGCAAAGCTGACAGCTATCGCGAAGGCCACTGCGCGGTCCTTTCTCGCAGGTGGGATGATGCTCGCGATGAACATTCCGAAAAGTGCCACCGAAAGGGCGCTGACTATGCGCGCCGGAAGGATGCTTCCCATGCTGATGCCTACAGCAGTTCCAGCCGCCCACATAGGAGCCGCTGTGAGAAGCGCGCCAAATGTGAACCACGGAGTCGGGATGCCCGGCCTCGCGATTGTGACGCTGAAGATCTCATCTGTGATGCATGTACCGACGAGCATACGGGTACCGAGAGGCGTGCCTGCCGGCATCCCCTGGTTGAGCGCGAAGCCCATGAGTATGTATCTGAGATTGGTGATTGCAGTCAGAACGATCAGCGTGAGGAGCGTGCCGTTTGCCGCGTAGAGTGAGAAGCCAATGTACTGCCCTGCCGAAGCGTATGTGAACAGGCTAGCGATGAAGCCCTGGAACGCGTTGAAGCCGTAGTCTCTGGCAGCGATGCCAAGAGAAAAGGCGACCGCAAAGTACCCGAGTCCGATCGGGATGCCCGCCTTGACGCCTTCTATGTACAATTTGCTTCTGTTTTCCTTCAGCTCCACTTTATTCTCCGATCATTCACGGCTGCTATAAGGATCTGAAGCATTAAGATCCCAGGTATCACGTTCTCCAGTCCCCAGAATGCTTGTATGCCTTGAGTATACCACAGAAAAGCCCGCATAGTTGCGGGCCATCTGCTTAGATTTGGGAGATGTATATGAAATTACAGCTTACGCTGTGATCATAGCGGGATTGGCAAAGACATGCTTCGGCATGTATAGAGTCTGCGGGCTGGTGGCGATGCTGCCTTCCGCTACCATACGCGATACATCCATAGGAGTTTTTTCCATGAAGTAGCAGTATGCCATGCCGTATTTGGAAAAAGAAGTCTTGTATATATGTTCTTCCGAGAGAACTTTCGTGAGCCAGAGCGGAATTCCGCCCGAGCACTTGAGCTCCATGAGATAAATGCCGTCGTCCAGGATCGACTTACCGTAAGGGTCGGCATCGAGCGAGAGTTCAGTCTCTCTGCAGCGGATATTCGAGTCGAATGTGACCCTAAAGTCCGAGCCACCGTCTGCCCAGTCCATGCCGTCCTTCATCCTATATGCTTCTCTGTCATAGCTGAGATAGAGCGCCGGCTTCAGGCCCTTGTAGTAATCGAGGAAGTAATCGATCTCCTTATCGCGCTGCGTCTCTTCGCCGATACGCCTTCCGCTTGAGATCCAGTCCATAGCTTCCTTTTCCGCGAGTCCGACTCTCCTCTTATACACTACATGGTCATACTTGCGCTTGAGCTCTACGAACACGGTGCTCTCAGCGTCAGCCTTTGAATAGCTTCTGATGCGCAGCTTTTCCTTGTAATCCGGCTTGGCGATCGAATGCCTTGCGAGCACGCAGTCATCTGTATCGTAATAGATGTTCCTGACCGTGGACTTGCCGTATTCGTCCTGCACCATGTACGGTGCCATCGCACTGAGTATCCTGGCCTTCTGCTCGAAAGTTACCCTGTATTTCAATTCATATCTTTTGAAAACCGCCTGATATGCCATGACTATTTCTCCTTTACTGCCCATAGCATACCTTCCGAAACTTAAGCCAACTTTAAACTCAAATTTAAAAAACGACATTGTTGGCAAACTAAAAGCGGCCCTGAGTCAATCAATAATGATCGCTCAAAGGCCGTTTAGATATCTGTAGTGAACCGTATATCGGTCACAACCTACGTTTCAATATTAGATTACTATTTTAGTTTACTGTAGTCTTCGTCGGATACAGGCTCGAGCCACTCGTTGCTCGTTCCCTCTCCTTCAACCTCGATCGCGAGGTGGGAGAACCAGGAGTGAGAGACTCCCGCCGTCTGCTAAATTGCCTTCACGTATTTATCCTTATAGTCGTTGTAGTAGTTCTGGAACGTTTCGTCCTGGCGGTAATCCGTGCTCATGTGATACTCGTGAGCCTGAGTTCCGTTAGGCCCCGCCTCGATTATATCCACCGCTATATTGCTGCAGTGGTCGGATATCCTCTCATAATCCGTAAGGAGATCGTTGAACACAAAGCTATGCTCAAACGTGCATTCCTGACGGCTTATTCTATCCGTATGGTGCGCTTTAAGTTCGTCACAAAGATCATCGACCACCTCTTCAAGCGGATCTATCTTCATGGCCTTGTCCGTGTCATTATTTATGAACGCATCGATAGTAAGCGCTGTGATCTCGTTGATGGCGTCCTCGAGTACGTCCAGTTCACGCTCAGCATCCTTCGTAAACTCGATCTTCTTCTCATGTATCTCTTCCGCAGCCTCAACGATATTGCGCGCGTGGTCGGACATCCTCTCGAAATCCGAAAGCACTCTCAGATACTTGTTAGCGTCTGTCGACTGCTCCTCATCCAGATGCCTTGAAGTGATTTTGAAGATATACGAGCCAAGCTTATCCTCATATCTGTCAATAACGCTTTCAAGATCGATGACCTTCTTGATGCCGTCCTTGTCATAAGACCTTCTCACCGCGATAGCATCACGTATGCTCTCGAGCGCCTTCGTCGCCATAGAATCTATGACAGTCCTGCTCTGCGCAAGTGCAAGCGCCGGGTGATCGAGGAACCTTGATTCAAGGCGGTCCATGTCGGCCTGCTCAGCTGCAGCCTCTTCGCTCTCAGGGAAGATCGCGCATACTATCTTTTCAAGGAGACCTATGGCCGGTGAGAGCAGGATAACTATAGCCAGTCTGTACAGCGTGTTGGTGAGAGCTACCGTGACCATGGTCATTTCTTTGTTCATGAAGCTGAAGCCGATGATGGCGTTCAGTATGTAGAAGATGCCGCCTACCAGGATAGCACCGAGCACGTCGATTATCAGGTAGACGAAAGCTGTCCTCTTTCCGTTTGTGCTGGCTCCAAGAGCGCTCAGCATTACCGGAACGGAAGCACCGATACCGATACCCATCAGGATAGGGAACGCCATGTCGAATTCGAC
>CADAUB010000039.1 GCA_902790965.1 uncultured Eubacteriales bacterium | reverse complement strand
TGACGCACGTTATTGAACCCACAATGCCGGTTTACCCGGGCACAGAGCCCCCGACCTTTGAGCCGGCTAACACCTATGAGAGGGACGGATTTAAGGAGACGAGGATCTCCATGTTCACACATACGGGAACGCATATGGACCCTCCCGCTCACCTTTATGCCGACAGGACGACTCTTGACGCCTTCCCGCCGGATCAGTTCATTGGTAAGGCGCTGGTCATCGATTGCACCTCGCTGAATGAGGGCGACGCAATCACAATGGAGCATTTGTCAGCTTATGGAGATAAGGTGGAAAAAGCGGATTTCCTGCTATTTTACCTTGGTTGGGATGTGCGCTGGGGCACCGAGTCATACTTCGGTGACTACCCTTGCATCGATGATTCCGTTTTAGATCTGATTCTTGAAGGCAATTACAAAGGGATCGGTTTCGATGTGATAGGTCTCGACCCCATTGCGGATGAAAACCTTACCAGGCACAAGAAACTCTTCAAGGATAAGGATATCATCAATATAGAGAATCTTTGCAATCTGGGGCAGTGCGGATCCGACCTGTTCTGGTTCAGCTGCTTCCCGCTTAAGCTCACGGACTGTGACGGATCGCCGATACGCGCAGTCGCGTGGTTCGAGTAGTTTTGGAAATAGCGGTTGTCGCGTGGTTCGAGTAGTTTTGGAAATCGGCGTTTGCCGTGTTGGTAGCAAAAGAAGTCGCTTTGATTATGGACATTTTAAAATATGATAAAAAGTACGTCCGCATAAAGGACAAATACGGTAACACGATATTGGGTCTCGCAAGATACGCAAGCCGCGAGTTTTTGGAGTGCGAATTTGGTGGGGATGAGGATGGGATCTTCATTGAAGACAATCTTATTTACAATTCGCAGATCGAATCGATCGAAGAGATAGTACCACACGGCACGGCTGAGTTATGGACAGAGCATCTTGTGCTTCGAAGATACCGCCCGGACGATGCGGAGCAATTATACGAATATTTAGGGAAAGATCCTGCGATGTACAAATACTCCGGCTGGAATCCGTATGCTACTTTGGATATGGCTAAGGAGACTGTGCAGCGCTTTATCGAGAGCTACGATGACGAGCATTCTTACTCCTGGATAATCGATGCCAACGGAGATGATGTAGTGGCCGGGACGATAGGCGCATATGATTATAAACGGGTCCTTGATAATAATCAAAATAGTGACCGTATCGAAGTAGGATTCAGCGTTGTCCCTGGTTGGCAGGGTCGTGGCTACGCAACAGAAGCACTGAAGAAAGTGCTTGAGTATCTGACAGAAAATGAAGGCATATCCTGCGTGACAGCATGGTGTGCCGCGGAGAATATCGCGTCGAAGAAGGTGCTTGAAAAATCTGGAATGAGCCTGGTGCACGTTGAAGAGCAAGGGCTCACAGTCGGCGACAGGACATATGACAAGCTGATATATGAATACCCTTGTTCTTAACCAAGCAATGAACAGCTGCTAGAAAATGCAGCTGTTTTAAATTGCCGGATATATGCTATACGATGGTCAGAAAATGCTGTATCGTATAATTAACCTTTCTCGGGCTGAACTGCCTATGTCTCGGGTTTTCGACCGAATTTCCACTGAAAGCCTTTGTGAAGGCCCTTTGGCTTGTAGTCGATCAGGCCAAACCACTTCATCTCAGGCACCTCATCCCTGACGAATAGCGGCACACCCTCTATATCTATCACTTTGTCCCCATCTTTCTGATAGTCGGGATAAAGCGAGACAGATATCGCGCAGCAGCCGCTTCTGCTGACACTGAAACGAACCCCCAGCCCTTCCTCTGCGAGTTCCAGTCCTTCTTGTTTTGCCAGCTCCGTAAACTTGATATCGTATCTGCTATCCATTTTGAGGACCTCATCAGCAGTTCCCTTTATACACGTATTGCAGCTCTTCTTTGGCAACATCCACCAGCCTGTATATTTGGTCTATGTCTGTCGCAGACCTGTCGGTCATGTTGAACCTCGGGAAGAATCTCGTTATGTGAAGTGGGATCGTTTGCCCTATCGAAGTTCCATCGGCATCGGTGAGAGCAGCGACCCATCGTGTCAGCTCGCGCATCTCATCTTCGCTATCGTTCTCTCCCGGGACGATCAGTGTCGTGAGCTCCACATGGCAGCGCTTCACCGCTTCAGTTATAAAGTCCATCACCATGCCACGGTCGCCGCCGAGCACGTCCTTATAATAGCTGTCGGTGAACCCCTTGAGGTCGATATTCATCGCGTCGATGTATGGCGCGATCTCTTTAAGCACGGACAGATCCGCTGTACCATTTGTGACTATCACGTTATACATCCCGCGTTCATGTACAAGGCGCGCGGCATCTCTTATATATTCATACCCGATAAGCGGCTCGTTGTATGTGAACGCAACGCCCATATTTCCCCTGCTTCGGCAGGACTCAGCGATATTGGCCAATTCCTCAGGCGAGACGTATTCGGCCTTCTCCGCGAACCTAAAGGCTTCCTTCGACCAGGATATCTCGTAGTTCTGACAGAATGGGCATCTCAGGTTGCAGCCGTAGCTTCCAACCGACAGTATCATCGAGCCGGAGTGAAACCTCGCGAGCGGTTTCTTTTCGATCGGATCGAGCGCAAGTGAAGTGACCTTGCCGTAGTTAGCGGCAGTAACGACTCCGTGCTCGCAGGTCCTGGCTCCGCAAAAGCCTAGCCCGCCTTCCGGTATATCGCAGTGTCTGAAACATGTTTTACAAATCGCCATTTCTATTATCAGTAATGCCTTATGACTTCGAATCTCTGAAGTTTGTATTTTTCATGCCTTCCGATGCCGCCCTTTTGCATGGCGATATCCACCTGCTGCTGTGGACTGTCCACTCCATCGAGATCCGGGAGAAGCAGCCCCCTCTTCCTTCCTGATGTCACGATCACACCATATCGTTTGACATCCAGTTCGTCCTCAGAATCTATGTCCTCCGGCTCACCAAGTACGTCCACGCTTATCTCGAGCCATGGTAGTTCTTCAGGTCTGATCGGAGAGAATCTAGGATCCCTCGTAGATGCACTGATCGCATTTCCTATTATCTCCTCAGCGAGGCAGTTCCTTGTCGGACCAATAGTGCCGATGCAGCCTCTGAGTTCTCCGTGCTCGTGTATCGATACAAAGGCTCCGGCTCTTGTCGTCAGCATCTCATCCGGAAGCTCTGATCCGGGCTTTATGGTCTCACGTCTGGCCACATATGCCTCGACCGCGCGTCTGGCAAGCTTCACATAATCGTCTGAACCCTCACGTTTAGCTTCGAGTTCTTTGCTGATCGAAGCAAGTTTTTCATCAAGGAAGTGCCGGCTCTCATCGGCCCCATCAGGATAGAATGTGCAGATTCCATAACCTACGCCTGTCACATCCTGATGCGAAAGCCTTTCCGCTCTGACCGACAGTCCATCTAAAGCTCCTGCCATAATGACAAAAGACCTGTGTCCGCATTCCGCGGCTTTATCGCAGAACGAGCTGTCAAAATCCAGCAGTTCGCCAAAGGCGCCTCTACCCATTACATCCATGATGCGCTCATCGTATTCCGGACCTTCGGGAACGTATCCGTACGGACCGTATTCCTGCAATTTGTGCGACAGATCGCCGCTGGCAACAAATACGACACGTCTGTCCAAAGCTTCAACAGCGCTTCGTATGATCATTCCAAGTCTGTAATGGTCGATCAGCGGCAGTCCCGAAAGACCGGTCCTGACGATCTTGCCTTCCTTGTACTTATTTCGTATAAACCACAGGGGCACCATCGTTCCGTGATCGAGAGCGGAATCTCTCTCGCCCATCGTTCCGGCCGGGAAGTCCTCTTCATCAGCCAAAGCGCATATCCTGGATACGAGCTCCTCATCGTAGCGCTCGTCAAATCTAACGCCAGGCGCCCTGAACCCGGCAAAGCTTCCGCTTGCGCCGCTTCCCGGCGATATATGGAAGTAATCCGCATACATAATGGAGTGCGGGCTTGTGATCACGATAGTATCAGGCTCAAGCTGAGCGATCTCGTCAGCCACCCTCTCGTAAGCCTTTGTTGTCTCCTCGATCTGCGCTTCGCCGCCCCTTCCTATATCCGGGACGATCATCGGCGGATGAGGCACCATGAATCCGGCAATAATACCCATAAACATGTCCTCCTACTGATTCAAGATTATCATCTTTACATTCAAAAATGAAGTGATGAGAAGTAGCGCTATATGGTAAAATAACAGCAATTAATGAATGACAAAATGCAGTATGATGTAAGGTAAGTTTTGCGCTAATACTTACACCAAGGTTTGCGATAATGCTTACGAAAAACACGCTGAAGATTCCCCGCCTCTAATTGAAGTTGTGGCGCCGGATCCCCCCATTGGAGGTCAGGTATGGAAGACAGGATCAGAGTTCTCGGGAGAGCTTTCGACATTCTTGAAAAACTCTCCGAAGTCAACAGCCCGATGTCGCTTTCTGAAATCTCAGAATCTACCGGACTAAGTAAGAGCACTGCCCACAGAATACTCAGTGCTATGCTTGACCGGTCTTTTGTTGCAAAGACCGAAAGCGGTTCGTACACCATAGGCTTCAAGATAATCGAGATGGCGAGCACTCGTATCAACAATCTCGAGCTGCTGACGGAGGCCAAGCCTTTCCTCAGCAAGATCACCAGAGAGCTCGATCTTACCGCTCATCTTGGGATCCTCGATGGGCCAGACGTGGTGTATCTTGAGAAGCTTGACGAGCACCCAAATTCGCAAATGTATACTCAGATCGGGCACAGATCGCCGGGCTTTTGTTCCTCGATCGGAAAGTGCCTCATGGCGGGCATGTCACGCGAGGAGCTCGAAGATGTGCTGGATACCTGCGACTTCAAGAAATATACGAAGAAGACCATAACCGACAGGCGTAAGTTTGTGAATCACCTAAGGCAAGTTCGTATCCAGGGCTGGGCGATGGACGATGAGGAATATGAAGACGGCCATCGCTGCATAGGCGCGACCGTCTTTGATTACCGCGGGCTCCCTGTAGCAGCGATAAGTGCCAGCGGCTCGACAAACATTCTCACAGACGACAAACTCGATGAGACCAAAGAAAAGGTAAAGCTGTGGGCAGCCCAGCTCTCCCGCCAAATCGGCTATATCGGGTAGTCAGTCGAAGACGGCTGGGCCTGTAACTATTTAATAATTTGTATAAAAACTGTCTCCGCGGGTATTCCCACAGAGACAGTTTTCGCTTTCTTATAGAACACCTTGCAATTAAAGGTAATCACCAAGCATCCTAGATGATATTCTTCAGCACGATAGTTTTGGTTCTAGTCACCTCATCGAAAGTAGACATAACACCTTCAGTTCCTACGCCTGAATACTTGTATCCGCCAAATGGCATCTCGAAGCTTCTGAAGAAGCTGGCGCCATTGATGACTGTGCCACCGCACTCAAGGGCGTTGCAGACCTTGACGGCTGTCTTCATATTTTCTGTGAATACGCAGCCGCAGAGGCCGAACTTCGAGCCGTTTGCGATCTCGATCGCTTCCTTAACAGTCTCGAACTCGATGATCGGAACTACAGGTCCGAATATCTCCATATCTATGGCGACATCCGCTGTCTTAGGAACTCCAGCTATAACAGTCGGAGTGATGAACGCGCCGTTTCTCTCTCCGCCGAGCACTATCTTTCCGCCCTGCTCTACTGTGAGATCGATCTGCTCTTTGACCTTGATCGCCGCTTTTTCGCTGATCAGGCAACCAATCTGTGTGGATTCGTCGGCTGGCTGTCCCTGCTTCAACTGGCTGATCCTGGCAACTGCCTTTTCGGTGAATTCCGCAGCTCTGCTCTTATGCACCAGGAAGCGCTTCGAAGCGCAGCATACCTGTCCGGTATTATACATACGGCCCCAGATCATCTCTTCGACTGCCAGATCGACATCGCCGTCTTCGAGTACGATGAATGCGTCATTGCCGCCGAGCTCAAGAGCGATGTGCGCGAGGTGTGCAGCTCCTCTCTGGTAAGTCTCGATACCGACTTCTGTCGAACCTGTAAGTGTGATGCCGTGGACATCATGGTTCTCGCACAGCCATGTACCTGTTTTGCCGCCTCTTCCTGTAACTATCTCAACAGCTCCAGGAAGCACGCCAGCCTCTCCGAGCATCTCGGTCAGCATGCAAAGCGTCAGCGGGTTGTCTGTCGATGGCTTTACGATCGCCGCATTTCCTGCGAGAAGCGTAGGAGCTACCTTCTGATCGAACAGATCGCATGGGAAGTTGAATGGGATCACGCACGCGATGACTCCGATAGGCTCCTTCTTTGTAACGAGGACGTGCTTGTCCTGTCCAGGCTCAAGACCTGCAGGGAAAGTGTTTCCATACAGGTGCTTTGCCTTTTCGCAGAATCCGCTGAATCCGATCCTGATATTACCGATCTCGGCTCTCGCCTCTGTTATAGGCTTGCCTGTCTCCTGAGAAAGTGTCTGCGCGAGTTTCTCCTTGTTGTCATCGACTATGTCGAGGAACTTGTAGAGGATCTCTACTTTTTCAGAAACCGGTACCGCAGCCCATGCAGGCTGTGCGGCCTTAGCGCAAGCTACCGCTCTATCGACATCTTCCTTAGTAGCTGCAGGGATCGTATCTATGACAGCTCCGGTTGCCGGATTCGTCACTTCTATAGTTGCACCGTCTGACGCGTCACACGGTACTCCATTTATGAACATTTTCATGTCTTTTCTGTCTCCTTTTCTTTTCGCTCCAATAACCTAAGTTCTCAGCTGTTAGCCTTTGAAACCTGTGAACGAGAGCGAGAGTCCGCCGACTGTGTTAGCGGAGTGCTCAGCTGTACCATATTCACCGAATGTGAATACCATCAGGAATTCCTTGTCTCCGGTCACGGCTTTAACTGCAGGATAGATCTCCTCTTCCTTGCCCTCGAGCTGAAGGCCGAGCCTTCTACCTCCGCAGTGAACGAGGAAGTACGAATCAGCGCCGCCTTCGAGCTTAGCGTCTACTTCCTGAACAGTCTTAGGATTGGCTGCTACCATCTCATCAGGAGTCATCTCCATCTGGATAACTGCTGTCTTCTCGATCAGCTGAGCTCCGATGTTCATCGACTTATCTTCATTTGCTGCCATTGGGTGGCGGATAGCTGTCACTCTGCCTGTGATGTCCTTGACTCCAAGAGGCTTGAAGATAGTCTCTACAAGGAGGTTGCCGCCTGCGCAAGCTTCTTCTGTCTTGCCGGTCCACTCGCAATATTTCGAAAGAGCCGGAACGCCGTCGATCTCAACGAGGCATCTGTTATCGACTACCTTTGTCATGACACCAAAGTTGTCGCTCTCGTGGAACTGACCGGTGTAGATGTTGGCCATTGGTGCCTTGGACGCGAAGAGCGCGATAGCACAGCCGTCTGCGAAGATCTTGTCATCGCAGATGATGCTCCACTTACCTTCAACAGTATTATCTGCCGCAGAGCCTCCGAATACCGGTACATCACCGATGACATCCTGGATACCCGCGATATATTTTTCTTCTTCTGCAGGGCTTGCTGTCATGAAGAAATAATCAGGCTCAGCGCCACCGAGCTGGCTAAGCGCTTCACACGCCAGCTTTCTTCCTATCTCTCTGGCACACTCGCCTTCGCCCTTTGCTGCTCCGGCAACGCCTACCTCGACGTCACCGCCAAAGCTCATGATTCCCGAATATCCATCTTCGCTGTTCAGATATCCATCCTTTACGCAGATGGCTGCCGAAGATGTACAACCGAGTACATGTGTCCCTGCAACGCTTCTGATTCCTTTTACTACTGCTTCCTGATCCAGAACACACGATGTGAACAGCAGGCCTACTTTGGCGTCTGCCAACTGAGCCATAGCCGCCGACTCAGCGCCGCTTGCACATGCATCCGGATTCTGACTGTAACCAACTTTTGTCTTAAACATGATTAACCTCCTAAAAAATAACTGATCTGTGAACATCTAGTTTCTAAAAGAAGTTTCTCGGTTTAGCTGTTTGTTCATCGGGCAAATGAAGCCGTCAGAAAGCATACTACCCTACCTCTACTCTAAAACAATCAAAATTTGAAACAACCAGCCCATCCCACCAGATGGAACGGCATCCCATTTCGTGGAATGCCTGCTATATTTGGCCATTTCCGAGCAAGCAAAAGCGGCCCAAGCATAGTCAGACCGTTGGAAAAGACGCTCAACACTTCGCATCAAAAAAACGGCCTGATGTCGTCAGACCGTTTCGTTTGACCGCTGTCAGCGGATGGTTTTGATCGTTATTTGGCTCGACTCTCCGATTCCCAGATGAGTTCCTCGAGTGTGCTGTAAAGGTGATCCGGGTCGACCGGCTTTGACAGGTGTGCGTTCATGCCCACCTGAAGCGATCTCTGTACGTCCTCGTCGAAGGCGTTCGCGGTCAGCGCAACGATTGGAACCGTACCGGCATCAGCCCTCTTGAGAGCGCGTATCGCTGCAGACGCTTCGAGACCGTCCATCTCAGGCATGCGGACATCCATCAGGATAGCGTCGTAATGCCCCTCGTCGCTGCTCGCAAACTTGTCTAGCGCGAGCTTTCCGTTTTCTGCATGATCCACCTCGATACCCTTCACCTCGAGTATCTTCTTCATTATCTCAGCATTTACCTTTATATCCTCAGCCATCAGGATGTGTCTGCCACTTAGCTCGGCGCGCCTCTTTCCCGCCATGTGATCCATGCCGTTCTTGCGGGCAATGCGCTCAAACTCATCGATAACGTTCGAAGCAAAGAGCGGCTTGGCGAGGAAGCTGTCGACGCCCGCATGCAGCGCTTCGTCCATGATCTCATCCCAGTTGAACGATGTGAGGATGATGACTGTAGTCTCGCTGTCGTAACGCTTACGTATCTCGGTCGCCGTCTCTATACCGTCCATGCCAGGCATTTTCCAGTCGAGCAGCACCAGGTTATATGGCGTGTGCTTGGTGTGCTGAAGCTCGATCATCCTAAGAGCATCTTCGCCGCTAAAGCATGTATCCGCGGAGATTCCGGCCTCATCGAGCACTATTCTCGCGTGCTCAGCCGCGATCTCCTCATCGTCTACCACGAGCACCCTCATGTCCTGTGGCTTTATGTATGTATTTGCGGAAAGCGGATGGTCGCAGTTCTTAAGGCTGATCACCACGGTGAACTCGGTGCCAACTCCCTTCTGGGATTTGACCGAAATAGTGCCGTTCATGAGTTCTACGATATTCTTCGCGATCGCCATGCCGAGACCAGTGCTTCCGTATTTGCTGCTGCGGCTGCTGTTTTCCTGCGTAAAGGAGTCGAAGATCTTAGGTATGAACTCCTCGTCGATACCTATTCCCGTATCCCTTATGACGAACTTCATAGTGGAGTGATCTCCGAACGTGCCTATGCGCTCCACGTCGAACTCGATGCTGCCAGGAGCATCGGTAAACTTTATCGCATTCGAGAGCATGTTGATCAGTACCTGCTTGAGCTTCATGTCGTCGCCTATGTAGTAGTCGCCAACGCCGCCTGAGAGCTTGCACTCATACTTCAAGCCCTTCTCGTTGCACTGCGACATCACCATGGTGTTGATCTGCTCGAGCATGCTGCTGAACGAGAATTCCTCTTTCCTAAGCAGGAGCCTGCCCGACTCAATGCGGCTCATGTCGAGTATGTCGTTGATGAGGCCCAGAAGATGCCTTGCACTCTCGCCTATCTTTTCGAGATACTCTCTGGTCTCTTCTTCAAGTCTATCGTTATTGAGGGCGAGCCTGTCGAGCCCGATTATAGCGTTCATCGGCGTACGGATCTCATGGCTCATGTTGGAGAGGAACGCAGTCTTGGCCTCATTGGCCTGCTCAGCGACTTCGAGCGCCTCAGCGAGTGTCTTTTGCTGCATCATGGATTCGCGCATCTCTTCGTCGATGTCCGTGAAGCCTATGCCGGCCGCATGGACTTGCCCGTCTTCACGGTCTTCCATGTGACGCACGCCCGCCATCCTGAACATGGTGTATTTTTCCGTGCCGTTACCGACCTCCAGGAATCTGTAGGTGATAATAGGATACTTGAGCAGTTCTTTACGTATATTGTCGGGCTGTATGAATTCCATAAAGCCCTCGCGATAACTCTCATGTACATGATCGTTGCCGAACTTTGTGAAAGTCTCCAGGAATGGGAACCTCTCACCCTCGACCGGATCGTTATCGTAGGTGCCGGACGAGAGGTAGCATACGGCTTCATCTTCGTCCACGTTGATATAGTATACACTGCGGTAATCCGACGACAGCGCGATCACCATGCTGTCCTGTCTCTTTCTCTGTTTCTGTTCCTCAAGCAGACGGTCTTGCAGAGCGATGCGTTCTTCCATCTCCTGCTGCCTCGCCTCGGATTCTTTTATGCGTGATATCTCAGTAACATCGACACACAATCCGAGGGTGCAAAGGCGCCCCGTACTGTCCGTGAACTTGAGTTTTGTAGTCTGAAGATTGCGGAGGAGTTTGCCCGAAGCATCGGGAACGTCTTCAAAGAAGATATACGGCTCATCCATCGCCACCGCTTTGGCATCATCCTCTACGAAATGATCCGCAGTATTTTTGTCGAAAAGCTCGTGGTCGGTATGTCCTACTACCTCGTCAGGTGAATTCTTACCGGCAAATTCGGCGAAGACTTGATTGCAAGCAAGATAACGCCCAGTCGATACTTCCTTCGAAAAGCTCATCGCCGGCATATTCGAAAGGAGCGAAGCAACAGAGCCCATCAGGTCGGCAAGGCCCGCAACGGACTCCATCTGGTCCATCAGGCGGAGGTTCTCCCGTTTGGTCGCCTCCATAGTCACCTGAGCCTGCTCTTCTTCCATATGCTTTTCCGTGATATCCGAAATGAAGACATAGTACAAACCGCCCATGCCCTCGCTCTCGGCGTAGTGGCCATAGTCGTCTACCCAGCGCACTTCTCCGTCCTTGCGGGTTATGCGGTACACGACATGGTCGATATTCTCATCGCTGTCCTCTATCTGCTCATTGATTGACTGCGATATGGCAACATAATCATCGGGATGCACCATCCCCTTGAATGTATATCCCGTCAGTTCTTTAAAATCTTCAAGGCCATCGCAGCCATATATATCGAAGACCGCGTGGTTGGCATAGAGCAATTCTTCCTTGCCCTCAGCCTTATAGATGAAGAAGCCCCCAGGCATGTATTTCCCGATATCCTCAACGATCGACATTGATTTTTCGTCGAGTTCAAAATGTTTGCCGAACATACATATACCTCCTGTCAGGAAACTGGTAGTTACGATTTGTCACTGCGACTCATCGTTACAATTTGATGACATTCTACGTTTATTATATTCTATATCGCTCAAATACGCTATTATTCACGCAAACAAATTCTGCTTCCATAACCATAAACCTATGGAACATGTTTATGCATTTATTCATGTGGTGCAAGATCGAAAGAACAATAGATTCTGCACCATCATAGTGGTCCAGAAAATGAAAACATCCTATTCCTGCACCATCGGAAGTTCGCGCTGCTTTCTTTTTATGGTCATCCCAGGTAAATTTCGAAACCATACTTAAGAAAGTCGGTGGAACAGAGACAATACAGCTCCTTTCAACTCTCAACAAATCGTAGTACCTTGGTTTTCACAGAATAATAATTCATAAAAGTGGTTATATATAAAACTCAAACAAAAGATATCTTGTTCTTGTCTTGTTTGATGGTGCAGAAATGAAGCTATTTGAAAAATTGCACCACAATAATGGTCCATTTTCTTATATGTTGGTCAGATGGCACCACTTAAAAAGCGAAGAGCATTTCTGCCCTTCGCTCGTGTTAGTGTTCGATTTTACGCGACTTAATATTGCCTGCGATAGGCTTTGTTCTTGCCTGCGCATGCCCGTGGCTTTCAGATTAGGATACGGATACCTTTCCGCCGTTGTTGCTGGAGATCCAACCGATCCATGTCTTACCCTTGTTGAGTGGCTGAGCGACATAAGCATCGCTTGCTGCTTCCTCGCCTTCCTCAGCGCCGACTACAACGTAAGGCTTTTCATATGTTTCTTCCTTGGCTTCCTTTGCCGCATTGAATGCCTCTTCGTTGGCTGCGATAGCTGTCTCGACGTCTGTGTCAGGGTCGATAAGGATCAGCTTGCCGTCTTCGACCTTCCACTCGATATCCTTGACTGTTCCCTTGCTGAAGAGCTGGGCCTTGCCGCCCGAGAACTTGTAGTCGCAGTATGTGACGGAGCTTGCTCCTGGGCCGGAGTAATTGGCGTTCGTGATGTACTCGGTATCATCGTAGAGCACCAGCAGGTTGTCTCTTGTGAAGTCGTTCTCGAAGTCGGATGTGTGATAGAGACCATCCTCTTCATTGTATGTCCAGTATGTGTCCTCGAAGGACTTGGATGAATACGAAACGCCTACGTTCTTAGCGCTTGTCTCGCTCAGAGGAGCTGGCTCCTGGAAGTAGAGCTTTGTGTAGTCTTCAGGTGCTTCTCTGAAACCTTCGCCCTTGATAGCAGCAGCTACCTGGTCGCCATAGAGGACGCCGGTGTGCTCTGAGCTTACGTTTCTCGAGCTGTCTCTTCCGAAGAGTTCAGCTTCGCCTGCGTACTTCATCTGGTTGATGTGGTCTACCTTGTCCTTCTTGAACACTGTGTTAGCTCCGATGTAGCCGCCCTCTGTATGGCTCATGCCCCAGTGGATGAATACGGAGTCAAAGAGTTCTGAGAACTTGATATAAGGTGGCCTTGCGCTTCTCATTGGTCCGATCTGCTCAGGCAGTTTGTTGTAGTCAGCGTAGAGCCAAAGTGTTCTTGTGATGCCTCCCTCGACCTCACCCTGAAGCAGAATGTCTGGCGAGTAGTTGGCGTCGTCCATGCCCCACTGTGGTCTCGCGTCAGGAGCGTTCTCTACGACGAAAGCAGCTACGCGCTGATTTGCAGCAGCTGTATCATAGCCCTCTTCCTCTGTAGCGCCTGTGAGCGAGTTATGAGGCAGTTCGGATACTTCTTCCGGATCCTTGGAACCGCAGGATGTCAGAAACATCGTGCCTACCATACAAAGGCACAGCAGCAGTACCAGTGATCTTTTGAGTTTAAGATTCTTCATAACGTTCCTCCCCAATAACGGTAATTATCGATTTTATTTTCGCTTGAATGATACTATATGTAGTAGCCGTGTGCCTGATTTCTTAATACAAATTCATTTACTTGCTATTAAGAAAGTGTTACATTTGGAAATGGTAATTAGATGAGACGCATCAGTCCATTGATGTTTAAGAGGTGATTATCATGAAAAGAATTCTCACAATTCAGGATATTTCCTGCCTCGGTAAGTGCTCGATCACTATCGCACTTCCGGTCATTTCGGCGCTCGGCACAGAGTGCGTCATACTCCCGACAGCGGTACTTTCCAACCACACCCTGTTCAAGAGTTTCACATGCAAAGATCTGTCCGATCAGATAGAGCCTATTTGCGAAAAGTGGGCCGACGAAGATATCAAGTTCGACGGCATCTACACCGGTTACCTCGGCACTATCGAGCAGATCGAAATGATGGAGAAGATCTTCGACACCTTCGGCAAGGACGCCCTCATTTTCGTCGACCCTGTAATGGCCGACAACGGCAAGCTCTACCCTGCTTTCGATATGGACTATGCAAAGAAGAACACCGAGCTCTGCTCGAAGGCCGATATCATCGTGCCTAACATCACAGAGGCCGCTATCATGACAGGCATGGAGTACAAAGAAGATCACGACGAGGCCTACATAAACGAGTTGATCAATAGACTGGTCAAGCTCGGAGCCAAGAAGACTTTCCTCACAGGAGTTTCCCTGAGCGAAGGAAAGACTGGTGTCATGGGCTATGACAGAGAGAGTGGTGAAGTCTTTACGTACCAGAACGACAAAGTAGACGCTATATTCCATGGTACAGGCGATCTCTTCTCAAGCACCCTTATCGGTGAGATCATGAAGGGCAAAGACTGGAAAGACGCGGCCAGGATCGCTGCTGACTATACGGCTCATACGATCGCAGTCACCATGGAGAATCCTAAAAAGCCATGGTATGGAGTGGACTTCGAAGCCACCCTTCCATATCTTATCAATATGGACTAAGATGCGCTGATCTGCGCTCTACTCTACTGACTTAAGCGACTCGGTCATCGAGATGTTGGCCAGGCGCTTTATCATCACGAGATTGACGAAGAACGCAAATACGAAGGTAAGCACCACGGACAGGATTATGTCCGTATTGGTGAGCCTCGGCTCGAAGTAGATCATCTTGACCACTATATTATCTATAACGAATTTCAAAAGCCACTTCCCCATCGGTATGCCGACGACAGCCGCGATGGCCGTAAGGAAAAGGTTCTCCCTGAACACGTACTGAGATACCTCGAGCCCACGGAAGCCGAGCACCTTGATCGTAGCGATCTCCCTGATGCGCTCCGTTATATTTATGTTCGTCAGATTGTAGAGCACGATGAACGCCAGTAGAGCGGCCGACAGTATAACGACGTATACCACGGCATCGAGGCTCTTCATCATCTTGCTTACATTATCCTTGACATCGGCATTCACCTGAACAGCAGCGGTGTTCTCGTAATTCGCTGCAATAGTCGCAGCGCTACGTATCTCATCTTCGGTCGCGCCGTCGCCTAGTTTGACGTATGCCGCCTTTATATCGCCTTTTTTGCCCATGCCCTGCTCGTAGGTCTCATTACTCATGTAAATCGTGTCATAGACGTAATTATCGGCGACTCCGGCCACCTTGAGCTTCATCTCGCGGTAGTCTTTTCTGAGCGTTATGATATCCCCGACATTGATATCGTAGTCGTGCTGCAGCTTGCTCACTATGATCGCTTCGCCCTGCCCAGGGAAAGCCAGCTCGCCATTCTTGTCGTGGAGATTGACGAACCTGCTGAAGTTGTCTTCGCTGACCGATACGCAGGTGATGTCCATGCTGCTCTTTTGACCGGTCGTGAGTGTCATCTCGCCCTGATGCATGAACTTAACGTTCTCATCTTTGAGCCCGGCTTCCTCCATGTCCTTCATAAAGTCGCCGCGCCTGTTTTCGTTCATGTCCTTGCTGAACATGACGGTGAAATCGTAAAGCGATATCTCGTTGTATTGATGATCCGCGACCCTTGAGATAGTCGTGCGGATGCCCATGCCGGCTATGAGAAGCGCCGTGCAGCCGCTGACTCCGATCATGATGCGCTCGAGCAGTATGCGCTTTCCTGCAGGCGGTGTCTTCGGCCTGATGAGATCCGAAGGCGCTACCTTGAAGTCGGCAGCGATGGATACCCATGTGGCTCCCATGGAGCAGATAAGCGCTGCTGCCAGGGAGATGAGCCCAAGCTTAGGATCGACGACATATTCCACCTTATCCGTGAAGTCGTACATCATCGTATAGGCGTTCCATATGGCCATTGGGAAGACCTTGATTCCGATGAAGTAACCGACAACTGCGCCGAGAAGGGCTGCGCTTCCCGAGTAGAACATATACTTTCCTACTATGGCCGCGTTGCTGTAGCCGAGCGCCTTGAGTATTCCTATCTGCGTACGCTGCTCATCTACCATACGGGTCATGGTAGTCATGCATACGAGCGCCGCAATGAGGAAGAAGAACACAGGGAATATCTTGGCTATGTTGCTCACGATGCTGGAGTTGCTGTCGAAGGACGAGTAGCCGGCGTTCTGTGTGCGGGAGAGCGCATAAGAGTTTCCCGTCTCCATGTCGTCTATCTTCTCCTG
>CADAUB010000038.1 GCA_902790965.1 uncultured Eubacteriales bacterium | reverse complement strand
ACTATACCGAGCGAGTAGATGTCTACTGTAGAATCGTAGTTCTCGCCGCGGAACACTTCTGGCGCCATGTATTTATATGTGCCCTTCTTGGACATGCCACCGGTCGTCTTCTCCATCGTCCTAGCGATACCGAAGTCTCCGAGTTTGAAGTCTCCGTTCTCAGAGACGAAGATATTCTGTGGCTTTATATCCCTGTGTATAATGTTCTTCTTGTGGCAGAGCTCGAGCGCTTTACAGATGTCGATACCGAGTTTGACGACCTCTTTTTCATCGAGCCTGCTCTGCATCATACGATCGAGAAGCGGTGTGAGAAGCTCCATCCTGATCAGAACATCGTAACCTATACCGTCCTCATGTGGGATGATCTGGTGATCCTCATAGCTGACGATGTTGCTGTTGCCCTTGAGCTTGGACATGATCTCGTTCTCGTTGACGATCTCTTTCAGGATGCTCTCGTAGTATTCGGAGATATTCTCTATATCCGTTCCTCCGGCCATCCTGGATTTGATATCATCATCGTCCTGAGGCACGCTGATGATCTTGAGCGCGGCCCTGTATGTAGTGCCATACTCTTCTCTGCTTATCTCAAAGACCTTGCCAAAGCTGCCCTTGCCTATTAATCTTTCGAGTTTCCACGATCCGAAGATCGGTTCATACTTTCTATACTCATCCAATCTCTTCCACCTTTACTCCGGCACTATGCTCACTCTACTATCTTACAAACAACAGCTGACACATTGTCGCTGCCCGCTTTTTTAAGCGCCTCTTTTATGAGCATCAACGCAATGAATTTCGCTTCTTTCTCCTCATATTCAAGCATAATGTCTGATATCTCTTTGTCCGTAAGTTCACCAGTGAGTCCGTCGCTGCAAAGCAGGAACACATCTCCCGGCAATACGCTCATCGTCACTACATCCGCTTCCGGCTCTATATCATCTTCGGAAGTCATCCCGAGATACTGCGTGAGCTCTCCGATGTACGGGCTGCTGCGCCTCTCGGACTCCTTCAAAAAACCGTTGTCGATCAACGATTGCACCACGCTGTGGTCTCTTGATATCTGCTTCAAACTTTCGTCTCTGAGGATGTAGGCTCTGCTGTCTCCGACGTTAGCGATCGTAGCTCTGTACTCGTCAATGTGGATCATCACGAAAGTCGTGCCCATTGCCCTGATGTCGTTTTTCGCAGCTTCCTTTATTACTGATCTGTTGATCAAATCAACATATCCTTCTACATCTGATATGCGGCCATCATCATCGTAGCGCTTTAGCCCCAGCGCCCCTATGAATGAAGCCTTTTCTCCGGATTCCTCTCCTCCGAGTCCATCAAGCACCGCGTATGTGCGAGGTCTGCCGTCTTTACCGCCGGTTATGGCGACATTGTCAGCTTTGAGATCATTTCTGAACGACCCCTCCACGTAGATGTTGTCCTCGTTGTGCGATCTTATAATCCCATTATGTGTCGCGCCAAAAGCGTCAATATGCATGATTATTACTTCTGCCCAGTCTGCTCGGCGTGCAGGCCGAGTATCTGCTCCTTTTTCTGCTCGTATTCTCTTTCGTTTATTATGCCGTCATCCAGCAAGCCTTTAAGCCTCCTGAGATGATCGATGTATGCTGTATCCGGCTCTACGTCGTTTTGAGGATCTCTGTTGTCTGCGGGCCCGGTCCCTGTTGATCGTCGATGATCATTGTTTCCTCGTTCTCGAAGTCCGACATGCTCGATGCGCTGCTCGCGGTATCGATGATCGCGGTCTCCTCGTTCTCAAACGCCTGCATATCAAAGGCCTGTACCTCAGGCGCCGGCTGCTCGAATGTCTGCGGACCCGGTCCCTGCTGATCATCGAGGATCATCGTTTCCTCGTTCTCGAAGTCCGACATGCTCGATGCGCTGCTTTCGAAATCCTGAGTATTGACAGCTTCCTCGCGGACGATCGAATCCGGCTCGTCGTCGAATGCATACCCGTTGATTATCGTCTCAGGCTTAGCCTGCACAGGCTCCGCAGCCGCAAACGGACTGACCTCAGGGATAACAGTTTCGATAGGGAACTTTGTCCCGCACTTGTTGCAATATTTATTCTTGTCTTTGTTTTCAGCTCCGCAAGCCAGACATGTCTTCATATCTTTTGCTCCCTTCCCTTCTATCTGTTCCTGTCGCCGATCCCGAGATTTCCCGCGATCGCCCTGCGCCTATCGGCTGCTTCTATATCCGATATCCTCGAACCGGTATCCATCACGAATTGCTGGTTGAATTCAGCTACAGTGCGGCTCCTCTCAGCCTTTCGCATGTTGCTGAGTTTGATGATCGCAATTATTATGAGCACGATCCCTATGATGAGCATTATCGCTCCCGGGCCGAAATAGCTGCCAATATGTGTAAAGAAGTTTAGTACCTTTGTCATAAGCTATCTCCCCGATCTTATCTGTTCAAGTATGTTCTTAGCGTCATAGTAGGATTGCTCCAGAGTGAGGAATTCGTCTGTCACAGCATTATGCTTTTTGAGCCACGCGAGTTCCTCTTCGTATGCATCTATGAAATCCGTATAAGTCGCAACCCTCTGGCTGTCACTCTTCGCGGCACTCGCGATCCTGTTGTAGATCATTGCTCGCTGTACATGAGGTGTAGGATCGTCAGGATAAGCCTCTTCCCACTCTCCTATAGTATACAGAGCGTCGGAGTACTGCTTCAAATTCTCCTGTGAACTCACCTTGATGCCGAATGCACCCCTGTTGTTAGCCTTGACCAGCAGTTTGTCAGCCTGCTGCACTGCGCCGCTGTAATTCTCTGAGCGATAGTAGCAGTCCAGTAGCATCAGATTGATCTTGGTACTTTCAGCGTAAGCCGTGTTCGACGCCATCGCGTCGTTGATCTCCTTGATCGCCATACCGAAGTCGCCTCTGTTCATGTGGATCTGCACTATCTGTGAAAGAGCCCTTCTCTTTAGATCTCCAAGTCCCGAATCCGACTCCTCTTTTTTCATCACAGCCCTGTAGCACGCGATCGCTTTGTCAGGCGCAGACCCCTCATTGATCAGGCCCTCGAGATAAAGGCTCCCGGATGTGTCCTTGGACATCCTTTCCAGACATTCCATGGCGCTGTCGTTCTCTTTGCGTTGGTAGTATGCCTGCCCAAGCAGCATGAGCTGCTCGTCTTCGAGTCTTTCGCCGAAGTTTTCCAGAGTGGATATCGCTGCATCGTAGTCTTCTGTCTCGTAATACGCGTTCGCAAGGTATGTGGCAGCGTACATATCTTCCTTAAGCGATGGAAGCTCCTCCGCGTCACTCTTGATCTCTCTAATGAGACGAGCGTATTCATCTACATCAGACTGCTCGTATGCCGATCCTGTGATGGCCTTATACTTTCTGATGTATCCGGCTTCTCCATTAGGATCGAAAGCTATGGCCTCATCCGCTGCCTTCTCACCTAAAGCATAGTCTCCCGTATCGCAGGCTTCGTCAGCAGCCGCTATGAGTTTGTCATATCTGTGGCCGTGATCCCTTATAGCCTGTACTATGCCAAAACCCGAAAGCAATATGCCGATGATCAGCAGCACTATCCATACAGACCTGCCTTTGCTGACTTCTTTCTTCCTGAAGTCATGCTCTACCTTTACCTCATCGATGCTCCTTAGGCGATACCTGATGCTGTTGAAATCTCTGATCCTGAGTCTCGGATCTATCTCAACGCATTCTCGTATGATCTCTCTTAGGCCGTCGTCCTGGATATATGCAAGGTCGCCGATCATAGTGCGGTAGGCGTTCATATAGTAGGGCTCGATGCTTTGGTTGTTGGTGCGAAGAGTATTGATCTCTCTGCCGCTGAGCGACGGGACGTTTCTCCTGAGAAGCGAGTAGAACGTAGTTCCGTAAGCGTAGATATCCGTCTGCTCGTTGTCGGTCTGGCCCTGCAGCCTTTCGAGCGGAGAATATGGCGCGCTTCCGACAGTAAAGCCCGACCTCATTTTTCTTATGGTCGAAACTCTGCGGGCGATGCCGAAATCGATCAGTATCGCAGAGCCTTCGCTGTTGATCATGATATTTCCCGGCTTTAGGTCTCTGTGGATGATGCCCTGGCTGTGTATGTACGCGAGAGCATCAGCGATGTCCAGCATCCAGAGCCTCACTGTCTCTTCATCGATGACAGCCGAAGCAGCCGGATCGTCGCGAAGCTCCGCGAGAGTCCTGCCCTCTACGTAGTCCTGGATGATGTATACGTATCGCTCGTCTTCAAGCGCCTCTATCACGCCGACTATATTCGGGTGGTGAAGGTCTCTCAGCATCCTGATCTCGGAGTAGACATCCACGCCTTTGTTCTCCGGGCTGGCTTTATCGACGATCTTGAGAGCGTATTTCTTCTGCCCAAGGTCTCTGCCCTGGACCAGGAATACCATCCCCATGCCGCCTTTGCCGAGCCTATCGAGCACAGCGTAGCGATGCCGGAAAATGCTTTCAGTCCTATTAATTAAATTGTTGACTGTCTTATCATTAGCCATTCGTTAAATCTAATCAGAAATTATTCCACTTGAACTTCATCGCTTTTTTGCTACGGGCTTTATCGGTCGCTTTGTACCATTCATCTTCGCTCATCGGCTCTCCATTATGATCGCCTACGCCTTCTTCCATGACGTAGCTATCCACCGTCTTAAGTTCTGTACCTTCAAGAGCATAGAAAATGAAACGCGCAGTATTATAGCCGCTGCTTCCGCCAGTCATCACGAGGCCGTCCTCGTATACATGAAGCTCACCTCTGTACATGAAACTTTCGCAACTGATCAGTACTGTAGGCGCTCCGTCTTCGTCCAGCGTAAGTATGCTGCCGACATAGCTGTTGCCGTCGGCCTCAGCGCCGACTATCATTTCGTCCACACCGTCGCCGTTTATATCCTGTATGGCATAAAGCGGCTGCCTGTAGCTATTCAGTTCATGAGGTATCATCTCACTCCATACATATGTGAAGTCATTAGCATCATCATCAAGGGCATCGTACTCCGCTCCCGCTTCGACATCTGCCAGCATCTGTTTATATTCGTCGATCACTGGCTGATAAGCCGCTGCGCTGCTATCACCATTTTCGTTGCCATCATTATCAGTCTTCGCAGCATTCTCCAGTCCCTGAACTACTTCCTCAGGCATATCCGGCCCGACCGAGTAGAGCGCCCAGAAGTGCTTTCCATCTATGAGCTTAGGCTCGATGAGAGCGTAACGCTTATAGTATTCCTGGGCCTTGTCGACCCTGAACTCGTCATAATTGTCTTCATTGACCCATCCACCGAGGTACTCCACACAGAACTTATGTCCGTCTGTCCATACGGCCTGGACTTCTATCGCCGCGTCATAAGTGCCTTCGTTCCAGCCACCTACGCAGTAATAAGTTCCGTCCTCCAGATATATATTCCGATATTCTTCAGACTGTTTCAGAGAGCGCTCTATTGCATCATCCTTTACGTTGAAGATGTCCTTCAAAAGCTGATCAGCTTCATCGGCATCAGCAGTCTCATAGCCGTCGTACATCTCATCCTCGACGTTCCACCCCCTCGGGTCCGCACCATCATGCCACTCGAGTATACTGTTCTCGATAAAGGACTCGTCTTCATAATCGCTCATGGCATACGCAGCATAATCTTCAATGGAGATGTCGTAGTTACCGGCACCACTCATAAGCATAGAGAGGACAGGGAAATCTCCCGGGTCATTGCAGTCATAAGCCTGGTGGCTTTCATCCCAGCAGAAGTAGTCCTGTTCAAGACTGAATAGATAATGCTTCAGTGCTGTGTAGTAGCCGACCTGCTCTTCAGGTAGCGCCCTCCAGGTGTCCTTGATAGGAAGAAGATCGTAGTCTGCAGGGATCATATTGTTCTCGGCATCGTCGTGACCTCTTTTGTGCTTTTCTTCCTTTGTCTCCTGATAGATCTCATCGTAGAGGTCGGCAGATTCCTGGAACTTGCCCTCAACGGCATATGTATACGCGAGGCCTTCCTTCGCCTTAAGCTTGCGCTTGTTCATATCCATAGCTTTGATATATTCAGCCTCAGCCTGCGCGTAATCCCCTTCGATAAAACACTTTTCGGCGATGGCTACCTGGTCTTCGTACTTTTTATCACTTATTACGAAGTAGCCCGCGACAAGCGCTACGATGAGTACAGCTGCCGTAACCGCCGCGATCAGTATGGTCTTCTTTTTGCCTCCACCTGAAGCCTTTGTCATCAGCTTGGCGGTATCTTCGATGTTATAGTTCTCATTCATTGCGCTTACCCTTTTCAGTGCGTCTTGCCTTTTCAGTTATTGCTCATATAAGGAAAGGCGGGCAATCACTGTCCGCCAATCCCTTGAATTCCTTTGTTTGATCAAGAATGATCGACGCCGTCAGTTTGTGTCTGTTATTTCACCGGCGTCCCGCAATTTGTGCAGAATGCTGCTCCCGGTTTGAGAGGTGCTCCGCAATTGCTGCATGTCCCAGCGGCCTGCTCGTTTACTACGGCCTTTCTAGTAGGAAGATCGTAGCTAGCGTTCATATCCATATTAGGCTCAGGCAGCTTGGTTCCGCAGTTGGCGCAGAACTCAGTGACGCCTTTAATAGTCTTTCCGCAGCCCGGACACACGATCTCTGCGTCGAGCAGCATCAGTCTGTTACGGATATCTTTTGCCGCTTCGCGGGCATTTACGATCTGAGCATAGAGATCGCCACACTTCTGGCTGCAGATCTCAGGCTCGTTGGATACCATTACCAGTCCCACCTGGTACACCAGCGCTTCGAGTTCCTTTTCTTTCTTTTTGAGCTCGCTGTTCATCTGGCTCTTTGCGGAAGTGTCGTCCGCCATTTTCTTGATGCCCTGCCCTGTTTCGGAGAGAGACTCGCTTAATTTATCGAAAAAACCCATTTTAGTCCTCCATCATCATCAAATCTTGGATCTTATCAGTTGCTTCCTGCGGCTCTGTTTACATCTGAGTCGCTTTACGGATAGCGAGGAATGAGTGTGCTGCACATGTGATCATCAGCAGATAAAGCCCTATTCCGTGGATGCTAGGGATCATGCCGCCTACATCGAGGCCGAACTCATACGAGAATTCCTCCATGAGCATGCCCTTGTAGTGAGCGACGGCTATCATGTATACGATCCAGAGGATCAGGCAGACCGCGCTCATTATGCCGGAAGCCAGCAGCAAGCCCTTGTTGTTCAGTATGCCCGAGACGATCGCCATGATGCATACCGCAACCACGAATATGACTATAACCGTGAGTATCGTACTGATGATCTTGGCTTCTTCATCTCCATCCAATGCGATCAGATTTGCTACTGTGCTTCTTATCTGATAAAGGTTGAATTTCAAGCGACTGAGGTCTGGACCTCCGAACATGCCCGCCAGCTCACCGATCTTACCAAGATTGATGTCGATAAACGGCAGGAACGACCAAATAAGCATGAGCACGCCCAGTATAGATGGGATAAAGTTCGTGATGCCGCTGGACATGCCTCCGGACAGTTTGCCCGAGACTCCGGAGAGATTCACTGCTCCGCCGATCCCTTTCTTCTTTGCAGGTACCTGCCAGCCTCCGTTATTTACCGGTGTATATCCACCCGGAGCCGCTGATGGCATGGACTGCGGCGTAGGCGCTGCAGGCGCCGATACTCTGGTTCCACACTCTGGGCAGAACACATCGCCCGGTTCTAGTTTGTTTCCACATTTCTCACAAAACATCTTTATCTCCTTTCAACCCCCAATGGTGTCTTCCTTGTCGATTCTGTATTACCGCTTTGGTAACTCTTTGTTGTAACCCTATTATAGCATCATTGTTTATCCATTTTGTTTTCGCCCCTGAAATGCACACTCATGCTCCTGAAATGCACATTTCTTGTAGGTCGACTCTTTTCTGCTCTGTCCTTATCTACGGCCTCTCTTCTTGAGCAGGTAGTACGCAATAGACGCTATGAGGATCGCAGCTCCCAGGCAGATGCAGATGACACCCGCAACGAGATACTTATTGTCTGATGCTTTTGCTTTGTCATCCTCCAGCATCTCGTTCTCGCCAAAGTTCTCTTCTTCGTCGGTGTCTTGGTTCTCTACGTTTGTGCTTGGCTCGGCGCCTCTTTCTGTCTTGTTCTTGATGTTCAGGTATTTAACGCTTACCCAGCCATAGTCGCTTCCTGAAGAAACGTAGGCCCATTCGCCGTCGCCCTGGAAAGTGTGGGTATACGTTACGCCCGTTCCTTTCTTCAGCACCTTCTTTACCTTGAAGCCTATGCCCGGGCCAGTCCTGAGGTTGAGCTCATCTGTGGTATCAGCTTCGATGGTGTAACCCGTATCTTCACCCGAATCGGAATCTACTTCCGTATCCGAATTGATAGTATCTTCCGGACGTACATACACAAAGTTTTCCATGTGCTGTGGATCTTTGGCGGTCTCGGTGGTCCCGTAGTAAAATCCGTCAAAATCGTTGTATACGTAGAACGCAACGCCGCCATCCAGGTATTTAGAAGGCATGTTTGAGTTTAGATCGCTAGTATCTTCATAGGCATTGCAGCCGTCCAGCCTTATAGCGACAGTAAATTCGGCCGTGGTCGGTATTCCCATGTCAGCATATACCGGCATAGAGCAGATCAGCATCGTCGCGATGATCGCAAATGTTAAAATGATCCTCTTCATATTTCTTCCTCCACGTTATCTAAAAAACGTATCTGTTCAGTACTTCTCCGATCAGAAATGACGCAAGATTGCAGACCAGAGAAACCACATACGGGTTTTTTTCAGTTATCAATGTCTTTTTATATACAGCGCCCTCGATCACTACTACCAAGACTTCCATCACCAGCGTTACCGGGCGCACAGCTTTGAACCCGAGCCAAAGGCTCGTTGCCGCGCCTAGCGATACTACGAGCGGATTGGTCAGCAGGTTGACCAGAACTACGGTCGTTTGATCCCGCTTAGTCCTTGCACCGAGCAGCCAAGCCGCTGCGCACTCGATCAGTATCGTGAGCGCCAGTGCCCTCAGCATTATAAGAGGCAGTTGCTCAAGCGTCATCCGAGCCACCTCTTGAGTGTATGACCAGCCCAATGGTCACAGCGATCATAGCTGCAAGCGCTATGCCGAGTATGATAAGGGGCCTGTCTACCACATATAAAAATTCCTGTTCTATATGCCAGTAAAAATTATCCATCTGCCCCATCCTCTCTTATTATAAACCACAGCAATATCAAGCACAGTATCGTGAGCACCGCTATCATGATGCAGTTCGCTGTTATGGTGGTGAACTTGAAGAAGAACACCGGCGCAGTACCGAGAAACAGCCCTATCGTGGTCCAGCCAAATGCCAGGCCCGGAGTCTCGGGAAGCACCGAGACCAGTATGCCGAGCGTGATCGCCATGGTCATGCTGAACATCATCACTCCAAACAGCGATATCACCATAAGGTGGTCGCCGAACATAAGAAACGGCGCTGCAAGCGCCGCGCTTACAAGTGCAGTTCGCTTGAAGCCGAATCGGTCTGCAAGTATGCCGCCAAGCGCCTTGCCAACTCCCATGAACGAGAACAGCATCACAGTCTGTACAGCAGTTTTGTTCCACGAGGTTGGTATGCCGTAACCCATGAAGCCGCGTACCGCGACAACAGTGACAGCCGCCGCTATCACAAGCCCCACGCTGAGGCCGGGCTTTGCGTATTTAAAGTCCAGACACTGCTTTTTGAAAGGGAGCTCCGCTTCGCTTATATATCTCTGCGCAAATATCGCAAGAGGCAGAGCTGACGCGAGGAGTATAAGAAGCGGCCATGATGAAGTGCCTGCGCCTCCCATCAGCTTGCCGGTGACTACCCCAAACGATCCGCCCGAGACGAAGATCGCGCTTCCCGACACCTTGCCCTTGGCTGTCCTGAGCGTCGTCTCAGCTCCGTTAACATGCACAAAGCAGTTGCCAAGGCACAGGATAAAGAGCGATGCGTAAGGGTTTTTCACGTTCTCCATGATGAGTAGCGCTATGCCGAGCAACACCAGACCTATCGCTCCAAGAGGCACTCTCGGGTGCTTGTCGCTGAAGTATCCGATAATGCTTTGTGGCACGAATGCCAGCATGTCATAGGATAGGAATACCAGCCAGATAGTCGGGTTGTCTCCCACATAGCGCGCTAGGGTGTAGAAGCACACCACCTCGGTCACGAAGTGTATGTAGAAGTACAGAAGCCCGCTGGTCTGATTGTCGTTCAGCCTG
The DNA here is from genome assembly GCA_902790965.1 of uncultured Eubacteriales bacterium. GTDB lineage: Bacteria > Bacillota > Clostridia > Peptostreptococcales > Anaerovoracaceae > Crickella. The sequence goes on along the minus strand of CADAUB010000038.1, from coordinate 6,980 downwards.
TTGCTAGCAGCTCTGCTATCGGATGATCCGCTATTTGACATTCCGCTCATTTCTGGTGTCATGCCCATCCTCAGATCACTATTAGGAATATCCCGATCCCGATCAGCAGAATGCCGGCAGCACTGCCAATAATGGCAACTATGCCACTCTTGTCGCTGTCTCCACCGCCAGCTCTTGTCATCAGACGTGCAGTATCTTCGATGTTGTAATCTCTTCGATCAGCCATTTTTTATCCTCCAATGCATTGATCGTTCCTAAAAACAATGGCTTCGGCTGCTGCTTCAAGCTGGGCCGCTATTTTGGCGAGTTCTTCTGACGCCAGACTCATCTTGCCGGTGAATCTACTAGCATTTTCGCCCTGCCACGACTGGTCAAGGTTGGCCTTGTGATCGCCGAGTCTATTGCTTTCAAGACGGATCGCCTTCGCAGCATCACTGAGGCTTGTTGCCTGTTTTTTTACTCTAGTATATTCGAGCGTTACGCTAGAATTGTTTTTCGTCTCTGCCATATCGCCCTCCTTAGAACACCTCATCCGGGAGCTTGTGTGTACGATCCTCCGCCTTTGCTTCGGCCACATCGTATATCCCGGCCATGGCCCTAAGCTTGGACTGATTCTCTCCGAGCCTCCTGATGATTGCCTCCATATCTCCGGCAATGTCTTTGTATATATTGTAGTGCGCGTCGCCGGCTCTACCTTCCCAGTAATTCCTGGCTTCTATCACGCGAGATCTGATCTCTCTCCACTCGTGTTCTATTGCATTTATATCCGAGAGCACCTGATCGCTTTTGCGTTTGTATTCATCTGAATTTACTCTAATGTCCATCCTGGCTCTCCTATCAGTATCTTATCTGGCTTACAAGGTCGCCCACCTTGCTCTCGCATTCGTCATACTGCGTCCTTGCGTATTCCTCGTATTCGTTCAGGGCCCTTAGTTGCTTTATCATCGACTCCAGCGCCGATATGTCTTCACCCATCGCAGCCTTGATCTCTTGGGCATCAGGTCCGTCGCACATCGCGTTCAGTGCCGCGCTATGTGTCTTAAGCTCTGAGAGTTTCTTCTCCATTTCTTCTATACGGCCCTGTATATCGGATACATCAGAGCCAAGCCTGCTGGTATTTGCCTTGATCATATCTTCCATTTGCGCCTCCTAGAGTTTGGTGAATGTCTCATTCACTTTAGAGCGCTCAGCTCTCAGGTCAACAGCGCTGTACCTTATCTGCGGTTTGTACACGTTATAGTCTTCGTGATCGCAGATCCTGTCCTCGGTCTTTGTGTAGAGCGTCGCCACTTTCTCGAGCACTGCAGCCATTCTGTGTATCATCTGTATTCTTATCTTCAGGCTTTCGTTGATCCGAGCGATCTTTTTCACAGCTGTCTGTACGCTCTCGTCCTCCATCTGGCGAAGGCTGCGTATTGCGTCATCGATGCTGGCAGACTGCTGTTTCAGCCTTGTTTCAGCTTCCCTGAGTCCTTCTGATACTTTCAGGCATCTGCTTGGTATCACTAGTACGTTCATTATTTCCTCATTCTTTCTATATGCAGTTTAGCATCCAATATGCCGACTGCTGAAAATAATGTCTGAAATGCACATTTCCCCTACTGAGTTGCGCTTTCAGACCAGAATAAGCTTGTCTCCATCCTTGACTCCGCACTCATACAGAGTCTTGTTTAGCGGCAGCGGTGTCTCTCGCCCCACCAGATACAGCATGAAATCCCTCGCGTTTTCCGGGCTCTCGCTGCCTGTCTTTCTGGCAATCATTTCCGTCACCTCAAGCAGCACCGAACTGAGATCCGCATTTTCGTCCAGCCTGAAATCAAATGTCTGATCGACTGCCACTGCGTATATATCTGTAAGTATCATGATTCTCCTCCGCACCATTCGCTAAGTATGTTTTCCGCGTCGCCAGGGGCGCAGATATCTTTCGTGCTGTAGCCAGCCTCGCTTATCTCTTTCATAGTGAAGAGGCCCTGATCGTATATCCTCAGCGAACGTATCAATTCACCGTCTGGCAGGCTTCTTAGTTCAAATTCGCTGATATTGTCTTCCGCCCCGATCGGCTCCTCTCCATCCTCAGGCATATCCGCCGTTCCCGGTAGGTAGCCCGATAGTTTGAGTTCGCCTATCCATTCATCCATGCGCTGGAGCGACAGTTCTACTTCGCTGCCCGTTGTTGCTCCGCCTTCGACGTTCGTCACCATGCCGCCCGAGCAATAGCTGCCCTTTATATAGCCCGGTCTCGAAGCCGTCTTTATAAGTATGCAACGCGTAGCATCTCTCAAAGTTCTGAACATGTCCCTGTAAGCCATGGCGATCTCGGCTTTGTCTTCCGACCACTCGATGACACCTTTTTGGTAAAGAGTCGCAAGGGCAGCGTTGAACGCCCGCGCATCTGTTAACGCGGCACGCTGCTCTGACAGTTCTACCCCATACCATCTCTCGAGCCCCGAAGCCGCAAGCAAGAGCAGGAACTCGTCATTATTCAGTATTGTTATTTCTCTTGCCGGATAATCCACTCAGATACTCCTTTATCGACGCTTTGAACGATCTGGCCAGCGGGACCATGATCCCGTGCTCCAGATACACCGTATTCTCTGAAAGCTTTACTTTGTCTAAGTAGCTCGTGTTGAAGACGAAACTTCTGTGGCTCTGCAGAAAGCTTGGCGGCAGCGATGCTTTGACATTTTCGAGAGTGTCATATTTGCTGTACTCGCGGTCTCTCAGCCTGAAGAACACTTTCTTCTCCCTTGCCTCTATGTAGTAAATGTGTGAGAACGGCACCACTATCCTGCCATCTCTGTTCTCGATCACTATGGAATTCTCCTCAGACGGCACCTCTCTCTTTCTGTAATATGCCGCCATAAACTCACGCACGACCGTATCCATGTCCTCAGGCCGGTACGGTTTGAGAAGCAGTGAACACGCCCGGATATCCGGAGTCATGTACTTCATCGGTGAGATGCTGCTATCCGCCATGATCATCATATCTGCCTGTTCGCTGAATTCCCTTACTCTTCGCGTGAGCCCGATATCTTCATCGGCAGACACCTCAAGCATAGACAAGTCGAGAGCCTTGTCCTTTGCTATGTGTTCATCAGCCTGCTCAACGCTGCCGCACATATTGCAGTCGAGGCTGTCATCGGAGAGCATAGCAACAGAATCGCTGATCTTTTTGCGGATCAGTTCCTGTTCTTTTTTGTCTCTGTCAAACAGAAGCACGCTTGTCATTTGGAAATCTCTTCCTTCCCTGTCTTTTTCACCAGAGGTATGACGACCTTAGAAGTCTCCTTCTCATCGTATACTTCCGGCAGGGTCGCGAGCCCGGCCCACTCGGCCTTGCCCCGCTCGTTATAAGGTATGTAATCGAAATTCAATATGGTATTTCCGACAGTCTTGCCACCTACATGCACGCCTTTCCTGTATCCGATAAAGCTCTCAAACGCCGGATAGCCGCCTGCGTTCGCTTTATTTCTGATCGAGAGGTCGGCGAAGAAATAGATGTTATTGTTCTGCCCCTTGCTAAATACGTTCTCGACAAAGCCCTTCATATCATATTCGGACTTGTAGATAGTATTGATGAACTGATCAAGCTCGGATACGAATATGAAGATCGGCGTGAATTCCTCGCTCATAGCTTTGAAGCTCTCTTCGGCCTCCATGCCCTCGGATACGAGCTTTGCCTTGCGCGAGCTCCTCTTCTTGAACTCAGGTGTCAGCGCATTGAAGCAATCGAATATCTCCTTGTCGCTGCTGCAATAAGTCGATCCGTCGAAGTGCTCATAAACGCCAAGTGCCTTCTCCGCTGAATCAAAGACATACACATCAGCTTTCTTATCCAGCGCTGACTGGATACATGCCTTGAGCATATTGGTCTTTCCGGATTTCATGTCACCGTATATGCCGTAGCAGAACGTATCATCCAGCGGTATGCCGTATACCGAAGCGTTCGCCGCGTCGTAGCCGACCGGGAGCCTTGTAGGGTCTTCCGACAACTCTTCGTATTCCTGAAGAGATACGAACTCATCCCAGACAGGCTTGTCCGGAATCACAGGCACCCGCTTCGCTTTCTTGCCCTGCCAATTTTCTGCCATGCTGCGGCAAACATCTTTTATTCTCTCGATGCGCTCGTAATCATTATCCGCTTCCAAAGCCAGAGCCGCCTGATACTCGAGTATGCGAGTGCCGCAATACGCCAGGCCTCTTCCTCTGATGCCCTGCTCAGGCAGCACGTCGATCTGCATAGTGTGAAGCAGTTCCTGGTATTCGAACTTGTCCTTAAGCGCAAGTGTGAGCACTGTAGAGAAGTTTTCACCTATGCGCGATGAGATCTCATTGCTATTGAACCCGCCGCCGCTCGCGATGAGGTAAATGCCGTTGCTGATACCTTCCTTTGAAAGCCGTAGCAGCGCCTCTTCATATCGCTCCTCGGTCTTGAGTTTGAATGCGCCGTAGTTGTCTATCAATATGAATATTGCCGGGAGAGTCACGCCGTTGACGTGCACGAATTCCCGGTAGTTTCCTCCGTGGAATATCTTCTTCCTCTCCTCGAGTATGTCGTCCATCATGTTGAAGAACTTGGCGATCTTGTCGTCGTCGTTCTCATACATGATGCCACCGAAGTGAGGCGCGCTTTCAAACGCGGACATCACCTTGCTACTGAAGTCTATAGCATAGAGGTTCACAGCCTCAGGTGAGTATTGCTGGATCAGCGAGTAGGCGATCGTCTGCATAAGAGTAGACTTACCGCTTACTATGGAGCCGCATATAGCCACATTGCCGGCCTCCGCGAAATCGATGACGAAAGGCATCTGTGTCTGGTTCTCAGGATCGTCCATCTGACCGACCACCGCATTGAGCTTAAGAGCCTTATCCACCGGTTTCCACTCACCCTTTGACGAGAAGGCTTCAGCGCTGTATTCACCGAACTCGCCGAGATAAATCCTGTCTCTCAGAACAGGCAGCCAGAGCTGGTGCTTGGCCTCATAGCCCACCTCGGAACTCACCTGGGCGAGGTAATCCTTCACGGCATCGAGCTCGGTGCGTTCTTTCTTCTTGGATTGTTTCTTTCGGCCCTGCCTGACGATTTTTCCGGTCATGTCGACCTTTCCGGTCAGCGCGATAAGCTCAGCTGCGTTGGTGTTGCTCGTATAGGAGTCTTCGTCATAGACCGCGCCGCTGTATCCCGACTGGAAGAGCTCGTATAGCTCGTCATTACCTACTTGGAGGTAACCTCTTCCGGCCTGTGTGATGTACGCGGCATCAGGCTTGTGGAGAATGTCATTGCTGTCCTGTTTGTCCTGCACCCTCAGGCAAAGCCTGAATCTGGAGTTGCTCCAGATATTATCGTCTACAGTGCCGCTTGGCTTCTGTGTGGCCAGTATGAGGTGGACGCCAAGGCTTCGGCCTACCTGCGCTACGCTTATGAGTTCTTGCATAAACTCAGGCTCTTCGCGCTTGAGCTCGGCGAACTCGTCGATCACTATGAAGAGATGTGGCACAGGCTCTGTCACCTCGCCGCTCTTGTAAAGCTTGGTATAACTGTTGATATTGTTAACGCCATTTTCGGAGAATATGCGCTGCCTGCGGCGGTTTTCACTCTTTATGGATATCATCGCTCTCCTGACCTGGTTGCCCGAGAGGTTAGATATCTGGCCAGCCATGTGAGGCAACCCGTCAAAGAGATTGGCCATGCCCCCGCCCTTGTAATCGATTATGAAGAACTCGATATCGTCAGGGCTGTAATTGACAGCAAGCGAGAGTATATATGTCTGGAGCATCTCGCTCTTGCCCGATCCGGTAGTACCTGCTACGAGGCCGTGTGGTCCGTGGTATTTCTCGTGCGCGTCGAGATATACCGGGACTCCTCCCGCCTTCTGTCCGATAAGGCCCTTGATGTTTTCATATATCCTGCTCTTGGTCCACAGTTCTTTGACCGGAAGCTCTTCCGGCCTCTTTACACCCTGCATCTCGAAGAACGTAAGTGACGATGGTATCTCTCCGCCCGACTCCTCTTCGAGCACGCGAAGCTTTGACAGCCGCCTTGAGAAGTCTTCAAGCTCTGCAGATCCTACTCTGTCGAAATCGATAGCGATGCTGGAGTCTCTGCCCGACGAAGTCTCGTAACAGCCTCTGAATCTGGCTGTGTTTTCGATAATGAATTCGCACTTGTTAGGGAGCTCTTCATACTGCTCGGCGAGGATAATAGTAGTGAGTCCGTATCTGTTGTCTTTGTCATAGATGTACTTTGAGAACATCTCGCCCTCGATGAGGGATGCATCCGAAACGAAGAGCACGTAATATGGCCTTGGGATCTCATTCTGCCTGATGGTTCCGCTTTCCTCGTTCTCGGCTCTTATCCTGAAAATATTTCCGAGCTCGTAGAGAACATCTGCCTTCTCGTCTGTGTTCGAGGCGATGTATCTGGCCTTCTTATCTTCAGCCCATACATGCGGCAGCCATTTGGCAAATTCCCATTCGCCGGCTTCTACTGTGTTGTTTTCGTCATAAATGTACGCCAGTTTCACATCGGTATAGCAGTTGCTCGCCGCTATCTGAGTGCTGAGTATCCTCGCTATCTGAAGAGCGTTCTTCTTTCCGTCATCACCTATGATGCCGATCACGTTCTGCTGATAGATATCGACAGTAACAGGCACGTCATAGAGCGTGCTGTAGTTATCTTTTATAGTCTGTGGGCGCTCGGCAAGATCGTCGTCGTAAAGAGAGAATCTTTGATGTGGCACGTCAATATCCATCTCAAAAGGAATGTTGCCTTTTCCGAGTCTGTGCACAAGGAAGTCCTCGTGGGATATGTTGCGGTCCCAGAGATCGGCGCTGTTTTCGTCATACGAAACGCATACGGAGGCATCCGGATAATTGTCGTTAAGGCTTGTGATCGCATGCTCGTAAGCCTTCTTTATCTCGTCTGACTTCTTGTCCAGATACTCGCCGTACTTGCTGAGCCTAAGATCTTTCATCCTGGC
>CADAUB010000037.1 GCA_902790965.1 uncultured Eubacteriales bacterium | reverse complement strand
GCAATGTGCAGCTCAGTCTTGAAAAAGCCTTTCGCGACTACGCTAAAGTGCCGGGAAGAGGCAGACCGAGATACAAGTCGAAACACCACAACCATAGGAGCTATACGACGAATGTCGTGAACGGGAACATCCGCATCGAGGGAAAGAAGATAAGACTGCCCAAGGTAGGGATGGTCAGGATAAGGATCCATAGAGATATCCCTGAAGGCTGGATCCTCAAAAGCGTCACGGTCGCAAAGGAACCTACGGGCAAATACTATGCTTCACTTCTCTATGAGTTGCCTGAAAGTGAAAACCAAGCCAAAGGCAAAAGCAGAGAAGCAGGCGAAAAGAAGTATCTCGGCATAGACTATGCGATGGACGGACTTGCCGTGATGTCTGACGGGACAAAAGCAGACTACCCTAAATACTTCAGGCAGGCTGAGGATAAGCTCGCAAGAGAGCAGAGGAAACTCAGCCACTGCGAAAAGGGCAGCAGAAACTACGAGAAGCAGAAGCGAAAAGTTGCAGTGATCCACGAAAAGGTGAAGAACCAAAGAAAGGACTTCCTGCACAAGCTGAGCAGATCTTTGGCAGATGAGTATGACATCATCGGAGTCGAGGACATCGATATGAGAGCGATGAGCCGGAGCCTGCACTTCGGAAAGAGTGTGACGGATAACGGCTATGGGATGTTCAGGAACATGCTCTCGTACAAGCTTGAGGAGACCGGTGGAGAGCTTGTGAAGGTGGACAGGTTCTTCCCATCGAGCAAAAGATGTAGCGCTTGCGGAAGGATCAAAGAGGATCTGACACTCAGCGACCGGATATATCGCTGCAGTTGCGGTAATTGCATCGACAGGGATGTGAATGCTGCGATAAACATACGGATGGAGACTATGAGGCTTATGGCCTCTTGATCTCGTAAACAATAAAACCAATAGAGGAACCGTGGGGCACACGGGGATAGCTCGTTGATACTCAGCTCATAAGAGCTGTTGAGCGAGAAGCCCCCACTTCTAAGCTGAGGCGAAAATGGTGGGAGTATGTCACCAATGATAAATAGCTCGTACCTATCAATGTATAATGGGATAAAGATAGGGACAACACATATCTCTGTTTTTACAAAGGAGGGAAACTATGGGATTCAATAAAGTAGTACTTATCGGAGGAGGAGTCCTCGGAACACAGATCGCACTCATGAGTGCTTATACAGGACATGACACAACTATGTGGCTCAGATCAGAAGGTTCGATCGGCCGCACACAGCCAAAGATCGAGCAGTATAGCGCTGCTATGATCGCAGACCTTGAGGCAGCTAAAAAGCTTATCGGAAATCCAATGGGTGGATTCCTTTATCCACGCGGACTCATCCGTTCATGGGAAGGCACTACAGCCGAGGATATCGACGCACTGATCGAAAAAGCAAAGAAGAATTTCGCAGAGCTGCTGCATCTTGAACTGGATCTTGGCAAAGCTCTCGAAGATGCAGATATCGCGATCGAGGCTATGGCTGAGAATCCTGAGAAGAAGATCGAGATGTATACAAAGATGAAAGATCTTATTCCTGAAAAAACGATCCTCTGCACCAACTCTTCGACACTGCTTCCGAGCATGTTCGCTGAATATACAGGCAGACCAGAGAAGTACTGCGCACTCCACTTCGCGAACACTATCTGGAAGAACAACACCGGCGAGGTAATGGGACATCCTGGTACAGATCCTGCTGTATATGATCAGGTAGTTGCTTTTGCTGATGAGATCAACATGGTGCCACTCCAGCTTCACAAAGAGCAGCCGGGATACATTCTCAACTCTATGCTGGTACCTTTCCTCACAGCAGCTCAGGCGCTCTGGGCAAATGAAGTCGCAGATCCTGAGACTATCGACCTTACATGGAGACTCGCAACAAGCGCTCCTGCAGGTCCGTTCCAGATCCTCGATATCGTAGGGCTGACGACAGCATACAACATCAACCAGATGAAGCCAGAGGCTCAGGTCGAGGGTACACTGACATGGAAGATGGGCCAGCTGCTCAAGGAAAAGATCGACAAAGGCGAGACCGGAGTCACAGCCGGAAAGGGCTTCTACGACTACACGAAGTAGCGTATACCGAGAAACATCGGCACAAAACGAATAACACGATGTAACGATCAGGACCTCGTCATCACGCGGGGTCCTTTTACATTGCCTGCCAAATGTCGATCGCAAACCGTAATGTGCAACTCATACCAATAAATGTGCTTTTCGGGGTATTTATCCGTCAGGCCATTCCCGCCGGTCTATTATCTAATCAAGGAAACACAGAAAACACATTTCAAAACGCAAACGACGAAATGGATAATGGAACGGAGGAAAAGCATGAAAGCTTATGAAGGAACAAGAAAAGGGAATCTGCTGAATCACATCCTCGTGATAATGATCGCAGTATTCGTAGCTCTGACAGGAGCGTTTATGGCACCAAGCATGGCTCACGCAGCATCGACAAGCCCAAGTGGAGCAGAGAGCCTCACTGCAAATCAGTGGAAATCCGGCAGATTTACGTATACCAAAGTAACGTATGGCAATGGAAAAGTGAACGGGACCTATATGGAAGCAACAAATCATTATTACAAGATCCATACAGGAGGAACCGGTACATACACCGTGAAGGCAGAGTATACTAAGTTCACAGGCTACACAAGCAATGTTACTGACTCTTACGGAATGACCGTTAAACTGCTGGATAACAATTACAGCGAAGTACAGTTCAGTAGCGTCAGCGCACCGCCTCGCTACACACATACTACGATAAAACTTCTCACAGGCGAATCCGGCAGCATGACTTATAACAATCTGAAGAGCAATTCCGATTACTACGTAGTGTTCAATAGCAATAGCGGCTATGATCGTAATGCGATGGATTATAAGGTCTGCTACACAACTAGCGCTTCATCAACACCGTCAACAACGATACCTACACCTGTCGTAACACTGGACAAGACTACTATCAATAGTAATGATAAGGACAGCGTATATGTCAGCGGCACAGTAAACATTGCTAGGGGACAGAACATAGCACTCTTTGATGCGAATGGTAAGGTCGCTTACAACTACCAGACGGTTGGCAATTCAAACGGCAAAGCATCTTTTAGGATAAAAGTGCCTGCAAGAAACCTGGCAAATGGAACAAACACATTTAAAGTAATAAGCATGCCTATCAGGAACGAGCTCAATTCCAGTAGCCCCAAAGCCCTTGCTGTCGTGATTGGAAGCAACCAGTCTTCAAACAACAATGGGAATAACACAAGCGTAGGTCACACTATCTACCCTGTATATCACGTAGCTGTAGGCGGATCGGTATACGAAATTCGCCAGTACAAAGAGATCGGCGGACCATGCGCGGTCCTCATCAAGGCAAAGAACGCTAAGGGCGTAACGATCCCGGCAACAGTTAAGTATGGGAACACAGTCTACAACGTAACAGGCATCCAGAAGGGCGCCTTCAACGGCAGCAAGGCCAAGACAGTTACAGTAAAGACAAGATTCCTTACAAAGAAGAACGTCAAGAACTGCTTCCAGGGATCAGCGGTCAAGACAGTCAAAGTAAAAGTCGGAAACAAGGCACTCAATAAGTCGTTTGCAAAGAAGTATAAGAAAGTATTTAAAAAAGGTAACTGCGGAAAGAAAGTGAAGGTGAAATAGAGAGATAGAAAACAACAAAACGTTAATTCCAGAAAAACATACATTGTCAGTTGAATGAAGTTAGCTCGGTCCAACGACCGGGCTGTTTTAGTATATCTGCGGTGATCGTGGATTGTGGTATTATTATATTCTAGAAAACAAGATAGAATACAGATAGGAGGAACAGGTAACGATGAACAACAACAATAGAAATGCAAAAGTCGCAGCCGTAGCTGCATACATAACTTGGATCGGTTTCATAATCGCGATCATCATTGGGGACAAATCCGACAGATACGTAATGACACATATCAATCAGGCTCTTGTTATCAATATCGTGAGCATCCTAGGCGGCGTGCTTGCGGCGATCCCGCTTCTGGGCGGTATGATCGGCTGGTTAGTCTCTGTGGCGGTATTTGTATTTGCGATCATGGGCATCGTCCGTGCGGCCGCTGGTAGCGATGAGCCGCTTCCGATCATAGGCGACATCCACCTGATCGGTTAATGAAAATCCACATTTGATAAATCTTAAGGCAAACTGTGAATGATAAATATCGACCTATAGATGAGGTGCAAAATGGATAACCTAAACGATTACAAGAAGAAGGTAAAGTATTTTGTTGAAGACGCCAGTGAAGCTGTAAAAAACGTTACTGATGAAGTCGTAAGCAAGGCAAGGGAACTCACCGAAGAGGGAAGCGAAGCCAGAGAACTCGCAAAGCGCGCGAAAGAGCAGGCTGCAGCAGGCACTCTTGGAGTGAAGGAAAAGATACAGGACGTATTGCAGGATTCCAGAGTGGGCAAAGAGCTCAGCCTGGGCATTGCCGAACTCGAGGCGCTGCCTGAAGTCGAAGGCTCCATACTGTACACGATGGAAGTCGAGTCTATGATCAGGTACCTTAAGAGCCTTTCGCTGGTCATCGAGGATAAGCGCATGGACAAGGCTTCCGCGGAAGAAGAGATCAAGGAAGTAATAACTAAGGTGCAGCCGGCAACGGAAGTGAAGGAAGATGATGCAGAGCAGCAGGCGATAGAAAAGGCAAAGGACATCACCCTCAATGCCTGCCTCAGAGCGCTCGACGCACTGAACTAAAAGATAGGACGGGATTATAGATCGATGTTTACAACTGGAACGGAATGGACAACGGCAATAACAGATCTCATCAACGCATTTGCTATATTGGTGCCGGTGATATGGCTCATAAGGCAAAAGCCTTTGACAAAGCGTAACAAACTGTGGGCGACAGCTTTCGCCATGCTTATGGTAACGTCCCTTGTGGGCTTTCTGCTACACGGCATCGTCATGTCAAACCTTGTGAATGGTATCCTGTGGTGCGGTTTCTATCTATTCCTGACGTTTATGGTTTGCACTTACGTTATCGCGATCAAGCACGACATCTATCCGGATAAAGACTTTTCCCACTCCATCAAGGTCAACCTGATCGTAGCGGTGTTAGTTTCTATCTTGCTCGGGATCGCGCGCTTTACGATCAGAAAGTATGCCTTTGTATTTTTCTCGGTCTACGCAATGGCCAATCTCATCAATTGCGTTATCCTTCTTCGCAGGCAAGTGCGTGAGAGACCCGCGTTCAAATGGTATATTGCAGCGATCGCCGTACTGTTTGTCGGAAGCGTACTGCAGTCGATCAAGACGATCCATTTTACGCTCATCTGGGAATTCAACTACAACGCTGTGTACCATTGGGTGATGCTGCTGTTCGTACTGATCCAGTTCAAGGGTGTGCTCTTGGTAGGAAAAGAATTTGAAAGAACCTGAAACACCGCTTAATAAAATAGATTACCTGTCTTTAGGTGACCATGATTCCTGGAGTCTCTCATCATGAGAGACCCGGGGATTTTTACTACCAGCTGATCTTCCCGACGATTACCTGTTCCTATGCACCTTTCCGCAACGTGTCTGTCCAAATTTCCCTTTCCGCTAAAATGTATATTACAAGGATTTGATATGCTATCATTAATGTAGTCTTGATTAATATAATTCCCGGATAGATGGAGGTCACAAAATGCTTAAAGAGGACTTCTTCAAAGACTGGAACTACAAGAAACACGCCAAGTTTTGCACGGCGGTGTATCTTGGTTTGTACGCCTTTGATATGACGATCTCGTACTTCATTATTAAAGGACTGCTAAAGAAGTACGTTGGATAGAACTAATTTGATAGATAACGCGGTAAGTGAGGAAAAGTACATACTGGTAGCGGTGGCGACCGGCGATGAAGAGGCGGCGTGCATGTGAAGGCGTACGTGCCGTGGAGTTTGCGGTAGAATGAGTAAGTGAGTGCGGTGTAAATGGAAGAGCGTGGCGCATAAGATGGAAGCACCGACTGGAAGATGTTGCCGACGAGATGCTCGCGATCAAAGACCTGCGCGACAGGCTGGTCGACAAGCACATTTCGGAGCATGCGAATCAAAGCATCAACGAGTTATATAGGAATATAAACGAGGATTGAACAGGCGGCGTAAAGGCGTAAAGAGAAAGGAGCGAAAGATAATGATCAAGGATAAGAGAGTAGCGTATGCGATCTACATCGTGGTATTTATGGTCGTATGGAATGTCCTGCATATTCTCTTCAGCGGAGGTGAATACAACATCGATGGCAGGATCGACGTTGCCACGCCTGTGGTATTAGCCATAGTTACCGGTTATCTCTTTTTCATCGCGGAGAAGATAAATATCAATGACGAGCTCAAGCTGGCTCGGGATACTGAGGGCGCTGTGATCATCGATGTTCGGGACGCGGACGAATATGCTCAGGGCCATATTCCTGGCGCAATCAATATTCCTGCGCACAATATCGAGGCTATACTGGAAAAATTACCGGACAAGTCCACGCCGCTGTTCACATATTGCCTGAGAGGCTCACGCAGCAGAGGAATGGCTAAGACTCTGAAGTCGATGGGATACACGCAAGTCATCAATATGGGCGGTATCGACAAATACAAAGGCGAGCTAGAGCACTAGGAAACAAAAACAATATAGATATTTGATCGCAAACAAGGGGAAGACAAGGTTATGTCATTCACATTTACAGTTAACGGAGTTAGCAGAACTACCGAAGAAAACAAGCCTCTGCTCAGATATCTCAGAGATGATCTCAGATTGTATTCAGTTAAGGACGGATGCTCGGAGGGCGCATGTGGCACCTGCACCATCATCGTTGACGGCAGGGCAATGAGATCGTGCATCCTGACTACGGAGAAGGCAGCTGGGAAAATTATTCTGACGGTTGAGGGGCTGTCACTAAGAGAAAAGGAAGTCTATGTCTTTGCTTTCGGTTCATGTGGAGCTGTTCAGTGCGGCTTTTGCATACCCGGAATGGTTATGGCAGCCAAAGCGCTTCTGGATAAAAATCCTGATCCGTCAGATGATGAGATCAGAAAGGCGATAAGGGGCAATATATGCCGCTGCACGGGATATAAGAAGATCGTTCAGGGTATCAAGAGAGCCGCGGCCATACTGCGCGGAGACGAAGATATCAAGTTCGTGGCGCAGTTTGAGGAAGAGGATGCGGAAGGCGATTTCGAATTCATCTCCGAATTCGGAACGGAGTACGATCCGGAGGTAGTGTCAGGTATTGCCAATTACCGCAACTACGGGCATGCTTCTACATACGGGGTCAAATATGATCCTTCGGAAATCAGCGGTATCTCGAATCCGGTCACTCATGGCAGAGCGGCCGTATATGGAGTGGGACAGAACGTTTTCCGCATAGATGTAAGAAAGAAGGTGCTCGGCTACGGCAAATATCCTGATGATATAGGCTCGGAATACTTTGTCCCGGCGGATAAGCTCGAGCAGATAATGGATCTTGCGGGATGGAGCAGAGAAGAGCTTGATGAAGGCATCGAAAACGGCGAATTATATACCGGGGCGACGATCCACCGCAGAGGCGAACACGGATGCAATGCGTGCACTATCGTGGATCCAGACATGCCGCCTATGGCATACTGCTCAGCGGTCAGAGCCGATTACCCGAGGGCAATAGTAAAAAAGATACACAAGGAAAAAGCGGAGTCGCTGCCCGGCGTGCTCGGCGTTTTGACAGCAGCGGATGTGCCTGTCAACAAGGTAGGCCATATACAGCAGGACTGGGATGTATTTATAGCTGAAGGTGATACGACAAGGATGGTCGGAGACGCGATTTGCCTTGTTGTTGCGGAAACGCCATACATACTTGAGCAGGCCAAGAAAGCAGTAGAGGTAGAATACGAGCCGCTTGTGCCAGTGAGAAATATAGATGAAGCAAAGGCCAAAGATGCTCCGCAGCTGCATGCACATGCGCCTGGCAATCTCTGCCAGAGCAGGCATGTGGTAAGAGGCGACGCGGCCAAGGCGCTGGCAGAATCGGCATATACAGTGACTGCAAGTTTTTCAACGCCGTTCACAGAGCATGCATTTCTTGAGCCTGAGTGTGCAGTATCTTTCCCATACGGCGATGGCGTCAAAGTGCTGTCGAGCGATCAGGGCGCTTTTGATACCAGAAAAGAGATCTGCCACATGCTTGGCTGGGAAGAGACACCTGAGCGTGTAGTTGTGGAAAACCAGCTCATAGGAGGCGGATTCGGCGGGAAAGAGGATGTCACAACACAGCACATCTCTGCACTTGCTGCCCTTAAGTTCGGAAGACCGGTCAAGGCAAAGTTCAGCCGCAGCGAGTCCCTTAGGGTACATCCTAAGCGGCACGCAATGGAAGGTACATTCACCATTGGTTGCGATGAGTACGGCATCCTGACAGGTCTCGACTGTGAGATCAACTTCGATACCGGCGCTTACGCAAGCCTTTGCGGCCCTGTTCTTGAGAGAGCATGCACACACAGCGTCGGTCCGTATAATTACCACAATACAGATATCCGCGGATACGGATATTATACAAACAACCCGCCTGCAGGAGCATTCAGAGGGTTCGGCGTATGCCAGAGCCAGTTTGCCCTCGAATCGCTTCTCAATGTGCTGGCAGAGAAGGTCGGCATAAGCCCATGGGAGATCAGGTATAGAAATGCGATCGAGCCGGGGCTCGAGTTGCCTAATGGCCAGATAGCCGACGTTTCGACAGCACTCAAGGAAACCCTGCTGGCAGTGAAACCGTATTTTGATGATAATCCTAAGGACAGAGTAGGCATTGCCTGCGCGATGAAAAACGCGGGCGTCGGAGTCGGGCTCCCTGATAAGGGCAGAGCAAAGCTGTCTGTCAGGGAAGGAATAGTGTACATATACTCTGCCGCTTCAGACATAGGGCAGGGGTGCCAGACTGTATTCACGCAGATCGTGGCTCAGGCAGCGGCCTTGCCGGTAACCAGGATAAGGGTCGCTGTAGCCAGCACCGAAAACGCGCCAGACTCCGGAACCACGTCGGGTTCACGCCAGACGCTGATAACAGGTGAAGCTGTTCGCGGAGCAGCAAGACTTCTCAGAAAGGCAATGGATGAGGAGGGTATCATCGAGGCTGATCTCTCAAGGCTAAACGGAAGGGACTTCACATACGAATACTTTGAACCGACGGACAAGCTTGGTTCAGATAAGCCAAACCCACGCAGCCATATAGCATATGGGTTCGCGACCAATGTTGCTGTCCTTGATGAAGAGGGAAAAGTCACAGATATTTATGCAGCGTTCGATGCCGGCAAGGTGGTAAATCCGCTGTCCATGTCGGGGCAGATCGAGGGCGGAGTCCTTATGGGCATGGGATATGCCGTAACAGAAAACTGGCCTCTTGAGGATTGTGTTCCAAAGGCAAAATACGGAACGCTCGGACTTCTTAGGGCGACCGACGCACCGGAGATCCATGCTATACATGTAGAGAAAGACTGGCTTCTTGACATATCATACGGAGCAAAGGGAATAGGCGAGATCACAACAATTCCTGCGGCCCCTGCGATAGCCGGAGCGTATTACGCAAAAGACGGAGTGCTGCGTACAAAGCTCCCTCTTGAAGATACTTTCTATAATAAGAAAAAGCAATAACGCCTAGGCGGTGTTGTGCCTGAAATATAAAACTCTTATGGATGCTGCAAGGCAGTCCATAAGAGTTTTTTTATAAGCGATATATGCGGCATCAGAGATCAGGGCTTACTTTGTCTCCACTCTTTGTAATCAGAAATGATCTGGAGTCGTTCAAAAACTGAATGGCCCTCAATATAGCGACTCCTCGTTTTCCGCAAAGAGCTTATCGTTCACTTCGATGAGGTCTAATCCATTTGCAAGCCCATAGATCACTATGGCGTCTCTTTTTATTTTGGCATATAGCTGCGCATGCCCGCAGTGCTTAAGAAATTCCTGCGTTTCCTCGAGGTTGGCTCCAAGGCCAAAGCATATGCAGATGATCCTGTTGCGGGACGGATTGCGTTTTCCTGCAAAAACCTGGTGAAGATATACCTCGCTCATGCAGGCTTTCTTGGCAAGAGCTGCTTTTGTCACATTCTTACGGTTGAAAAGAAGATTAAGATAATCCGCAGCTGATTCCTGCGCGAAATCAGCCCGGTGCTCCGCCAGAAAGCGATCGAGGTCGGGTGTACTCATCAGAGTTTCTTTCATGTCATTTGTTTCAGCCATATGTTTTTCGCCTTCTCTTTTTTTTAATAACTGTTGTACAATACTAATTAATATTAACAAGTTGCCGACGCTAACAAAATATGCTGCCAGCATATTCCGGAGCATCCGACATGCTTTATGACTACCTGACATCCGTTTTGGAAAAAGAATACAACACGGTCCGCGTTATGAAAGAGAACGAGAGGGGCGTGGTCATTTTATTATGTCACAAACAGAGCGGCCAGCGCTTCGTATTCCATCGCTACAAGGGAAACGGCGATGTATATCAGAAGCTCCTTGAGATCTCGTGCCCGGGGCTGCCGCAGATACTGGAGGTAGCTCAGAAGGATGGAATGGTCGCCGTGCTTGAAGAATATGTTCAGGGAGATCCACTGTCGCTGCTTCTCGAAGCTGACCTTTTTACGGCAGAGCAGACCTGTCGTATCGCCAGGCAGATATGTCAGGCGCTGTGGGTCCTGCACTCACTGGGAGCGGTCCACCGCGACGTCAAGCCGGAGAACGTCATTCTTCGCGGAGATCAGGCTGTCCTCATCGATTTCGATGCTTCCCGTGTGGTGAAAAGCGATAAAAAAGAGGACACTCAGGTGCTGGGGACTACCGGATATGCCCCGCCCGAGCAGTACGGAATGGCGCAGACGAGCGCCCAGTCAGATATTTACGCGCTGGGGGTCATGATGAACGTGATGCTGACAGGGGAACATCCGTCACAGAAGCTGGCATCGGGGCACCTTGGGCGTGTCATACAGCGCTGCACACAGATCAGTCCGGGAAGGCGCTACAAAAACGTTCTGAGACTGATAGAAGATATAAGGTGAGGGAGAATAGATAATGAAATGTCCATATTGTAATGCCGAACTGCCAGACGATGCATCGTTTTGCCCGCATTGTGCACACAGCCTGAATGACAGGAAAGAAGTGAGAGCTCCGCGGCCTTACCACAGAAAGATCGTCATCGCGGCTCTTTGTGCGGCGCTCGTTCTTGCGGGTATCGCGATATATTCTGCAGCAAACCGCGCATGCATATATGAAGCTGATGGGGCCTTTCTCTCTTATTCTGACTCTGAAGGCAAATATGGTCTGGTCGCGGCATTCTTCCCGGGGGATATCGAAAATCAGAAGCCCGTCAAGAGCAAAACGGTATCTCAGGTCGTCGATGAAGAGGGGAATACGACGGTCATGATAGGTGTTTTCCGCGACGGAGAACTTCTTGAAGATCCTGAGGAGTTCTTTGGCAAAGTCGAAAAGTGCACGCTGACTGCCAAGCCGGAAGGGGACGGCACAGTAAGCCTTGAAGAACCGGAATATAAAGAGGACTTTGCTCCTGCAGCGCGCGAGAGTGACCTGATTTACGACGGCAACAGCGGTACCAACGAACTGTGTTGGGAACTAATAATGAAGAATGGCGATACACTTCGCTTAAAGCAGACGTTTGAAGTGCTGCCGCTGGAGCATCAGATCTTCACAGCGGATGACGTTCCGATGGAGACAATAGAGGATCTCGAGGCACTGATCGCCAAGATCAACTCGGAAGCTCCGAGCGACGCTGTCGTTGATGTCTATCTGCCACCGAAGACATATACCGGCGATCTGTCGATGGTCTCTCGCTCGTTCAATCTGCACGGGGATCCCGAGGGAGGGACGATCCTACGTGGATCGCTATCTGTCAATAATGATGTTCCATACAATGTGTTACTGTCGGATATCTCATTTGAGGGGCAGGGCGGTACAGGGCTCAGCGCAACCGCGTCAGTCTACATGACATCCTGCAGCTTCTCTGGCTACGATGTCGGGGCTGTTGCCCTTGACGGAGGGATGATAGCTGTACATGACTGCAGCTTTACGGACAACACTGTCGGATTCAAATATAATTCTGTCAGACACAATTCATTTGACGACGTCTTCCCAGGGAATACATTCACAGGTAACGATATAGGCGTTCAGTTTGAACGGCTTGAAGGTACCATCCGCATCGTATTTGACGGGACTGTCTTTGAAGACAACCGCATCGACATAGACAACCCGATCGACTACCCGATAGACACGGCCAACGCCGAATTCAAGTGATAGATCTAACCGCATTCTGGGTATGCTCATAGCTAATTGTTTTGGCACTTTCAAAACTCTACAATTGTAATAGGCTTACAGCATCAACGGCCTGAGGTTAAACCCTCAGGCCGATTCTGTAAGGGAGAAAAGGAGTGTTCCACTTAGTGAGGAATTCCAATCGTGAAGAGGAGGGAGAACATGAAACGCCAAACGAAAAGACTGATTGCATTGCTGGCTGGTTGCATGATGGCACTTGCGCTGTGTGCCTGCGGTGGCGGGAGCGGTGCGACAAAGTCCGTTGACTACGCCAATTTATCCGTTGGAGATATTATTCCATTTGGTGGGTATGATTGCCGTGTGCTGGATGTCCAAGAAGGCAAAGCACTTTTGATTACAAACGAGCTTGTAGATTACCAAGGGTTTTATCGTATACAGGATGACCCTGAACATCCAAACAAAGTCACAACGGTATCGAACACGACATGGGCAGAATGCACGCTTCGAGAGTATTTGAATGATCAATTCTATAATGCGATTCCGGAAGAAGACAGAACTCGAATTTTGCTTACCCATGTTGTAACTCCAGACCACGACCCAGACAATTATTTCGCCGTGGAAGGCGGAGATGATACGGAAGATTACATTTTCTGCCTGTCCATGGAAGAAGCGTATGAGTATTTTGATGGGCTTGAAGATAGGAAAGCCGTATTTGCCGAAGGCGTGGGAGATGGTCAGCGACCTTGGTGGTGGTTAAGGACTCCGGGAAAAGGGAAAGCTGCGTTTGATGGTGCAAAAACATATGAGTTTGTCTTTGTAAGTGACTCAGGAGAAATTCAGGAGTATGGAAGCGGAATACAATACGAATTAGGTGTCAGACCTGCTTTTTGGATAAACACCGCTGAATAAAAACTCAGTTGTCTACAATTAGCAGACAACTGAAACTCACTGCGGAGATTAGAAGGAGAAACAAATAGGTACATGTAAAAAAGCCTTGGATCATCAATTGACTCAAGGTTTTTTGTTGGCAAGAATAATCTGAAACACGACTACTTGTGATAATATATGGGCAACCTTCACATATAGGTCAGCTACTCATAGCATTGAGCCTGCAGATGTTCAGGTGAAGAAATAAATAATATGTATGATTATCATATGCAGCGGCGGAGGAACAGGGTTATGAAAAAGAAAAACGTACGATATTTTACTATCATATTTCTATCGCTTTTGATATACCTGTTGCTGCTTGAGCTGATGGTGCTCAGCGAGAGAAATGCTCCGGGCGCGCATATAAAGACACTTGGCGACGCTTTCTGGTATTCCCTTGTAACGCTGTCGACGGTCGGATATGGAGACGTCACCCCGGTGACTACGATGGGGCATGTGATAGGTGTCATATTCCTCATACTTTCGATGGGATTGCTTGTAGCATTGATAGGTTACGTGGTCTCGTTCATTGCCAGTGAGGGATTCCCGATGTTCGCGCTCAGATTCTGCAGGAACAGGAATTGGTATTATTTTGCAGATTTCACATCCGAATCTGACACTCTTGCCAGAGACATACTTCGAAGAGAAGAAGGCGCGATAATAATTTATGGCATCCGAAAAGACGACGAGATAGAGAAGCCCGACTATCCATGCAAATTCATAAATGTGTCTCCGGCGAGGATAGTTGCTCAGAAAAAGGGCACGGGGGAGAAATGCAAATTGTTCTTCCTCAAGGAAAATGAGATCGGTACAAATCTTAAGGCAATGGATATACACGCTGTTGACGCCGATGTATATGCATTTACGACGAGCGGCCAGGAGAAAATGTCGGGCAACATACACTTCTTCCATACGTATGACTGCTGCGCCAGAAGTTATTGGAGGAACCATCCTCTCGGGAGCGATGAGGACAATATTGTCATTATTGGCTTCGGCAATTACGGGAGGGCTATTCTTGAGAGAGCCATACTCACCAACATCAACGACAGTGATTTTGATGTGAGCTATCACATATTTGGAGATTCAGAACGCTTCAGGGATATTCACAAGAATCTAAAACTCGCGTTTGGGATAAATGAGAGAAGGGAAGGCTTCGACAGCATTTATTTCCATACGGAAAAATGGACTGCTAATCATGATGTCATCGGAAAGGCAGACAGAATAATAGTTTGCGAGGATGATGTTCAGGACGCGTGGGACGACATGTGGGAATTGAGGCGCTACTATAACTACACGGGGAGGATCGATCTTCGGACCAATCGCACTGCACCCGGGGTTTCGTACTTTGGGACGAATGAGGAGATATTCACGGTCGATGAGATCATACGCGCCAGGCTCAATGATGCTGCAAGGACGATGAATGACCTGTATCGCAAGAGCGTCGAGGACAGTCTCGACTGGGATGAACTAAATGATCAGCTCAAACAGTCCAAGATAGCTGTCGCGGATCATCTTTTCAATAAGATACGCATACTCCTAAGAGGCAAGGCTGTCTCCGGTCTTGATTGGGAGATCTGTCAGGCAGCATATGAAGCTTACTGTGAAGCGAAGAACAATCCTGAAGAGCTGGACAAGCTTCGCCAAATCGAACACGCCAGGTGGGTGAGGTTTTACGTGTACTATAACTGGACATACGGTAAGAAGCGAAATGATGTCCTACATGAAAACCCTATGATTCAGAGATATCAGGATCTTACAGACAGCCAGAAGGCTTATCATGACAGGGCTTGGGAATTGCTTGGAGAAATATCAAAACAACTGAGATATGCACCAAGTTGAACGCTCCCGCCACCTACGCTGACGCTTAGAGGTGGGGGATTCCTGCTTCACAGAGAACTGCGCCTCTTCCGAAGATCCGGCGTCTTACACTCTCTCCACAGGCTTGAATTCCCGTGCGACCCACGGTACTTAGTGTCAGTTTCTACAAGGGCCTATGATGCAAGCAGCTCCAGGCCCTTTTCAAGTATGTTCTTCGCAGCATTGACATCTCTGTCATGCTCTGCACCGCATGATGGACATATCCAGCTGCGGATACTTAGATCCTTCAGCTTCGATTCTTTTCTGCCGCAGCAGGAACATAT
>CADAUB010000036.1 GCA_902790965.1 uncultured Eubacteriales bacterium | reverse complement strand
TTGAGGATAGATCAATGAATTTAATCATTCAATTATTTTGTGTAAGGTTTATTTCCCTGTTCGTCTTATGTTCAGTGAAGTTACTTTTACAACTTACAAGCGTTGGTATGATTCTGAAATACTTATCATTGCTCACGCTTATCCATTGTTTTATGATAAAAAAGGAGGAAACTACTCTGGGATAAAAGAGAGGATGTTGATCAGTTATGAAAGATTTAAAACACATCCATTATTATGAGCAATTGCTGGAACAAACGCAAAATGAGCTCATCCTTAAAGAGAAGGACGAGGGTGGCGTCGCGGTAGGCTATACCTGCTACTACGTGCCGGAAGTGCTGCTCAACTGCGGAAACGCATTCTCGATAAGGCTTCGCGCTCCAAATACCGGCTCGCTGGATATAAGTCAGTATTATATGTCGAGTTTCATTTGCGGCTATACCAGGGCGCTGTTTGAACGCGCCTTTGAGGGCGGCATGAACTTCATGGACTTTTACGCGAGCTCGGATACCTGCCAGCAGATGGTAAGGGTAGTAGAGAACATCCGCGAGCTCGATCTTATAAATAACCCGAGATTCGGGTGGGGCATAATCGATGCTCCTCTCAAGGTGAGCCCGCACGGCAATAAGCTGTATACAGAGCAGGTAAGAGATCACATCTTAAAGCCACTGGCGGAGAACTATGGCGTCGACGTATCGGATGAAGCGATACGCGCGGCGGTGCGAGAGCACAACGAGATCGCTGCCATATTTGAGGAGATCTCGGAGATGCGCAAAGAAGACAACCCGCGCATCACGCCGCGCGAGTTCCACATCCTTTGCCTCGTGAGTTACTCCTGCCCGAATTCCCAGATACTTCCGTATCTAAGAGAGACGCTCGAGGATCTCCGCACACGCGAGGCCGATGCAGATAATCGCTGGAGAGCCCGCGTCATAGTGGTAGGCAGCGAACTCGACGACTACGACTTCTCGGAGATCATGGAAAACGCGCGCTGCTACGTCGCCGCTGACAGATACTGCTTTGGCTCGATCCCGGGCAGGCAGCAGATACCGCTGACAGACGACGAGCCGGCTCTCGACCAGGTATGCAGATATTACCTCGAGACCAATCAGTGCCCGAGGTTCATGTCGCAGGAAAAGATAATGCAGAGGCGAGAGACGATACGCGACCTCGCCCGCGAATACAAGGCTGACGGCATAGTGATCGAACAGGCTAAGTTTTGCGACTTCTGGGGATATGAGCGCACGCTCAATACCCAGGTGATGCAGCAGGAATACGGTCTGCCTACTCTCGGCATCGACCGCGAATACGTAGTGAGGGGCTCAGGCCAGCTGGCCACCCGTATGCAGGCTTTCGTTGAAAGCCTTGAGATCAAGAAGATCAGAAAGGAAGGCGGTAAGTAATGAAAAAGAAAAAAGGCATGGCCGCCAATCTGCAAGACAAGACCGCTATCCAGAAGCACAGAGAGTGGAGAGGCGGAAAAGATACAGCATATGACTATCTTCAGTGGTGTCGCCTGTGGGGCATACTCATAAAGTGGGCTGCCGCGCATCCGGTGCAGAACGTCAAGGCTCTGTTTAGATATCGCTGGATGTTCACATACCTCACAGTACCATCGTTCTTTGACAGGGTCTGCGAGGGCCAGAGAGGCGCTGGTCTCAGAGGCGCGAGAAACAACCTCAACTATCTCGCCAGTGACGTCACAAAGACTCTGACGACTATCTTCAGCGCCGACATGCACCTGCATCCGGGCAGCAAGAAAGCTGAAGAACTGAATAAAAAGATCATCTGCGTAGACGAGCTTCTGCCGAATCTTCTCGGCAAGGGTTTCCCTGACTGCAAGATGATACTCTTCCAGGAATATCCGATGTACCTGCCGTCGCTGATCAACCAGCACAGCCCGGTGCACTACATAGAGCAGTCCGAGCTTTACGGACTTCCGGCTGACGTTTGTCCGCTCCCTTCATTTGAGGCGGGCCTCGCGATCGAAGACGACTTCCCTAAGATCGGCTGCTGCATGCTCACATCTAACATGCCTTGCGACGGAAGCATCATGACAACGATGCTCCAGGAGCGCCGCATAGGTCTGCCATCGCAGGTGCTCAATGTGCCGCTTCGCTGGAAGGAAGATGAAGTGCAGGAATACGCGGTCGAAGAGATAAAGTCCGCCATCAAGTTCCTTGAGGAGCATACCGGTCAGAAATTCGACTGGGAGGCTTTGAAAGAGGCTTGCGAGACTTGGAACCAGCAGAACGAGTGCAAGTTCGAGAAGTGGGACTTCAATCGCACTAACATCCCGCCTCACACCGGATCGTCTGCGTGGCTATACCGCATATTCGAGCATCAGGCTGTAGCGGGCGAGCCGCTAGCGCTTAAGAACGACCGCAAGGTAAACAAGTATCTGCGCAAGCAGGTAGCTGCCGGCAAGTGCCCTAAGACCATCAGGCACAGGGCGATAATCTGGAACACGCCTTGCAACAACTACGCCAACTTCAACAACTGGCTGCTAAATTGCTGGGGCATCGATTCGGTCTGCGAGATGATAGACATCCACGGAACCGATCTTATAGACACAAGCTCTCATGAGAGCATACTTCGCGGCCTGGCGGATCACTACCAGACATCCACCATGCGAGCTCACACAAAGGGCGGAAGCGAAGTCATACTGGACAGCCTCTGGGAGAAATACGAGGAATTCAACGCCGACATGATAATCATGTTCGACCAGATCTCCTGCAAGGGCGTCAGCGCCATAAACGGTCTCTTCGAAGAGGGCGCTCTCAAGCGCGGCATACCGATGATGCGCGTAAGACAGGATCTGATGGATCCGACTTCCATCAGCAGGCGCGAAATGAGAAATGATGTGAACGTATTCATGCAGAATGTCATGGGTGAGGAGCCGCTCGACGCGTCGCTCGTTGAATTCGACGATGATCAGAGCTGGTAAGAGAGGAAAAATCGATGAAAAAAATAATTAAGGCTTTATTCCTTATAGCATTTGGCTTTCTTGCGATCACAGTGCCGATCTACTGGTTCAATCTGGACACAAAAGTAGTCAAGCTGCTCGAGAAGCCGATGATGAAGCATTACGACAGCATGCCTAGGGACAACAGGCTGTGACGGCGTTTTGCTCGTTGTATTGTTAATAACGAAAAACAAAAGGGGGGATCAAAAACTAAAAGGTATTGCTTAGGAGGGACTACGATGTATGATTTGTTATTCTCGCCGATGAAGATCGGTAATGTAGAGATCAAAAACAGGATCGTCATGACTGCTGCTGAGTTCAGCTTGGGTGAACCCAGCGGCAAAGTGACTCCGAGACTTTCTGATTATTACGAGGAAAGAGCCAAAGGGGGCGTTGGGCTCATCATACCCGGTATCTGCAGAGTCAACGATATGGCCGGAGCAGCTACATATACGCAGCTCGCGATGAGCCACGACTATCACATCGAGCCTATGCGCGAGATGGTCAATAAACTCCATAGCTTGATCTGACACGTCCCGGATTGTCATGGCGATACAGAAATCTGTTCCCGCAATTAGTGAATGACCGATGCATAGGCTGCGGGCTATGCGTGAAGAGCTGTCCGATGGAATGTATCATAATGGAGATCCCTTATGAAGGTTAAAGTATTCCCGCCGCTGGGATGTGACAGGAGCATTCTCGACAACAAGTCCTGGGCAGAATTTCCTGAAGGTAGTACAGTAGGCGATGTATTAAGGGCTATAAAGTGCAATCCGCTCAAGGCGAAACTGTTGCTTGTGAGTGTGAATGGAGAGCGGGCAAAATTTAGCCGCGTTCTTCATGATGGTGATGTAGTCGGATTCTTTTCACCGGTTTCCGGGGGATAGTATGATAGTATTTGAGGATAGATCATATGAGTGAATTTACACATTTTGACGATAAAGGCAACGCCTATATGGTGGATGTTTCCGAAAAGGACATCACGAAGAGGACGGCTACCGCGCAGGGGACTATCAGCGTGAGCCGAGAGGTGATGGATGCCGTTATAGGGAAGAAGATAAAGAAGGGCGACGTACTTACAGTCGCTCAGGTAGCGGGCATCATGGGCACAAAGATGACTTCAGATCTGATCCCGATGTGCCATCCGATCAGCCTTACCAACGCTAAGGTCACGTTTGAGATCGACGAGGAGTCCTGCGCTATTACAGCGATATGCACAGCAGTCTGCGAAGGAAAGACAGGCGTTGAGATGGAAGCTCTCACCGGAGCATCCGTAGCGCTTCTTACCATCTACGACATGTGCAAGAGCATCGATAAGCGCATGGTGATAAGCGACGTGCATCTCGTTGAAAAAACAGGCGGCAAGAGCGGACACTTCACGTTCTGAGATGCCGGGCAGGCAGAGACGCGCACTAAACTGTTATCTTTAGCGCTTGGATCAGCGCTTTAGGATATATACACTATTTCTAAGATAAGTGGAGGTTATATTGATGAAGATCAAGAAGTTATTGGTGCTTCTGATGAGCGCTGTGATGGTATTCTCGTTCGCGGCGTGCGGAGGCGGAAGCCAGGAAGAAGCGGCTGCACCTGAAGAAGGCGGCACACTGATGATGGCTACTACAACAAGTACTGAGGACACAGGTCTGCTCGACTATCTGCAGCCATTGTTCAAGGAAGATACGGGTATCGACCTTCAGTGGACGGCAGTAGGAACCGGCGAAGCTCTCAAGATGGGCGAAGACGGACAGGTAGACGTAGTGCTCGTACACGCTAAGGCCAGCGAGGAAGAGTTCGTTGCTAACGGATTCGGAGTCGAGAGATTCCCTGTAATGTACAATGACTTCGTCGTAGTAGGCCCTATCGAGCCACTCGAGAAGACAAACGAAGTTGCGGCATTCTTTGGCGCACTGAATGAGCAGCAGCAGCCATTCGTATCCCGCGGCGATGATTCCGGCACAGACAAGAAGGAAAAGAAGATCTGGGAAGACCTCGGTATCGATCCTTCCACAAATCCTAACTACATGGAATCCGGCCAGGGCATGGGCGCTACTCTGACTATGGCAAACGAGAAGCAGGCTTACTGCCTGACAGACCGCGGAACATGGCTCAAGCAGTCACAGGATTCCGAGAACGACTACTCGCTGGAGATCATCTGCGAAGGCGGCAAGGAGCTGCTCAACCAGTATGGCGTTATCGCTGTTAACCCTGAGAAGTATCCTGAGGTAAACAACGAGGCTGCTAATAAGTTCATCGAGTGGATCACATCCGAGAAGGTACAGAAGCTGATCGGCGAGTATGGTGTTGAGGAATACGGCCAGGCGCTGTTCACACCTAACGCAGGTACTGATAACTAAAAATGATAGACTGGCTCAGAGAGGTATTTACAAATCCCGCTGTGCTGAGCGCTATAAAAGTCACCTTTGAGATGGCTTTCGCGTCCACGCTTATATCCGCGATCCTGGGTGTGGCGTTTGGACTGTGGCTTCAAAACCACAACTTTACAGGTAAAAGGGTCGTTGTCAGGATCAACAGGACACTCATGGGAGTGCCGCCGGTCGTGATAGGACTGCTCGTTTATCTGCTTACGATGCGCGGGGGGCCACTTGGCCCTCTGTCGCTTCTCTTTACGGTCAAAGGGATGGTGCTGGCTCAGATACTGATCATAACGCCTATTATAAGCGGTATGGTCTATTCATATGCCGAAAGCTCTGTCCCTGCGATCCGCGCGTTCGCCAAAACTATGGGCGCCAACAAGAAGCAGACTGACCGCCTCATAATAAGCGAACTTCGAAACGAAATATACTTTTGTATCATCACGGGCTTTGGCAGGGCCATAAGTGAAGTCGGCTCGGTCATGCTCGTAGGTGGAAGCATCAAAGGACATACCAGAACCATGACTACCATGATCTCGCTGCTTAAGAGCCAGGGGATATACTCGGAGGGAATAGGCCTCGGAGTGTTGCTCCTCATAATGGCTTTCATACTTCAGACGCTGGGAGATCATGCCAGAAAGGAGCAGATCCGCGATGAGAATTACTGAACTCCGTAAAAAAGTCGGAAAAACGGATCTGTACATAGAAGATCTGAAGATAGAAAGCGGCATGATACACGGTCTTGTAGGGCCTAACGGCTGCGGCAAGACAACGCTACTCAAGCTTATCATGGGCATAACTGAGCCTGATTCGGGCACGGTGGACCTCGAAGGACTCGAGCCTACCGATATCACCATGATGAGCCAGAGGCCTTATCTCATGCACGCGAATGTATACGACAATATCGTCTATCCGCTCAAGATAATGGGTGAAAAGATAGACGTGAAGAAGATAGATGAATTGCTCGAAAGGGTGGGCCTGCTTGACATAAAGGATCAGTACGCGGGAAGCCTGTCGAGCGGCGAGAGACAAAAGCTGTCGTTTCTTAGAGCGATAGTGTTCAAGCCAAAGATGATACTCATGGATGAGACCCTGTCCAATCTGGATCAGGAGAGCGAGGCGCTTTTCAAAGAGATGATACTCGAGCGCCACAGGGAAGACGGCTCCACCTGGCTTATAGTCAGCCACCAGTGGGACGAGATGAACGATTTGTTCGACAGGGTACATCACATGGAGAAGGGAAGGATCGTAGAGAAATGAAACTTCTCAAAGTAGATACTGTAGATGAAGCGAGACGCAAACTCCTGGACTGCTGCGCGAAGATAATGCCGCGGACAGAGGAAAGGGGCCTGCTTGACGTGGCAGGGCGCATACTCGCTGAAGACAAATATTCAAAGGAAAACATACCGCCATACAGAAGGTCTATAATGGACGGCTATGCGGTGAGAAGCAAAGACCTCGGAGCCGCCGGAGACATGATACCTACCATGCTGAAGGAGAGCGGCGAAGTTGTCCTTGGCGTCGACCCGGCAGGGCTTACGGTAGAGCCCGGTCAATGCGTGTATGTGCCTACGGGTGGATATGTTCCTGAAGGCGCTGACGCCGTGGTGATGGTGGAATATTGCGAGCGCTTTGGCGACGGGATGCTTGCCGTATCTAAGTCGGCCGCTGCCGGTGAAAACGTGGTGAGCATAGGCGAAGATGTATCCGAAGGCGAGCTGATACTCAAAAAAGGAAGGAAATTAAGGCCCCAGGACATAGGCGTTATGGCAGCCTGCGGGGTCACATCTGCCAGCGTTTTGGTACCTTGGAAGGTGACCGTCATCTCTACAGGGGATGAGCTTGTGAGCCCGGATACAGTGCCGGGGCCTGGGCAGATAAGAGACATAAATACATACACTATAGCCTCAAGGAGCGCGGAGGAAGGCTTCGAAGTCGTTAAGACCATCTCCGTGAAGGATGACAGGGACAAACTGGCCTCCGTAATTGAAGAAGCGAAGAAAGACAGCGATGTCGTGATCATCTCCGGCGGAAGCTCTCAGGGCAAGAAAGATATGACCGCTGATCTCATAGGTGAAGCAGCAGACCAGGGAGTGCTTACCCACGGCATAGCCGCCAAGCCTGGCAAGCCGACAATCACCGGCTTCGACAAGAAGAGCAGCACTCTGTTCATCGGACTTCCGGGGCATCCGGCTGCGGCGCTTATCGTATATGAGCAGACCCTCATAAAGGTATGGCGCGATATCACAGGCCGCGAAGAAGAACGCACCATCAGAGCCAAGGTGAATGTAAACGTGCCGTCGGCTCCTGGGCGCATGACATTCCAGCTTGTCAAACTGGGCGAGGGAGATATCCCTGAAGCGATCCCTATCTTTGCGAGATCGGGCATGATAGCCCCTGTAAGCAGCGCAGACGGTTACTTTGTGATGAGTGAGAATCAGGAGGGCATAAGGCCGGGAGACATGGTCGATGTCCATCTGTGGAAATAACAGACGCCAGATGTCCTCCGCCTCTATAGGCGGCGGGGGACATTTTCGAACGTCGGTGGTGGGTACAATCCCCGACCGACGCTCTCAGGAGCTGAAGCTCTCGGCGTCTGTTGACGGCGTCGCGCGCTCCAATCAAGCGAGCTTGTTGGAGCTTTGCTCCTGGTTGAAAGGAAAAAGAGGATGAAAAGGAATCTTTATCTGACTACCAGGCCTGTTGAAGAGGCCCAGGCAATATACATGGAGGCACTGGGCGATGATGTAAGTCCCAAAGCCGAAACGGTAAAGGTGATCGATGCTCTAGGGCGGGTCACCTCAGAAGCGGTATACGCCAAGTATTCGTCTCCGCTGTATAACTCGGCGGCAATGGACGGCATCGCGGTGATATCATCCGCTACCGAAGGCGCTTCGGAGGCATCGCCATTGACCCTCAAGGCAGGGGAAGATTACGTCGTGATCGATACCGGAGATCCGATCAAAAAGCCATTTGACGCAGTCATCATGGCCGAGGACACTCAGGAGACCGAAGGCGGCATGATCATAAGGGCATCCGCTCCGGCCTGGCAGCACGTAAGGCCGGTCGGCGAGGACATAGTCGCCGGCGAGATGATACTCACACGCTGCCACAAGATACGCCCAATAGATGTAGGCGTGCTTCTTTCGGGAGGCGTGACCGAGATCAAGGTATTCGCTCAGCCGAAGGTAGGCATCATACCTACCGGAACTGAGATAGTTGAGCCTTACGAGGATCCGAAAGAAGGAGACATAATCGAATCCAACTCCAGGATGTTCGAGGCTATGGTGAGCGAGCACGGCGGAGTGCCATGCAGGTATGACATAATCCCCGACGATTACGAGTCGATAAAGGCTGGCGTTCTGAAGGCCCTCGATGAAAACGACATGGTCATAATCAATGCCGGCTCTAGCGCGGGCACTGAAGACTATACGGTGCACGTCCTCAGAGAAATAGGCGAGGTGTTCGTGCACGGCGTCGCGATGAAGCCGGGCAAGCCGGTCATACTCGCCAAAGCATGCGGCAAGCCCGTTATAGGCATCCCGGGATATCCCGTATCCGCATATCTCGCGGTCGAGAACTTCGTATACCCCGTGCTTAGGCGCTACACAGGCCTTATAGACTCAAGCGAAAAGTATATAAAAGCAGTGCTCTCGAGAAGGCTCGTATCCTCTCTCAAACACAGGGAGTACGTCCGCGTAAGAGTCGGACGCGTCGATGACAGGTATGTATGCGCTCCTCTTGCGAGAGGAGCAGGGGCTGCCATGAGCATGGTAAGGGCCGATGGATTCTGCGTAATACCGCAGGAGGTAGAAGGCTATGAGGCTGGTGAGACAGTCGATGTCACATTACTCAGCCAGGCGGAAGAGATAAACAGGACTCTGGTATGCACGGGAAGCCACGATATGCTGCTCGACGTCATATCCGATCTTATGTCGGGCGAGAGCGAGGGCATAAGACTCTCGAGCACCCACATCGGAAGCCTCGGAGGCCTTATGGCTCTTCAGAGAGGCGAGGCTCATATAACGCCAACGCACCTTCTTGACGAGGAGAACGGAGAATACAACATCTCATATATAAGGAGCCTGTTTCCTGATGAGGAGATGGTGCTTGTCAAAGGCGTCGGAAGGGTGCAGGGGCTGATGATAGCTCCTGGGAACCCGCTCGGCATCAAGGGCGTCGAAGATCTAACAAGGGTGAGATTCGTAAATAGGCAGCGCGGAGCAGGCACCAGAGTGCTGCTCGACTACAAGCTTAAACAGGCTGGCATATCCCCATCGGATATCGACGGATATGACGCGGAAGCGACTACACATCTGGCTGTGGCTGCTCAGGTAGCCGGCGGCGAGGCCGACTGCGGCATGGGAGTCTACTCGGCGGCCCACGCGATGGGGCTCGATTTCATCCCGGTCGGCGAGGAAGAGTACGACTTCGCCATGAGACCAAAAACACTTGAGCTTCCTGAGATGAAGTGTTTCCTGAGGCTTCTCAAAAGCGATGAGTTCAGAGCAGAACTCGATAGACTCGGAGGCTATACCACAGATAAGACGGGGGAGATAATACGCGTGCTTCCTTAAAAGGAAAGTTCCGTGTAAATATATCCTGATGACCATATTGTGATCGTATGAAAAAGACAACGCTTTGTTACATCGAGAATAAAGGAAGTTACCTGATGCTGTACAGAAACCGCAAGCCTGATGACCCCAACGAGGGGAAGTGGCTCGGCATCGGAGGCAAGATAGAGGAAGGCGAGAGCCCCGATGAGTGCAATCTGAGAGAAGTGCTCGAGGAGACGGGACTCAAACTTAGATCTTACGTCTTTCACGGTGTGATCGAGTTCAGATCGGACACCTGGGACGACGAAGATATGTATCTCTATTCGTCTTCGGATTTTGTGCCTGCCGATGAAGAGGCTGCGGCCGTGTTCGAGAAGACAGGAGAGTATGCGCTTCCGGAATGCGACGAGGGAGAGCTCGCCTGGGTTAAGGCCGACAGGCTTCTCACACTACCGATGTGGGAGGGCGATCGGGCCTTCGTGGGAGAGCTCCTGAAAGGCGCAAAAGATATCTCATTCAGATTGCAATATGAGGGCGAGAAATGTACAATACTTAGTGTGTAGGCGAGCCTAAAAAGCTTGTCCGGCACAATATATGGTACAGAGGTAAATCGCCTGCAATGTCAGAGCAAGAAGATATAAAGAAAACCAGAATAACCGAGACTGATGAATCAGCTAAGATCCGCGCCCCTGAGGAGACGCGGATTTATAATGCGACAAAAGAGCTCGAAAAAGACAGTGGTCGCGTTACATCCAGGCATACATGGATAGGAGAGCCTGATGACAGAGTCACGCGCATAGCACAGCCAGTGATCGACGATCGAGAGACCAGAATCGTGAGCCGCAGCCCTGTTCAGGAAGAGTCCGAGACCGTAGCGCCGAAGAAGATCGATGCCGGTGCCGTATTAGGCAAGGCCAAAGATCTCACAGGTAGCGCTGCCCGTGCCGGAAGGCTCGCGGTACACGATGTAAAGAACGTCAAAGTAGCGGACAAGAAAAAGTTCTCGAGATTCCTCAGGATAGTAGGAGTGTTGTTTGTGATCCTGCTGCTTGAACTCAGCTACTTCAAATTCGCGTCCAATGTCAGGAAGATGCCTGATGAGATAAAGGAAACACAGAAAGAACTTGAACTTACACAAAAGGAGAACGCGCTCCTCGAAGAGGAGATAGAAGCGCTCGGAGATTATGACAGCGTAGAGGAACTTAAAGCATCATGGGAGAGACTAAAAGACAAAGTCGACAAGGCCGCGGCGGGAACATATTATTAATACTTGCCCTGGTACTGATGCTGGTAGTTGTCGTATCGGGGATATACATACTGACCCACGTAGGTAAGACTGTAAAAGAATATAAGAAGCAAAGCGCAGCGCTCAGCAAGGTGGAGGCCCAGCTCGAAGAGGAGCAGGCCAAGAGGGACAAGCAGATAGAGGAAAAGGCTCAGATGGAGCTCGATGACGGAGCTATCGTAGAGATCCGCGAAGAGGTCTTCACGAAAGCAGCCCAGCTCGAAAAGGATATAAAGGCTGGTAAAAACAAATCCAAGATCTGCTACCTCACTTTCGATGACGGCCCTTATTACAGAGGAAAGACTATCCTTAAGATATTGGATAAATACGACGTAAAGGCGACGTTCTTCCTCACAACAGCCAATGGAGACAGGCTGCCGGATAAGGCTGAACTTTCGGCTGCGTCTATGTACCCTGAATATCTGAGATATGGACATACGATAGGCAACCATACTTATTCTCATGATTACGGCGAGGGCGGTATATACAAAAGCGCCAACGCCTTCATGAAGGATATGAAAAAGCAAGAGAACTTCACCATCAAAGCGACCGGCGGCTACGACCCCAAGATCGTGAGATTCCCTGGCGGAAGAGCCACCGCGGGCAAGAAGCTCGAGGATATAGAGGCCGAGCTACGCAAAGGCGGCTACAGCTGGGCAGACTGGACGGTTGATTCAAGCGACAGCTGGGGCAAGGGCAAGACTTCACCGGACATTATAATGGAGCAGGTGAAAGATGCTGCCAAGGATCAGGACGTAATGGTGATCCTCTGCCACGAATGGAGCAAGGACACTCAAAAAGCCCTGCCTGAGATGATCGAATACCTGCAAGGCGAGGGCTATATATTCCTTCCGTTGTTCCCTGAAAGCAGCACAGTGATGAAGTAGTATAACGACAAGCACATAGCAAACTAACATAACAAAACTCGCACAACAAACGCCGGGCAATGCCCGGCGTTTTGATATCCATAAGTTACTAGCTACTAGTTGTTTTGTTCTTCTGAGTCCTCATCTTTTACCAGACCATGCTCTTCGATATTGCTTTCGTGCCCGGCTTGATCAGTGCTGTATCTTACGATTCCATTTTCATCTGCTATAAAGAACAGATAGTCGTGTTTCTCATAATTGAGAGTCGCATCTATCGAATCGCCTATCACCTGGCAGATAGGCCCCGGCGGAAGCCCCGCAAACTTACGGGTGTTGTATGGGTTCTCACTGTCGAGCTGGCTTTGCTTCAGATCCACTCTATCTTCGTTGTAGATGTAGCATACAGTTACATCAGATCCGAGAGACATACCTTGATCAAGTCTGTTCATGAATACGCCTGCAACGCCTGCCTGATCTTCAGCCATGGCTTCTTTGGTGACTATGGAAGCAAGCGTGAGGATCTCATGTACTGAGAAACCTGATTTCTGGATGGCTTCCTTTCTAGGTGTCAGCTCTTCGTCCATCCTGTCGAGGCACATCTCTGTGAATTCCTCGATCGTGGCGTTGTCTGTCGTTACGAAGTATGTGTCTGCGTAGAGGTAGCCCTCGAGCGGATACATAACGTCTTTATCGAGTATATCGTCTGTGAGGAACCAGTACTTATCGATGAGCTGCTGCAGATAGGCTTTGTCTGACCACTTCGCCATGATCTCCTCGGATGTGAACGGAAGCTGCTCGGCCATCGCGTCGGCCACCTGGAGAAGCCTCGCGCCATCCTTTACTTCGAATGACTCCTTCGAGATATATTCGAACTCGCCCTTGTCGATTATATCCATAATTTGCGCAAGCGACATCGAGCGGTTAAGCACATAAGTGTTGGCCTTAGGAGAGTGGCCTCCGATCCTGGCGTTGATCCTCGCGCAGAGGAGGTTCTTTACGAGCCCCGCCTCATCGAGGGTATATACCACTCCAGATGCGCCTGTTCCCTCAGGGATCTGTACTACGACGGGGTCTTCGTTGCCCGGCTCTACTGGGCCGAGCCCCATGGTATACCAGCCTCCGACTCCGACGGCTATCGCGAGTACGAGTACAAGGATCCAAAGCCCCTTGCCTTTTTTCTTCTTTCTCTTTGTGGCAGTCTTCTTGCTTGCTGCCGCTGCCTGCTTCATCTGCTTTTCTTCTCTGGCTTGAGAGCGTTCAACACGGCTCATTTAACGTCCCCTTTCAAAATCAATTTTAGGTGTTACTTCCTGTGAACTTGTGATACACTAACGAAGAATTAAATGATTCAATTACTTCAATTAATTCAACTAATTATAACTAAGGGAGAACAAAATGACAAAGGAATCATTCAAAGCGTTCCTGAAGCGTAAGAATATCGAGATAAGCGGCAAGAGATACGGCATCGACGCTCTTGGCGCGATGGCGCAGGGACTCTTCTGCTCACTGCTTATCGGCACGATACTCAACACTCTGGGAACGCAGTTTCACATAGGGTTTCTTACAAACCCTGTATTGGTCGTAAGTGAGACAACCAGCTATACGGTCGGCGGGCTTGCTATGGCGATGACAGGCCCTGCAATGGCAGTAGCCATAGGCTATGCTCTTAAAGCGCCTCCGCTGGTGCTCTTCAGCCTGGTAACTGTAGGCTTTGCGGCCAACGGCCTTGGCGGAGCAGGAGGCCCTCTCGCTGTACTGGTAGTTGCGATCATAGCCGCCGAATTCGGTAAGGCTGTCGCGGGTGAGACAAAGGTAGACATCCTCGTCACTCCGCTTGTGACCATAGGCATCGGCGTTGCGCTTTCCGCATGGTGGGCACCTGCTCTTGGAGCAGCAGCGATGAAGGTAGGTAACCTCGTTATGTGGGCTACTGAGCTGAGGCCATTCATGATGGGCATCATAGTCTCGGTAGTAGTCGGTATGGCTCTGACGCTTCCTATTTCCTCGGCAGCGATATGCGCCGCGCTTGGTCTTACTGGCCTGGCGGGTGGAGCAGCTGTAGCCGGATGCTGCGCTCAGATGGTAGGCTTTGCCGTAATGTCGTTTAAAGAAAATAAGTGGGGCGGCCTCATCTCACAGGGCATCGGTACATCGATGCTCCAGATGGGTAATATCGTAAAGAACCCTAAAATTTGGATAGCTCCTACACTGACCGCAGCTATCACAGGCCCTATCGCTACTTGCGTATTCCACATGGAGATGAACGGAGCTCCTGTATCAAGCGGCATGGGCACATGCGGTCTGGTAGGCCAGATCGGTGTTTACTCCGGCTGGGTAGCTGATGTTGCAAGTGGAGCAAAGGAAGCCATCACCGGAATGGACTGGCTCGGGCTCATCCTTATCTGCTTCGTACTTCCTGCTATTCTGGCACCGCTGATCAACGCGGGCTGCAGAAAACTCGGCTGGGTCAAAGACGGCGACCTCACACTGTAGTAGTTTGTTGATAACGGAAGCATTTGACATTGCAATAATAGGCGGTGGGGCATCGGGCTTGATGCTTGCGGCTTCACTTGACTTGGAAGGCGCTCGGGGAATCATCCTCGAGGGCTCTTCTCATGTTGGAAGCAAACTTCTGATGAGCGGTGGTGGCCGTTGCAACATCACCCATGGTGGTTCCATCAAGGACTTCTTATCTGCCTATGGAGATAAAGGACCGTCATTTAGAAAGGCTCTGTACAGGCACAGTAACGACGAACTGAAGAATTGGCTTGAGGAACATGATGTACTGCTGACCGAAGAGAAAGGGCGTATCTTTCCCGCTTCGATGAGGGCAAAGGACGTTCTTGATGTCTTTACCAAGGAAGCGACTCGTAACGGATGGCATATCAGGACGGACACGAAAGTCGCCGGTTTGCGCAAGAAAGAAAATAGGGACGAAAGCAAAGGCGACAGAACTGACAATAGGACAGACAATAGGGGAGACAATAGAAAGAACGACACCTGGGATATAGAGCTTAAAGACGGTGAAATAATCAAAGCGAAAAACGTGGTGATCGCGACAGGCGGCATCACATATCCCGAGACAGGTTCTGATGGATCGATGTTTGAGATACTGAAGGGGCTCGGTATAGGCGTTACTGAGCTGAGACCTGCGCTGGCACCTGTGTATGTCGAGGATTATCCATATGGCGAACTCTCGGGAGTATCTTTGAATGATGTGACCGTTTCTGTAATGGGTAGCGCTTCTGCTACAGGCAGCCATAAAGGCAAAGGTAAGCCGGCTCATATGACGGGTGACATTCTCTTTACACATGACGGGTTCTCCGGGCCGGCCATCCTGAATATCTCAGGTTACGCTGAGCCGGGCAAGAAGATAAGACTCAGCTACAACAAAGAATTAAGCGAACTGCCTAAGCGCATGCAGCGAGTGCTTCAGGACAGAGCAAGAGGGGAGTCGGGAGATATAAAGACGACTGTGCTTGCGTCGCTGCTGGATCACGATGATTTTATCGTTAAGGCCATAGACGATCGCGGTATGGTGACCGCCGGTGGAATAGAGCTTGATGAAGTGGATTCGAGGTCCATGCGTATAAAGAGCCTGGATGGGCTATATGCTATAGGCGAGGCGCTTGATGTAAATGGTATTACTGGCGGGTACAATCTTCAGATGTGCTGGTCGACAGCAAGCGCTGCGGCGGATGACTTGCGTGAACAGCTAAAGTAACAGACAAGGAACAGAAAAGGTCGGGAAGCGATTCCCGACCTTTGAGTTTGTGTCATCTTAGTTATTGTGTTTGATGCGCTTGAGCGTTTCCGCGTGCTCTCTTCTCGGAAGGAACATCGGTACGTACTCGATTATCACGCTGGATGTCTGAAGACCGAACCATCTGTCCGGACTTCCGGCGATCCTTCTGATCGCGTATTTAGTTCTTATCAGGATGCTGTCCAGAGAGGCCATATCGCCCTCGAGAGGCAACATTTTTCTTATCATGCAGAACTTGAATGATCCTA
>CADAUB010000035.1 GCA_902790965.1 uncultured Eubacteriales bacterium | reverse complement strand
TGTCTGCACGAAGTCCTGTTCTGTCTGACATAAGTCCCGATCTGTCGATCGAAACTCCATATCTGTCTGAAAATAGTCCTTGACAGGCGAACCGGTTTAAACCGCCCCGTAAAGGACGAAACCATATAACTCCTTCATGAGACAGGCTCTAATTGCCAATACAATTAGATATGTCTAACTTACAAAAATACCTTTAATTCATCACATAATGGTGCTATAGTAGGAAAAAGTTATCGAAAAAGTAAAATAGTTAAGAATATTTAACTCTCGCTTATAACCATATAAAGTATCAGAAAGAGGTGAATAATGGCGACTGTACTCAAGGAACCATCAAGGACTTTTAACGAATATCTGCTTATCCCGGGCTACTCCAGCTCTGAGGCACGTCCAGACAACGTTTCGCTCAGGACTCCGGTAGTCAAATTCAAAAAGGGCGAAGAACCGGCACTATCCATGAATATCCCACTGACATCCGCAGTAATGCAGGCTGTATCGGATAACAATATGGCAGTAGCGCTCGCCAAGGAAGGCGGCATCTCATTCATCTTCGGATCCCAGTCCATCGAGAGCCAGGCCGAGATGGTAAGAAAAGCAAAGAGCTATAAAGCCGGTTTTGTACCAAGCGACTCCAATCTCAAGCCTACAGATACTCTCCAGGATGTTCTCGATCTCAAAGAGGAAAAGGGACATTCCACTATAGCTATCACCGAGGATGGCACAGCAGAGGGAAAACTTCTTGGTATCGTTACAAGCAAGGACTATCGTATTTCCAGAATGAGCGTGGATACTCCGGTATCTGAGTTCATGACACCATTTGACAAGATGGTATACGGCAAAGAGGGCATCACACTCTCCGAAGCAAACGATCTTATCTGGGACAACAAAGTAAACCAGCTTCCTATCATCGACGACAACCAGAGGCTCACAGCCTTCGTATTCCGCAAAGACTACGATTCACATAAAGAGCATCCTCTCGAACTGCTCGATGCAGACAAGAGATATATCGTAGGAGCCGGAATCAATACAAGAGACTACGCTGAGAGAGTTCCTGCTCTTCTCGATGCCGGTGTCGATGTGCTCACTATCGATTCGTCCGAGGGTTACTCAGAGTGGCAGGCGATCACTCTTAAGTGGATCAGAGACAATTATGGGGACAGCGTTAAGGTAGGCGCCGGCAACGTAGTAGACGCCGAGGGCTTCAACTTCCTCGCAGAATGCGGAGCTGACTTCGTAAAGGTAGGTATCGGCGGCGGATCCATCTGCATCACAAGAGAGCAGAAGGGTATCGGACGCGGACAGGCTTCGGCCGTTATCGAGGTAGCTCAGGCACGAGACGAATACTTCAAGAAGACCGGAATATATATCCCAATCTGCTCTGATGGCGGTATCGTATATGACTATCATATGACACTTGCTCTCGCTATGGGAGCAGACTTCATAATGCTCGGCAGATACTTTGCGAGATTCGACGAATCACCATCAGCTAAGCTAATGCTCAACGGCAATTACGTCAAAGAGTACTGGGGCGAGGGCTCTGCAAGAGCTCGTAACTGGCAGAGATACGACCTCGGCGGCGACGCTAAGCTCAAGTTCGAAGAAGGCGTGGACTCCTACGTACCATACGCAGGTTCGCTCCACGACAACGTACAGATGTCGCTCGGCAAGGTCAAATCAACGATGTGCAACTGTGGTTGCCTCAACATCCCTGATTTCCATAAGAACGCCAAGCTCACTCTCGTATCTGCGGTCAGCATCGTAGAGGGCGGAGCTCACGACGTTATCCTTAAGGAAGTATCCACCAGGTCATCATCGACAAATCACGTATAGAATTGAACGCTCATTATCACTCATGGAGTTTCGCGGAGGTAAATAAATGGATAAGAGACCGGAAACAATGGAACGTATCACGACTCGTGCACTCGCTGACAAGTTCATCGAGGAGCAGCTCGCTGAGATCAAGGCTCAGGTTGGAGACAAGAAAGTGCTTCTTGCTCTCTCAGGCGGCGTTGATTCAAGTGTAGTAGCTGCACTGCTTATCAAGGCGATAGGCGACAATCTGGTGTGCGTACACGTCAACCACGGTCTCCTCCGCAAGGGCGAGCCTGAAATGGTAGTCAAGGTCTTCAAGGAAGAGCTCGGCGCAAATCTTATCTACGTTGACGCAGTAGACCGTTTCCTCGATAAGCTCGCGGGAGTAGACGACCCTGAGACAAAGCGCAAGATCATCGGCGCTGAGTTCATCGAAGTATTTGCGGAAGAAGCTGCTAAGCTCGAGGGAATCGAGTTCCTCGGACAGGGCACTATCTATCCGGACATCCTCGAATCCGACGGCGTAAAGGCCCACCACAACGTAGGCGGGCTCCCTGAAGATCTTCAGTTCGAGCTCGTAGAGCCAGTGAAGTTCCTCTACAAGGACGAAGTACGGGTAGTTGGCTCAGCTCTCGGGCTTCCTGACAACATGGTATACAGACAGCCGTTCCCTGGCCCAGGCCTCGGAGTAAGATGCACAGGCGCTATCACCAGAGACAGACTCGAAGCTCTGAGAGAGGCCGACGCCATCGTAAGAGAAGAGATCGACAAGATGGAAGATAAGCCATGGCAGTACTTCGCTGTAATTCCTGACATGAAGTCCACAGGTATCAAGGATGGAAAGCGCTACATGGGCTGGCCGGTGATCATCAGAGCCATCAACACGGTGGATGCTGTAACAGCAGAGTCCATCGAGATCCCATGTGAGAGACCGCATTATCGAGACTGTCCCTGGAGTCAACAGAGTCATGTGGGACATCAGTGACAAGCCTGTAAGCACAATAGAATTCGAATAAAAATCGAATTTGGCCGCTTGAATAGGCTCCAGCGATTGACGAGCCGAATCGGATTATCTGAACAAGCTTAACAGACACCGGGGTGTTGCGAATGTAGCGCCCTGGTTTTTGTTTGCAGCAATGTTAGAAGAGGCTAATGACAACCATAGGTGTTGACATTTGAAATTGTCGGGACTAAAATTTAGGCGTTTGGCATTTAATTAACAAAAGGAGAGGTGGCATATGGACTCTAAGCAGATAAATAAAGAGTTGTTTTCATTCCTTGATCATAGTCCCAACGCGTTTTTTGCTGTAAAAAACATGTGCGATGTTCTGGATAAGAACGGCATGACACGCCTGTATGAAGGCATGCCGTGGGATATCGAGCCTGGCAAGGGCTATTACTTGACCAGAAATGACTCTGCAGTCATCGCATTCAAGATCCCAAAGAAGGATTACAAGGGATTCAGGATCATGGCCAGCCACTGTGATTCTCCTGTATTCAAGATCAAAATAAATGCTGAGATCACTATTGAAGACAGATATGTGAAGCTCAACGTCGAGAAATACGGCGGCATGCTTTGCGCTCCGTGGTTTGACAGGCCGCTTTCAGTAGCCGGAAGAGTCATCGTCAGAACAAAGGATGGCATCGAGACAAGGCTCGTGAACGTAGATCGCGACCTCATGATCATTCCAAATCTGGCTATCCACATGAACAGACAGGTCAACGAGGGATACGCATATAACGCGCAGGTAGACATGCTGCCGCTCTTCTGCGAAAAGGGCGAGGAATCAGATTCTTTCAGGAATCTCATCGCTTCGGAGGTGGGCGTATCAGTTGAGGATATCCTCGATGCGGATCTCTTCTTATACAACCGCATGCCTGCTACTACGCTCGGACTCAACAACGAGTTCATAGCAAGCGGACGTCTTGACGATCTGCAGTGCGCGTTTGCTTCACTGAAAGGATTCGTAGAGTCAACGCCGAAGGGCTCGGTAGCAGTACATTGTGTATTCGACAATGAAGAAGTGGGCTCCGGCACCAAGCAGGGCGCTGCGGGCAGCTTCCTTAAGGATACTCTGCACCGCATAAACAGATCGATGGGAAAGACAGAGGATGATTACCTGATGGATATCGCCTCGAGTTTCCTGGTCTCTGCAGACAATGCACACGCAGTGCATCCGAATCACAAAGACAAGACCGATCCTACTAACCGCGTTTATCCAAACAAGGGAGTCGTGATCAAATACAGCGCTAATCAGAAATATACAACTGACGCGGTATCAGGAGCCATGATACGCGCGATCTTCGAAAAAGCAGGTGTTCCTTATCAGATCTTCACCAACCGCTCCGACATGCTCGGCGGTTCCACTCTCGGCAATATCGCCCAGAGCCAGGTGTCACTGAACACCGTAGATGTAGGCCTCCCTCAGCTCGCGATGCATTCGCCTTATGAGACAGCAGGTGCTGAGGATACAGCCTATCTTGTTGCTACAGCCAAAGTCTTGTTTTCCTCATCCGTTGAGGAGACGGGCAATGGTGAATATAAACTAATTTTTTAATATATTAAAGCATCATGCTAAACATGATGCGGGAGGGGTTTTCAGAGATGGACTCAAAGAAAATGAAATGGACTACGCTAGCATTCATGGCGTTTTCCACAGAGCATTCATGGCGTTTTCCACAGTTTGGGGATTCGGTAATGTACTGAATGGTTTCGTTTATTTCAACGGAATCCAGGTAATATTCAGCTGGATCCTGATGTTTGCACTTTACTTTATACCATATGCACTTATGGTAGGTGAGCTCGGCTCCGCGTTCAAAGAATCCGGCGGAGGCGTAAGTTCTTGGATCTCAAAGACAACAGGTCCTAAGCTGGCATATTATGCCGGATGGACTTATTGGGCATGCCATATAACATATATCGCAAGTAAATCTTCGGGCGGCCTCAAGGCGCTCAGCTGGGCCGTATTCCGCAATGCAGAGACATACGACACACTGCCTACACTCGCTGTTCAGCTGACAACATTCGCAGTGCTCATCTTCTTCTGCTGGGTAGCAAGCCGCGGCCTCAACCCACTCAAGAGCCTTGCAACTATAGCAGGAACAAGCATGTTCGTCATGTCTATTCTTTACATTCTCATGATGTTCGCTGCCAGAGCGATCAATCCGGCTGCTGACTATGTATCCATGGATCTCGGTGCCAAGAGCTTTATTCCTGAGTTCAATGTGAAGTACTTCACATCACTTTCGATCCTCGTATTTGCTGTTGGCGGATGCGAGAAGATCTCACCTTATGTTAACAAGGTCAAGGATCCAAGTAAGGGATTCCCAAGAGCAATGATCTCACTGGCAATCATGGTAGTCGTATGCGCCATCCTCGGCACTTTCGCAATGGGAATGATGTTCGACCCTGCTGAGATCAACGCTTCAGAAGACAGCTTCAACTCATATGTATCCAACGGTGCATACTGGGCATTCCAGAAGCTCGGCGCCTACTACAAGGTAGGAGATCTGCTGCTGATCATCTATGCTATCTGCAACGCTATCGGACAGCTTTCGACACTCGTTATCAGTATCGACGCTCCTCTGCGTATGCTGCTCGACAACGAAGAAGCTCAGCAGTTCATTCCTACAAAGCTTCTCAAGAAGAACGACTGCGGAGCTTATGTAAACGGTATCAAGATGGTTGCTATCCTTTCGGGATCCATCATCCTTATCCAGTCATTCGTACCAGGCGCTGCTGCTGTTCTTACTCAGCTGACTAAGCTCAACTCGGTATGCATGCCAATGCGTTACCTCTGGGTATTCACAGCATATATCGCTCTCAGAGTTGCTGGAAAGAGATTCAATCCGGAATATCGTTTTATTAAGAACGACAAGCTGGCTATAGTCGCAGGTGGATGGTGCTTCTTCATAACAGCTGCATGCTGCCTGCTCGGAGTATACGATGCGAACACGTTCACAATGTGCCTCAATATCGCGACACCTATCGTGCTGACAGTTCTCGGTGTAATACTGCCTATGATCAAGAAGCGCGAGAACGCAAACAAATAGCAATAGAAGCTACAACCGGCCTTTCGAATAGGCCAAGGATAAAGAAATCATGCCGGAGTGCAAGCACTTCGGCATTTTTTTGTTGGTAATCCATGCGGTTGTGATATTATACATAAGCGTGGCTCACCATCCGCCTGCGCGGTTAAAAAGTGAGATTAATAATTAAAAGGTGTAAGGAAACATTCACATGCTTTTGATCATAGGAAAAGTAGTCTCAATATTTGCGATCATGCTGGTCGGCTTCATAGCGTACAAAGTCGGAGTTCTCGGCGACGACGCTGTAAAGCCGATGACTTCCATTCTGATGGACATAGCATGCCCGTGCCTCATAATCAGCAGTCTCTACGCAAGGGAGATCTCAGACTCCATGCTCAGCGATACGATAGCCGTAATGGTAGGCACCATGCTTTTTTATATCGTGTCATCGGTTCTTACATACGTATTGGTTAGAACACTAAAGCTCGGTAATAAAGAA
The DNA here is from genome assembly GCA_902790965.1 of uncultured Eubacteriales bacterium. GTDB lineage: Bacteria > Bacillota > Clostridia > Peptostreptococcales > Anaerovoracaceae > Crickella. Next base: position 15,103 of record CADAUB010000035.1, on the reverse strand, counting down.
GAGACCGGCGTCTATATCGCAGCGGTAGCCGCCACAAACAACGGCTTCATGGGATTCCCGATCATCAAGGCTCTGTATGGTGGCGACATGCTTTACCTGATGGTCATGTCAAACATGATTTTGAATGTTTATCTCATGTGGATGGAGCCTTCGATACTAACTATCGGAAGCGGCAAAAAGGTCTCTGCCAAAGATCTTCTGAAAACACTCAAATCTCCTCTGGTCATCTCTCTGGCCATTGGCTTTGTGATGATGTTTGCACATATAAGACCTACAGGGATAGTGGATGAGACCATCACTATGATAGGGGATATCACGATCCCGCTCTCCATGATACTTGTGGGCGCCAGGCTCGGCTCGGTGAGACTGAGGGAGATCGTAAGCAGGAACAACATGATCGTATCGCTGTTTGCGATGTTCGTGATTCCGGCGTTGGTCATACTTGTGTTGCATCCGATAAGTATAATTGGAGCCGATGTGAAGACCATCCTAGTGATCGACGCGGCGCTACCAACGGCTGTGTTCGCGGCCGTTATAGCCGAGAAGTATAAAAAGAATTCGCTGCTTCTGTCAGAGCTGGTCTCGCTTACCACATTGATGTCTGTCGTGACTATTCCGTTGGCGGCGATAATACTGGAAGCGCTCAAGTGACATGCCCAATAAACTGGATAGAATAATGTAACAACAATGGCACTGCAAGAATGTAGTGCCTTTTTTTAATTGGATGCTATAATCAAAGCATAAAGAACAAGTGAGGACGCAGGTGCTGCTTACAGGAGGCAAATATGGCTGCTAAGACCAATTGGTATAAAGAAGCGGTTGTCTATCAGATATATCCGCTCAGCTTCATGGACTCGAACAACGACGGAATGGGCGACATATGCGGCATCATTTCGAAGCTCGACTATATAAAAGAACTCGGAGCGACGGCCATATGGTTCTCGCCGCTTTACGCATCGCCATGGAAAGACTACGGCTACGATATATCCGACTACAAGGCGATCCACCCTGCATTCGGAACCATGGAAGATTTCGACGAGCTGATCAGGGAGTGTCATGCCCGAGGGCTAAGGGTGATGATGGACGCTGTTTTCAACCATACGAGCAATGAGCACGCGTGGTTCAAGGCGGCGCTTGCAGACAAGACTTCGCCATATCGCGACTACTACATAATCCGCAAAGGAAAGAAGGACAAAGAGGGCAAGCTGATACCGCCTACCAACTGGACTTCTTCGTTCACGGGCCCTGCCTGGGAGAGGATAGAGGGCACAGACGAGTATTACCTCCATCTCTTTGCGCCTGAGCAGCCCGATCTCAACTGGGAGAATCCGAAAGTCCGCGAGGAAATGGCAGGCATCCTGCGTTTCTGGCTGGAAAAGGGCGTGGACGGATTCCGTTTTGACGTGTTCAATATGATCTCGAAGGTATATCCTTTCAAAGATGATAAAAATCCGCTGCACTTCCAGAAGGGTGTCCAGTACTATGTTGACGGGCCTCGCATGCATGAATTCCTGAAAGAGCTCAATGACAAAGCGCTCTCGCTGTATGATACGTATACAGTCGGTGAATCCTATACCCCGGATGAAGAGCACGCTTACAGATATATCAACGAGGAATCGGGCGAATTGGACACGATATTCCACTTCGAGCATCTGGCAGCAGACAACATATTCGGTCTCAAGATGATACCAAAGCCTTTCAATCTGAGACAGTTCAAACGTGGCCTCATAGACACTCAGCTTAGGTATCACGGGAGCGGCTGGAACACATTGGTGCTTGAGAATCACGATCAGGCGAGATGTGTCAGCAGATTTGGTATAAAGAAGAAATACAGATACGAGGCGGCCACGTTTCTGGCGATGATCACCTATCTCGGATGGGGCACGCCATTCATTTATCAGGGGCAGGAGATCGGAATGACTAATACCGATTTCAAGAGCCGAGGCGAGATGAAAGACCCTGTGACGCACTTCATATTCGATCTTGCGAAAGGCCTCCACGTTCCTGACAGCGTATCGTTCAGGATGATGAAAGGCGCTGCGCGTGACAACGCGAGGACTCCGATGCAGTGGGATGCGTCTGTCAACGCGGGTTTCAACAAAGGCGCCGAGCCGTGGCAGTGCGTGAATCCTGACTATAAAAAGATCAACGTCTCCGCTGACCTGGCCTCGGATAAGTCTATATACCGCTTCTACCAGAAATTACTGGCGCTCAGAAAGTCAGAGGACACGCTGATCTATGGAAATACGATCGAGTATTATCCGGATGACAGGCAGGTGATAACGTATAGCAGGTGCTATGGTGATAAGCGCTTCCTGATAGTCGGCAACTTCTCGGGCGTACGCGCTGACTTCATTATGCCAAGCGACTTCGAACTGGATGAGCTCAGCATACGCATGACGAATCTTGGGCGAAGCGACGCCGAGATAGCCGAAGTCTTACATCTTGAGCCATACGAAGCGATACTCTTTGAAGAGAATAGATAAGAGAAGATAGATAATAAATGCTGCGTCTCAAATTTGAGAACGCAGCATTCTTTTCTTGGAATAAGTTCAGATCACTGCTCGCGACTTGCAAGTTCTTTGACGATGCGGTCATACTCTGCCTCGTCAAGGATGTAGTGCTTTTTATACAGCAGGTAGGCACCGATCATCATAACAAGCGGTATCAGGCACATGACAAGCAGTATGCCGTGTGTCTGCGCGCTGCCTACAGAAGCGATCACCTGATCGATCTGAGCCAGCTTTTCGGCTTCAGTGATAGTGCCCATGTTGGCAGCCTGCTCAAGAGAACTGATCTGATTGGTGTAATTCGTGACACCGAATATCAGGTATGAAGCGGATGTGAGCAGCACGCACAGGGCTCCACCCATTTTAGTGAAGAACGGCCTGATCGAAGCGATTATTGCTTCGTCTCTGGTGCCGTTTTTAAGTTCGTTGTATTCGACCGTATTGAATACAGAAAGCATCATGATCATGTAGTAGCAGTTCATACCGAGCTGCGCCAGCATATAGCCTACCGTCGTTACCCAGAATGAAGGCATCTCGGCCGGCATGAGATGTCCTGCGCCGATCATCATCGCGAATCCGACTATCATGATGCCGCCAAACCCTTTCATGAGAGTTTTTCTGCTCCACCTGGAAGCCAGCCACGGATATGCGATCAGGAGTATTCCCGAAGCGGATAAACCGATGGTCGAGAAAAGCGAGTAAAGGCCGCCTCTGTATCCGTAAGTGAAGTAGATATATGTGGAACCAATGCCTCCGACTATAAGATCAGCGCCGATCTGATGCAGCAGGAAAATAACGCACATCCACGAGAGCTGATCGTTGTTCGTAATAGTAGAGACGATCTTTTTGAAGCTGATCGGAGGCGGCGTGATATCCATGTATGATCTGTCTTCTCTGACTCCGAAAATCGTTATGCAGAGGAGAAGTGGGCCCAGGATAACGACAACCAGCGCAACGACTCCGTACGCTGTCTGAGCATTGCCCCCGATCGCGCCCGAGCCTGTAGTGAACATCGGGATGACGAGACCCGCAAGGCCTCCGCCGATCCCAGCGCAGAGGTTGGTCATCGCTGTAAGTTTGTCACGGGTGCCGCTGTCACGGCTTAGAGCAGGTATCATGCCCCAGTACGATATATCCTGCATCGTATAAGTGATGCTGTATGAGAAGTATATGATGCCGAAGAACCATATGAATGCCCAGCCCTGGAGCTTGACGTTGAACGCGAGATACACGACCACCGAAGTGGTAAGAGCTCCGATGACGAGCCACGGTTTGTACTTGCCCCAACGTGTACGGGTACGCTCGATGATATTGCCCATCAGAGGATCGTTCAGGGCGTCGAACACTCTCGCACCTATCATGATACCGGTGATTGCCATAAGCTGAGCTGCCGTAAGATTACGCGTAAAGAGCACATAGACGAGGATGAAGTTTGTGAACAGGCTGTATATCATGTCCCTCCCGAATGTGCCGAGAGGGTAGCACCACATGTTGCGCTTGGCCTGTTCTGGCGTGATGGTGCCTGTCGTTTTGATGTCTTCTTTGTTCTTGCTCATGTCTGTTCTCCCGTTTTTATATTTTCGCAGGAAGCCGTATCTGCTTGAATTATAGCACGCGGTGGAGTCCACAAGATGCGATTAGTTTTATTCAGCAGACGAAAATAGTATGGTACATAAGGAGCGTTTGCTCATTTTCTCAATTGACCTGCATAAGACCGCTGGATCATCTCCGTCGGTCTTTTTGTGAAGAACATTCTTGTGCTATCATTAATGGCAAGGGAAATAATTGAGAATGTAACCGGAAGCAGGGGGAAATCATGATAAGAATCAGTATCAACGTTAAGGACATCAACTACGAGAAATGCTTTGAAACTTTGGTTCCACAGCTGACAGCAGACTGCAAGACAAAGGCTGATCCTGAGCTGTTCGACAAGCTGGTCATGAAGCTCGGAGACGATATCGTCCCGGTGGTAGAGAAGCTTCTCGGTTATCTGGATACAGACACGAGGGACAAGATAATCGTATGGCTGGTAGAGGATCAGCAGGAGACTATCGTAGGCGCTTTGAACAAGGCTCTGAAGGATGCTCTTGGCAGCGACGCGATCGTGATAGGCGCTCTGTACGCGGAAGACAAGCCGGGAGCAAAGATATCGCTCCATGCTGCGAGAGTGAAGACAGACAGCACAAAACTCGACGAAAGCCCAATGCTTACAGGCATCGGCGGTGGCCTGGCGAAATTCGTCTTCAGCGTCACAGATGCAGATACGATCGAGAAAGGGGCAGTCAAGCTGCTTTCCTCTGAGTACGTTAAGCCTAAACTGGTTTCTATGCTTTCGGATAGCCTGCATCAGGCGGGGCTTCATCTGACTCTGAGCGACATAGTGATCGAGGAAGACTCCGGAAAGGATAAGATACCGCGCATGATGGATCCTGAAAAGGAAGAAGGGCGTCTTCCGGCTGAGATCGAAGACAAGATCATCGATGCGCTTGTTGCCTGGCTGAAAGAGACAAAGTAACATAGGGGGGACTATGAAGAAGAAACTGAAAAAGCTTACGCTGCTACACTCAAACGACCTTCACGGGGACTTCCTCGCGGAGAAGGTAGACGACAAGCTCATCGGAGGGGTGTCACGTCTGTCCGGTTATGTAAATAAAGTCCGCGAAGAGGAAAAGAATGTCATTTATTCTATCTCAGGCGACATGTTTCGCGGCTCGCTCATCGACAGCGAATTCAAGGGCCTCTCGACCATCGAGATCATGAATCTCTTAGCGCCCGATGTCGTGACTATCGGCAATCACGAGGCGGATTATGGCCTGGCTCACATGCTGTTCATCGAGAAGTGCGCGTCGTTCCCGATCATCAACGCCAATATGTATATAAAGTTCATCGGTACGCGTCTTTTCAACTCACACTACATCAAAGAGATCGATGGGATGCGCGTGATGTTCATAGGTATACTGACCGAGGAAGTGCTGAAGAACACAAAGAGCGAAAAGGTGGTAGGTACCCTGATAGATATCCAGGACGCGGCAACTGAGGTGGCTAAGATCTGCGATGCATATAAAAATGAGGATGTTGATCTTACCGTATTGCTCACACATATCGGGTTCGAAGAGGACAAGAGGCTTGCGGAGGCGCTCGACCCTGCGTGCGGAGTAGACATCATCATCGGCGGGCACAGCCATACGCTCCTCGAAGAGCCTTGCGTCGTAGCAGGGATCCCGATCGTACAGGCAGCTGTCGGTACTGATCAGATCGGGCGCTTCGACCTGAAGATCGATACAGAAAACAACTGCATAGATTCATACACATGGCAGTGTATCCCTATCACGGACAAGCTTTGCCCTCGCGACAAGGCGCTCGAGAAGGTAGTCAAAGAGTACAAGGAATATACAGACGAGAAGTACGGAAAGATCCTTACGAGATTCCCTCGCGCTTACACACATCCTAAGCGCAATATGGAGACCGAGCTTGGCGACCTTCTTTCGGAGTGCATGAGGGATCAGATAGGGGCGGATCTTGCTATCATTGGTTCTGGGAGCATCCGTAAGACAACGCTTGGGCCAATAGTCACGTTAAGGGACTTCATTGAGATATTCCCGTTTTCTGAGCCTGCTATGGGCCTTAGGCTTTCAGGTAAACAGCTTAGGCATGGCGTGAAGTTTATGCTTCGCGAAGAATCTTTCAATGACAGCGAGCATAACGAATGGTTCCAGTTCTCGAAGGGATTCTGCTGCGAGTTTGATCGTAAAAAGCACGAGATCATCTCACTCAAGATGAACGGCAAAGAGGTCAAGGACGATGATGTCTTTACTGTGATCATGCAGAGCTATTTCTTCATCAACATAAAAGATTGCCTCGACCTTACACCGGAGGAGATCGAGAAGAACGGAAGGCCGATCGAGGTCGCGACCAAAGCACCAAATCTTCTGGAGGAATACTTCAAGGATCACAAGAAGATCAAGTATGACGGCGAGCCAAGACTGATAATCCACGAGTGATAAACTTCTTTCAATCACAAACTGAGACTCCGGGAAGGAAATCTTTCCCGGAGTTTTTTAGTGCCTATTGATTTCGGCTATTCATACGCCGAAGGTATAGTAGCGCAAACAAGGAACGTATTTTATTTGTTGGATAATCGGGAGTAAATTTGGAGTATGTTTTTTTTAATCTAATGCGGCCGTTGATATGACCGTGTAAAGAAAGGGGTGACTGTAATGAGTACAGTATCTGAGTATTTCGGTTCGATGGTATTTGATGACAAGGTCATGAGATCTATGCTTTCGGCGGATGTTTACCGCTCGATGAGGAAAACAATAAACCAGGGCAATCCACTGAATCCGGAAATAGCAAATGCTGTAGCCCAGGCTATGAAAAACTGGGCTGTGTCAAAGGGCGCTACGCATTTCACACACTGGTTCCAGCCACTCAACGGAGTAACCGCTGAAAAGCACGACAGCTTTATCCAGACTTCACCTGACGGCGGAGTCATCATGGATTTCTCAGGAAAAGAGCTCATAAAAGGCGAACCCGATGCTTCATCGTTTCCATCAGGCGGGCTGAGAGCGACCTTCGAGGCAAGAGGCTACACGGCATGGGATCCGACTTCCTATGCATTTATCAGGGGCAAAACTCTCTGCATACCGACAGCTTTCTGTTCATATAGCGGGGAAGCCATGGATGAGAAGACTTCACTTCTAAGATCGATGGACGCACTCAACCTCCAGGCCCTCAAAGTGCTTCATATACTTGGTAATGATTCGGTAAAGAGAGTCCACGCTGTAGTGGGTGCGGAGCAGGAGTATTTTCTTGTTCCTCAGGATCTGTATGAACAGAGACCGGATCTCAGATTCACCGGCAGGACTCTGTACGGGGTCATGCCGCCTAAGGGGCAGGAACTGGATGATCATTACTTTGGCCCGATAAAGCCTGAAGTATCCAGTTTCATGGAGGAACTCAACATCGAGCTGTGGAAGCTCGGTGTGCTGGCCAAGACAGAGCACAACGAAGTGGCACCATCTCAGCATGAACTCGCTTGCATATATACAAAAGTAAATGTAACTGCCGATCAAAACCAGCTTGTGATGGAAATGATCAAGAGGGTAGCTGAGAGGCATGGATTCGTCGCTCTGCTGCATGAGAAGCCTTTCGATGGTGTAAACGGCAGCGGCAAGCATAACAACTGGTCACTCTCCACAGACCGTGGCGGTAATCTTTTATCGCCCGGCGATACCCCGCATGATAACGCGCAGTTTCTACTCTTTCTCTGCGCCGTTATCAGGGCGGTGGATGAGTTCCAGGATCTTTTGAGAATATCAGTAGCTTCCGCAAGCAATGATCACAGACTCGGAGCGAACGAGGCTCCGCCGGCTATCATTTCGATATTCCTCGGAGATGAGCTAACGGAAGTGCTTAAGTCCATTGAAGAAGATGTGCCTTATGAGGAACACGAAGAGGTGCTTATGAAGCTGGGAACTGTTGTACTGCCCGGCTTCAGCAGAGACAACACCGACAGAAACAGGACATCACCATTTGCCTTCACCGGAAATAAATTCGAATTCAGGATGCCGGGCTCGATGAGCAGCATCGCTTTTCCAAATGTGGTCATAAACAGCGCCGTAGCGGATTCGCTGGAGCATTTTGCGTCAAAGCTGGAAGGCTCTGATGATCTGATGAAGGATATATATGACCTTGTAAGAGAGACGCTCAAAAAACATGGAAGGATCATCTTCAACGGCGACGGATACAACGATGCCTGGGTCACTGAGGCAGAAAGCCGCGGCCTTTCAAACTACAGAACGACCGCCGACTGCGTTCCACATCTTTTGGACGAAAAGAACGCAAAGATGTTGACAAGGCAGAAGGTGTTCTCGGTGTCTGAGCTTGAATCCAGATGCGAGGTGATGCTTGAGACCTACTGCAAGACTATATGCATAGAGGCGAGGACGATGAGATCGATGGCGATCAAGAGGATCGCTCCGGCATTAGAGAGATATGCTGCGGAGCTTGCACGCAATGCTGCAGATAAAAGAAGTGTTATAGCTGATCTTGAATGCAGATTTGAAGAGAATATGATCGCCTTCCTGTCCAAGCAGACAGACAGCATCTACTCTGATGTCGATAAGCTTGTCGGGATCCTGGATTCACTTAGCAATGAGGATTATGTGAAAGATTCAGAGATCATAAGAGACAAACTGCTTCCTGCAATGGAACAGCTTAGACACGACAGCGACGCAGCGGAGGCACAGACATCCAAAACATACTGGCCTCTTCCTAACTATGGACTTTTACTGTTCGGAGAAAAGTAAGGAGGCTGGGATATGTGCACAATAATGACAACGACCGGAAGCCTTACGACTCTTCCGGAATTTGGAGAGGCTTTTGCGCTGACAAAATACAGAGGTCCTGATGATACTCGCATCGTTGATGTTGACAGTAAAGGCATAATGGGCTTTCACAGGCTTTCCATTATGGACCTGACATCCGGCGGGATGCAGCCTTTCATGAGGGACGGGTGCACCGTAGTCTGCAATGGTGAGCTATATGGTTTTAAGAAAACCAGAAGGGAACTCGAAGAGAAAGGTTATACCTTCAAATCCGACTCTGACTGCGAAATACTGCTGCCGCTATGGTTTGAATATGGCACAGATATGTTCGAGAAACTCGATGCTGAGTTTGTTTGCGTCATTTATGATGGCAGGACAGATGAATTCATAGCGGCAAGAGACCCGATCGGTATAAGGCCGCTTTACTACGGATATGACAGTGAAGGATGCATCGCTTTCGCGAGCGAACCTAAGAGCCTCCTTAGTATCTGCAGCAAAGTGATGCCGTTTCCACCGGGATGTTACTGGCGGAATGGGGAATTCACAAGGTATAGGGACATGACTTCGGTGAAGGAATGTGTCAAAGGAGACATTGATGAGATCTGCGCCAACATCAATACATTGCTGACTGAAGGTGTCAGAAAGCGTTTGGTGGCTGATGCCAAAGTGGGATTCCTGCTTTCGGGAGGGCTCGACTCATCGCTGGTCTGCTCTATAGCTGCCAGGGAGTCTGAGGCGCCGATCAGGACCTTCGCCATTGGAATGGACGTAGATGCTATCGACCTCAAATATGCTAAGAAAGTTGCCGATTTCATCGGAAGCGACCATACCGAGGTGATAATCAGCAGACAGGATGTTCTGGACGCGCTTGAGCAAGTCATATGGCTCCTTGGGACTTATGACATCACGACTATAAGAGCATCGATAGGTATGTACCTTGTCTGCAAAGCCATCCACGAGCAGACAGATATCCGCGTCATCCTGACAGGTGAGATATCTGATGAGCTTTTCGGCTACAAATATACGGATTTTGCACCGTCAGCGGAGGATTTCCAAGAAGAGGCGTGTAAGCGCATACGAGAGATCCATATGTACGATGTGCTAAGAGCAGACCGCTGCATTTCAGGAAACTCCCTTGAAGGCAGAGTTCCATTCGGTGATCTCGCGTTTGTCGAGTACGTTATGTCGATAGACCCTGAGATCAAGCTGAACAAATATGGCAAGGGCAAATATCTTCTCAGAAAGGCGTTCGAAGGTGACTACTTGCCGGAGGAGATCCTTTGGAGAGAAAAAGCAGCGTTCTCTGATGCGGTCGGCCACTCGATGGTGGATGATCTCAAGGAGTACGCGGAGCACAAGTACTCTGACGAGGAGTTCATGGCGGGATGCCGCAAATATGATCATGCAAGGCCGTTCACTAAAGAGTCACTTTTGTACAGAGACATATTCGAAAAATATTATCCGGGCCAAGCGGAGATGATCGTAGACTTCTGGATGCCTAATAAAGCGTGGGAAGGCTGCGATGTAGACGACCCATCAGCGAGAGTGCTCTCCAACTACGGAGACAGCGGTAAATAAGGAGGAGAGTGAAGCCATGAACGCACAGGAAATCATTGAACTGATCAGTACCGCAGAGAAGAAGACACCGGTCAGAATGTACGTCAAAGAAAATGCACCGATAGATTACGGAAGCGCAAAGGTATTCGGTGTAAGCGACAAGATAGTTTTCGGAGACTGGAATGAGCTGGAAGAGATAGTAAAGAGAAGCAGCGACAGGATCGAAGACATCGTAATAGAGAACGACTGCCGAAACAGCGCGCTCCATCTGCTGGATACCAAGAGCCTTCATGCGAGAATAGAGCCCGGAGCCTTCATAAGAGAGAAGGTTGAAATAGGCGATAATGCTGTGATCATGATGGGTGCTGTTATCAATATAGGCGCGGTCATCGGCGAAGGCACGATGATAGATATGGGGGCTGTCGTTGGGGGAAGAGCTGAAGTAGGCAAAAACTGCCACATAGGCGCCGGCGCTGTCCTCGCAGGTGTAGTCGAACCAGCTTCTGCGGTCCCTGTTATCGTAGAAGACGACGTGCTCGTTGGAGCAAATGCCGTAGTGATAGAAGGCGTTCGGATCGGGAAGGGTGCTGTTGTGGCTGCCGGCGCTATCGTAACAGAGGACGTCCAGCCGGGAATGGTCGTTGCAGGCTGCCCTGCCAGAGTAATCAAGGCCAAAGACGACAAGACTTCTATGAAAACAGCGCTTGAGCAGGGATTAAGAAATCTGTAATACGAAGGACAGAACAATGAAATTCACAAAAATGCAGGGATGCGGAAACGATTATATATACGTTAACTGCTTTGAAGAAAGCGTGCAAGATCCATCAAGCCTGGCCATTGAGCTTTCAGACAGACGATACGGTATAGGGAGTGACGGACTTATACTCATAGAACCATCGGAAAGGGCTGATGCCTTCATGCACATGTTCAACCGAGACGGATCCGAGGGGGCAATGTGCGGTAACGGGGTCAGATGCGTCGCCAAGTATATATATGACAATGGGATGGTCCCGCCGGAAAAGACGAACGTGTCGATAGATACGAGAGCTGGCGTGAAGGAAGTCAGACTTGATATACGAGAGGGCAAGGCTGTAGGCGCGACCGTTGATATGGGTATAGCTGTTATTTCCGAGGCATCCGAGCATCTAACTATAGGCGGAAAAGATCTTTGCTTCACGGCAGTCAATACGGGAAATCCTCATGCGGTGTTCTTCCTTGAAGATAATCCCGATCTGTCCGAATATGCCGCTGAAGAACCGTTCTATGGAGGCAGATCATGCGATGCGCTTGGCGGTATCCCGCTTGAAACTATAGGACCGGCAATAGAAAGCTCCGGCAGATTTCCGAATGGAGTCAATTCGGAATTCATAGAGCTGATCAGTCCTGAAGAGATAAGCTTCCGTGTCTGGGAAAGAGGTTCGGGAGAGACATACGCGTGTGGCACGGGAGCGACAGCAGCAGTAGCTGCAGGATGTTTTACCGGAAAACTGGAAAGCAAAGTGCTTGTACATCTCAAGGGAGGAGACCTCGAGATAGAGTGCGACATGGCAACGGGCCGGTGCTTTATGACCGGACCGGCTGTAACCGTATTCACCGGAGAAATCAAATGACGCAGACTTTCAGAAGAGACGCGGAGAGATTCGCGGATGAGATAAAAGAATTAAGGATGACCATCCACAGACATCCTGAGATGGGAAATCATGAGTACCGTACAGCCGAACTTGTAGAACGATACCTGAATGGGCTCGGAATAACAACAAAGAGGGTCCTGGATACGGCTGTCGTTGGTATGTTGAGATGCGATAACGAAGACTCAGAGAGTGGCTCAGCCAAAACAGTTGCTATAAGAGCCGATATGGATGCGCTTCCGCTTAGTGAGATCACCGGTGCTTCATTCGCGTCGGAGGTGCCCGGAGTCATGCATGCGTGCGGTCATGATGTGCACACCGCAGCAGCGCTTGGAGCAGCGAGGTTACTGTCTGAACACAGAGGCGCACTTAAGGGAAACGTGATATTCCTGTTCGAGCCTGATGAAGAAGGAAACGGAGGAGCTGAAAGGATGGTCAGGGAAGGCTGTCTTGATGGAGTGACGGCCGTTTTTGGCGCGCATGTCAGTCCGGATCTTCCGGCAGGACATATAGGGGTGCGCTACGGCAAATTCTACGCCGCGTCGGACATGTTCAGGGTCGAGGTGAAAGGGGTCACATCACACGGAGCGACGAGAGAAAAGGGAATAGATGCACTTGGCGCTACGGCAGAGATGATCACGGAATTACTGGCGCTCCCAGCAAAGGTGACTCAGGATAAATGCGTCCTGAATGTAGGCAAAATGGAGTCGGGCACCGTAGGTAACATCATGCCGGGAGAAGCGGTGTTTGAAGGGATAATCAGGACGCTCGGTACGGAAACCCGCAAAAAGATGGAAGACGAGTTCAGGAAGACTGTAGAGAAGGTCGCTGAGAAGACCGGTACCTCCGTCGAGATAGATTACGTACACAGTTACCCCGGCGTAGTAAACGAAGGCAGAATGACATCGCTTGCAGAGGAAACTGCTAAGCAGATTTTCGGTGAGGCGAATGTTCATATCATAGAAGAACCGACCATGACAACTGAAGATTTCGGTTGCTTCCTAGACAAGACACCGGGCTCTTTCTACCACATTGGAGCAGGCTGCTCTTTGCCTCTTCACAATCCGGCCTTCCTCCCTGAAGAGAATGTTGCCGTAGAACTGAGCTTGATGCACGCAAACTTGATCTGGTCGTATCTGATGAAGTAAGGAGTAAGACAGCAATATGAGTATTCACGAAGAATGCGGAGTTTTCGGTGTAATGGCTTCTGAGCCTGTAGATGCGGCAAACATATGTTATTACGGCTTGTATGCTCTGCAGCATAGAGGTCAGGAGAGTTGCGGTATAGTTGTCTGTGACGATGGCCTGTTTACATCACATATAGATCAGGGGCTTGTCAACGAAGTATTCTCAAAGGACACCTTGGCCTCATTTCCGGATGGGACCATGGCAGTTGCACATACAAGGTATGGAACGACAGGGAAAAATACACGTTCCAACTGCCAGCCGATAGTGGTCAATCACCAGAAGGGCCGGATGGCCATTGCGCATAACGGCAATCTTTCGAACGCTGCGGAGCTTCGCTCCACGCTTGAGCTGACAGGGGCCATTTTTCATACATCTAGCGATACGGAAACTATCGCGTATATAGTTACAAAGGAAAGGCTTACAGCTCCTTCTATCGAGGAAGCACTGAGCCGTGCAATGGATACGTTGGAAGGAGCATACTCTCTGATCCTCATGTCCCCACAAAAGCTTATCTGCGCCAGGGACCCGCATGGCTTCCGCCCACTTTGCTATGGCGTAACAGAGGACGGAGTTTATGTAGTTGCCTCTGAAAGCTGCGCACTTCATGCAGTAGGAGCGAAGCTTGTCAGGGATATAGAGCCAGGCGAGATCCTTATTTTCAGCAAGAATGGTGTCATATCACGCAGGGAGCACTGCGAAAAAGCGGAGAAAAAGCTCTGCATTTTTGAATACATCTACTTCGCTCGCCCTGATTCGGTGATAGAGGGAAGGTCTGTCCATGCGGCAAGAATCAAGGCGGGAGAAATACTTGCAAAGACCCATCCGGTCTCGGCAGATCTTGTGATCGGAGTCCCGGATTCAGGCCTTGATGCCGCTCTCGGATACAGCCAGTCATCAGGGATCCCATATGAGATAGGACTGATCAAGAACAAATACATCGGGAGGACATTTATTGCGCCGGATTCCAGAAAAGACCAGGTCAATATCAAGCTGGCCGCTGTAGAAGAGGTAGTGGCAGGCAAGCGTATAGTACTGATCGATGATTCGATCGTGAGGGGAACTACAAGCAGGCATATCATCTCGCTGCTTCGGAATGCCGGGGCATGGGAGGTGCATATGAGGATCTCAGCTCCGCCGTTTCTCCACCCATGCTATTACGGAACAGATATCGACTCGGAAGAGCATCTAATTGCGTGTCAGCACTCCATACCTGAGATCGCCGAGATGATAGGGGCGGATTCGCTAGGATTCCTTCCTGTAGGTAGCCTTGGTGAACTTGCGGGAAAATGAAGGCTATTGTAGCGCCTGCTTTGATGGATCATATCCTACGGAAATACCAAAGGATAGCGGAAAGAATCGATTTGAGCAGAAACTTTCAGAAAGGCAGGGCTAAACATCGAATTCATGACTGCGACAGCCGCAGATATACCTTGGGATGTGCTTCAGTGGAACTTGAATAACAAAACAATTGGATCTTTGGAATATCAAAGGCCGCAACATTGTGGAATACACAAGTGTCGCGGCCTTTGTGCTGTGCTTAATCAGTGGACGGCAGAAGGGTTTGTGTCTTCGCCTGAGGATATAGTAGGCTCCATGCTTTACCTGATTCCCGCAGGTGTCATCTAAGGGTAGAGAATAACGGCAAGAACAGTATCGAATGATCAAAGACTTAAGGCTACAAGAGCGGATAACTTTCTTGTGGCATTTGCTGTATAATAAGAATGGTTTTATTGGTGCTATACAGAAATAACATCATGATAATTATTATGAGGGAAAAATGACTTCTAAAGACTGAGAAAAACAAGTTCGAGATAACGATCAGAAGATCCAGAAGAAAATCAAAAAGTATAGGGATAAGAGCTCCAGGCGGGCGATTCTGGGAATTATCGTGGCC
>CADAUB010000034.1 GCA_902790965.1 uncultured Eubacteriales bacterium | reverse complement strand
CCACATCAATAGTAGCATCGGAGGTTTTCTTCTTAAAGCTGAAGCATTTCATTCTCACCGGCATAGCCGGTGGTTTAATCGCGCTAAAGCTACAACAAAGATACAGCCAACGCTTGGTTGGCTGTATTTGATCATTCGATGTTTCTCAGAAGCTGATAACTAGTTCATCTTCGAATAGTTGGTGTATCTCCAGGTACCTTTCTTGCCATACCAGATCTTCCATCCGCTTCTTCTCGTCTCGTTCTTGAAGTTAGGATCGTAGACCCATTCCTTTCCGCCCTGCCTGATGACAGTCCAGGAATGTGGGAAGATGTGAGCTACTTTGCCCTTTACCTGATGGACATCGTATCCGAGAAGCTTGGCCTGGATGTAGAAGGTGGAAGCCATCACGTAGCAGTTGCCGTAGCCTTTTGTGAAGCCGCGGATAGCGTAGGTCTCGGCATTAGGAGCGCGGTACTTTCTACCTTTATATTTGAGCTTGTATGAATTCTTGTATGCCTGCTTGAGAGTCCACTTTGTGCTGTCGAGCTTTCTTACGCCGAGCGCATAAGCTCTTCCCAGCCTGCCGTTTGCAGGGATCTTGAGATATCCGACTGTAGTGTTCTTGGCCATGCGTCCGTTGCCGTAGAAGTACATCGCGTTATCTCCGACAGCTGCCCAGCCGGTCTTGATGGCTCCGCCACCAAGGCCATAATACTCATTGCCATTGTATGTGTACACGCCGCTCTTGGTGATCAGCTTGCCATCGGTACCAAAATTGTACAGGTTGTTCGTAGTGACAGTCTTTTTGACCGTCTTATACTTGGTCTTGGCGCGCTTCTTTTTCTTGGTCTGCCATTTCTTTTTCTTTTTGTTCCAATAGTATTTGACCTTCTTGGTGACAGTCGTCGTGCCGGCGATCCTTGTCGGCGAAGTCACGATAGCGCTGCCGTTACTGTAATAAGTCCCGTTGGAAGCGCGCTTCCAGCCTTTGGACATGTCCTTTGCGCCGCTTGCGTTGTAGTAGACGAGCTTGCCACCTTCAGTAACCACTTCGTTTTTGTAAGTCGGAGCAGTCTCCTCTGGCTCTTCATCGATCACAGTGCCATCCTCGATAGTGTCCTCAGTGCCGCTCTCGCCAGCGACCTCCTGTCCGCTCTCTTCGGTAACAGCCGGTGTGCCCTGGCCGTCTTCATCTGTGGCAAAAGCGAATGCAGGCACGCAGCTCATCAGCATAGCCAGCACAAGAACTAATGCAAACCTTTTCTTCATCGTCGAACCTTTCTGTGAATCGTTAACCTTACGCTTGATGATAACACGCGCCGAGGATCAGGCGCGCGCTGAATTGTCCTATTTATCAGATTATCGCTGACCCCGTAAAGTTCCTGATCGTCCACGCTACGGCATAAGCTGCCAGGAAAAAGATCGCGCTCAGGAATATGAATCCGAACGGTCCATAGCTGAACGGATCTACGCCGAGTTCAGACATGGTGATCCTTACGAAGATCATGTGTATAAGGTATATGCCGAAAGTACACTTGTCGGCGCTTCGGATAAGTGGCCCGGCTTCCGCTTTGATGCCGAGCAACAGTGAATATATCGAGATCGACTGAAGCACTACAAGAGGCGAGCAGTACGCGCTTATGTAGCTAGAATCGTCTGTCGTCTGCCCCGCCTTATACGTAGCTACCGCAAGAGCCACTGTGGTGATGACCAGAAGCGCTATGCAGATCCTGGAGTCAAGCCTCTTCATAAAGATGAGGCGCCCGATGAAGACATACGCCAGGCAGCCGATCAGTAGCTGAAGCGAAGCCACGATGCCTATGAACGCAGGCGAACCCGCGACCGAGCCCAGCAGATAAAGCTGGAGCAGTATCGCGATGGCTATGAGAGCTGCGGAGAGCAGCCAGAGTCCCCTATCGCTCATAGCAAATGCCGCCTTTCGAAGCAGTGGGAGCAACAGGTATACCGCGATCATAAGATACAGATACCAGAGATACGCCATGCAGTGATTGAACGCGAGGCCGTTGAAGAACTCCGACACCGTGCTAGTACCGGCCTTTGGATCGTGCCTTATGACTGTGAATATGGCGGTGAATAGTATAAGTGCGATCAGCATGCGGCGGATGTATTTGCCGAATATCTTGCCCCATGTTATCTCCCTTGCAGGGTCGAGGAGCAGCGCTCCGCTTACCATAAGAAAACACGGCACCGCCCACATCAAGACTGAGCATACCGTGAATGCTGCCAGCGATTCGCCCTGAGATACTGTATCCATGTGATAGATCCTGGCTCCGTTCATCGTGTGGAGCAGGACTATCGCCATGCAGGCGATCACCCTTATATACGAAAACTGAGAGACCCTTTTGCCCGAGTCTCTCATTGTGTTTGTCAAATCATTTCCTGATGCGCCGGCTTTAATAGAAGGCACTTGAACCTCCACCTACGCAGCCGCCGCCTGAGGATTTCTTGCTCGAACTGCGCGCTGCTGCCGCTGCAGCTGCCGCAGCTTACTCTTCCTGACGCTTACGCTCGAGCTCAGCCTGCCTGGCTGCCTCTTCCTCTTCTTCCTTTGTATACTGGGCGTCTGTCTTGAGTTCGGACACCTTGCCTGCGGCGTCTTCGATGACTTTGTCTACCTCGGCCTCATCCTCGGTAGCGAGTATAGCCTTCTCGCCATCCGCCAAATCCGCAGGCTGCGATCACTACCGCCACGATGAGCGCTATCATTCCCTTGCTCATCTTTTTAGGCTGCTTTTCTTCTATCTTCTTATCCTTATTATCTGCCATTATTTGTCTCTTATCTTTTGATTTATCTTCTTATTTATATGCGCTTGATTCGCGTGAATTTCCATTCCGAAAAAATATACACTATGGCGGTGAACAATTCAATTACAGAAACGTTACTTTTCAGATATCCTCGTCTATCAATATGTACCCGCCGGTCCTCTTTCTGCCGATATAGTAATTGGCATTGCTTACGGCCTGCTGAGGGAACATGTAATTGATCATGTCTGAAAGCTCGGTCTCTTTGAGCCTCTGCCTGCTGCCTGCCCATGGGCGCCCCGCTGAATCCGCGTAGACCACCTTGCCTTCACGCGTCACTCCGAGGAGCACCTGAGTGTGGTTGGTGCCGGCGTACTTCTTGTCGTTTCTAGCGACTATCCTTCCGCCTTCTCTTCTCTTGCGGCTGGTCTCCACCATTACAGGTCTGCCAGAGAGAAGGTGCTGCGTGATGTCTTTGACCGCGGCCTCATCTTCGAAGCTCTTGATGTAGCGGTTCGCTATGCCCTCCGCTCTGAGGATCTTTGAGATGCCGCAGAGTGTGACTGGCATCTGGAGCAGCATCGGTCTCTTGTAGTTGAACAGCCACTCGGCCCTTTTGAAGTATGTCGGCTCGATCTTCTTGACTATGTCATCCGGGCGAATGCCCCCTCGCTTATCTGAGAACGCCCTGAGCACTGTCGTAAAAGCGCACGAAGCGCAGCCGTGCTTGCTCATATACTCTCCGAGGTCGTCATAAGCCATGGCCTTCTGGTAGAAGACCCTAAACTCGCGGGCATCCGAAGAGCCGTCCGCATCGCCGGGCTCGGCTGACTCCTTAGGCGCTTTATCTTGCCGCCTTGCGATCAGCACCCTGAGCTCGGGCACATCGGTATCCTCAAATGAATCATCGTATGATATATATGTTTTTCCGGAGGCGTCAGTCTCGAGTTCGAGGCGGGCCGTCCGGATATCCGTATCCATCAATGCGGACTCCTTTCTCAGAAGAATAGAAAGCCGGCTCGTTTGGGCCGGCATCTTTTGCGATTTTGTCTGTTTGACTACTCAGCTTCGAAGTTTTCCTTTCCTACGCTGCAGAGTGGGCAAGTCCAATCTTCAGGCACATCTTCCCAAGCTGTGCCCGGCTCAACGCCGTTATCTGGATCGCCTACTGCTGGGTCATAAACATATCCGCATACGCTGCATACATACTTTTCCATTTATACTTCCTCCTGTAATATTTTCTATCTGATTGCGGCACGTCCGCCGCTTCTGTTGTTAAGATTGTACAATTACTCTTCATCGAATTCAACGTACTTTTCGTTCTCTGCCTTTTGCAGGGCTATAGGCTCTGCTGCAGGGTCCGCCTCGACAACGACAGTCTGGTGCGGCTTCTTCTTTGGGCTCGGAAGCGGCTCAAGTCCCTGCGACTCTCTGCTGAGCGTGAGCTCTTTGATGCGTCCATTCTTCACGGCGAGGTAGAGAATTACTCCGGCGAGCAAGATGTCGATGAAGACCGCAGGCACAGCGCCTTCTACTCCGAACTCATAGCTGTAGATCCAGTTGCTGATGCCGCTTGCCGCGTCGAGGTGGAAGATCGAGCACTCCGAGACCAGTCCGCTGTTAGGAAGTCCGAAGATGAAGTTCTGCGTGAAGTTCCACATCGTGTGTATGCCGAAGCAGGTCCAGATCGAGCCCGAATACCAGCAGAGCAGCGAATACGCAAGGCCGCATATGATGAGGTCTGCCATCGCGAGAGCTGTGATGCCGTCGTTGAAACTGTGGAGCAGCCCGAACACGATGCTGTTTACGACTATGCCTACCCAGAGCGGATAGTGCACATTGATGCGGTGCATCATGAAGCCCCTGCACCAGAGCTCTTCTGAGGTGCTCTGGAAGAATACGCAGAGCAGCGCGAAGAGCATCAGCGGTATATCTGAAGCCGAGAAATGAGGCGAGAGTTTGATGTCTCCGTGGATAAGCGCGCAGACGATACAGAAGAAGTTCGTCAGAAAGCCGAGCAGCAGGCCCACGCCGAGATGCGACATGCTCTGCTTTTCCCTAGTCGGCTTTATGATATCCAGTAGGAAACGGTTTCTCCTGGTGAGCGCGCATATGATCACGAACACAACGCATGACGCCAGAAGCGGTGCATAGTATTCGAGCACGAAAGCGAGCCCCGGCGATGGGTTCGGCACTATCGCTCTGATCAGTTTGTCGAGGCCGATTACCGCCGTGTCACCAAGCACTATATACCAGCCGAAAAAGGCCAGTATTATCCAGATGATCCTGTTTTGTATACTAGTTTTTTGCATATTCGTCCTTTTGAAACAAAACTCCGGCGAGTTTCCCCGGCCGGAGCTTCGCGCTACTTTTACTTTTATTTAAAGTATTCGACTGCGTTTTCGAACAGCTTCATGAAGTAGTTGCCGTCCACGTTCTTGTAGAGGCCCTGTCCGACTCTCTCGGCGTGGCCCATCTTGCCGAGCACTCTGCCGTCTGGCGAAGTGATGCCTTCGATGGCCAGCATGGAGCCGTTAGGGTTGAACCTGATGTCTCCGGTCGCGTTACCTTCGAGGTCGACATATTGAGTCGCGATCTGCCCCATCTTCGCGAGATACCTGAGTGTCTCCTCAGGAGCGATGAAGCGTCCCTCTCCGTGGGATACAGGAGCAGAGTAGATATCTCCGACGTTGCTGTACCTCAGCCATGGCGACTTGTTGGATGCTACTCTGACTCTTACGATCCTGGACTGGTGGGCACCAAGCGTGTTGTATGTCAACGTTGGGCTATCCGGCTCAGTGTCTACGATCTTGCCGTATGGGACGAGTCCGAGTTTGACGAGTGCCTGGAAGCCGTTACAGATACCGAGCATCAGGCCGTCTTTTCTCTCGAGGAGCTCTGTGACGCCCTCGGTGATCGCCGCGTTACGGAAGAACGCAGTGATGAACTTCGCGGAGCCATCCGGCTCGTCTCCTCCCGAGAAGCCTCCCGGAATGAACACTACCTGCGATTCCTTGAGGGCCGCTGCGAACTGCTCCACCGAGCGCTTGATATCGTCGGAAGTGCGGTTCCTGATCACCATGATCTCCGGCTTAGCGCCGGCCTCTCTGACCGCTCTCGCACTGTCGTACTCGCAGTTGGTGCCAGGGAATACAGGGATGAGCACCTTTGGCTCGCTTCTCTTGTAAACGGTAGCACACCAGCTTCTTGCGGCATAGCTGACATTGCCCATAAGAGTAGTCTTTGTATCCGCGTTGTTAGGGAATACGCTCTCTAGCTTGTCCTCGTAAAGCATCAGAAGTTCGCCGATGCCTACCCTCTCGTCTGCGAAGGAAATGCTTTCCTCTTCGCATGTGTAACCGAGCGTTTCTATATCTATGGAGCGGACAGCGACATCCTTGTCGTCGGCCATTTCCAGTATGATGCTTCCGTAGGAATATCCGAAGATATCCTTAAGAGCGTCTGCCTTTATTCTGTTAGCTGTGTATGTCTTGCCCTCGGCTTCCTCAGCCTCAGCCTCGTCGAGCATATATTTGAAGCCGATGCCGTTTCCGTAGCTCATCTTCATGATGGCCTCAGCGACTCCGCCCATGCCAGGTGTGTACGCCGCTACAGCCTTGCCGCTCGAGATGAGTTCGTACACCTTGTTCCACACTCTTATGAGCGAGATTGGATCAGGCAGTCCTTCCCCGGCTCCGCTGTTGTCTTCCTGAAGATATGGCTTCAGCCATACGACCCTGTGGCCAGGGGCTTTGAACTCAGGCGAAACTATTTCAGGTACCTTGCCCATGGTGACGGCAAAGGAGATGAGTGTCGGAGGCACGTCGAAGTCTTCGAAGCTTCCGCTCATGGAGTCCTTTCCGCCGATCGCTCCGATGCCGAGCCCCATCTGGGCTTCGAATGCTCCGAGAAGTGCAGCCAGTGGCTTGCCCCACCTCTTGCCTTCTTTTCTAGGCGACTCGAAGTACTCCTGGAATGAGAGGTATACGTCTTCGAATTTGGCGCCTGCCGCGATCAGCTTGGCGACCGACTCTATCACCGCGAGATAGGCTCCGTGATATGGTGAAGCGCTCGAGATGAACGGGTTATATCCGAACGCCATCAGCGAGCAGTCGTCTGTGTGTCCCTCTTCGATCGGGATCTTGTGAACCATCGCCTGGATAGGAGTGAGCTGGTTTTTGCCGCCAAACGGCATCAGCACCGTGCCTGCTCCGATCGTGGAGTCGAAGCGCTCAGAGATGCCTCTCTTGGAGCAGATGTTGAGATCCTGCGCAAGATTTCTCATGGCCGCGGTGAAGCTTCTCGACTCTGCGTACATGCTTGTAGCGTTCCAGTCCTTTGGAACTTCAGGAGCGATGTCGATGTGCTTGTCGGCTCCGTTGGTATCGAGGAACTCTCTCGAGACGTCTACTATCTTGTTGCCGTTCCAGTTCATAACGAGCCTTGGGCTCTCTGTGACTGTGGCTACCTTGACGCACTGGAGGTTTTCCTCAGCTGCAAGCGTCTTGAAGAGTTCTTCGTTGGAAGCAGCTATGACGCATGCCATTCTCTCCTGCGACTCGCTTATCGCGAGCTCAGTGCCATCGAGGCCTTCGTATTTCTTAGGAACATTGTCGAGCTCGATCTCAAGACCGTCTGCCAGCTCGCCAATGGCTACGCTTACGCCGCCCGCTCCGAAGTCGTTGCAGCGCTTGATCATGCGGGTAGCGACTCCGCTTCTGAAGAGCCTCTGTAGTTTGCGCTCTTCCGGAGGATTACCCTTTTGTACCTCGGCGCCGCATGTCTCGACCGAGTGCGTGTCGTGCGCCTTTGATGATCCTGTGGCTCCGCCGATGCCGTCACGCCCGGTCGAGCCGCCGAGCAGCATAACTATATCGCCCGGCTCCGGCCGCTCTCTTCTGACGTTTACCGCAGGAGCGGCCGCCATGACGGCGCCCACCTCCATGCGCTTCGCGGCATATCCCGGATGATAGATCTCATCGACGATGCCCGTGGCGAGTCCGATTTGGTTGCCGTAGCTGGAATAACCCTTGGCCGCGGTAGTCACGATCGATCTCTGAGGCAGCTTGCCAGGCAGAGTGTTTACGATAGGCTGCAGAGGATCAGCCGCGCCTGTAACTCTCATCGCGGAGTAAGCGTAAGCCCTGCCCGAAAGCGGGTCTCTGATGCATCCGCCGAGGCAGGTAGCAGCGCCACCGAATGGCTCTATCTCGGTCGGATGGTTGTGTGTTTCGTTCTTGAAGAGGAGGAGCCATGGCTCGCTTTCGCCATCGACCTCCACGTCTATCTTGATGGTGCAGGCATTGATCTCCTCAGACTCGTCGAGCTTGTCGAGTCTGCCGAGGCGCTTCAGATGCTTGACCGCTATTGTCGCTATATCCATCAGTGTCACTGGCTTGTTACGCCCGAGATCCTTTCTCACCGCCAGGTAATCCATGTATGCTTTCTCAAGCAGCGGATCTTCGAATGTGACGCTGTCGATAACGGTGTTGAATGTCGTATGTCTGCAGTGATCCGACCAGTATGTGTCTATCATGCGGATCTCTGTGATAGTAGGGTTTCTGTGCTCGGTGTCTCTGAAGTACTCAACGCACATTCCGAGATCGTCCTCATCCATGGCGAGGCCCATCTCGTCGATCACCATCTTGTACGCGCCCGGCTCCATGTCGATGAACCCTTCGAGCGTCTCGACGGTCTCAGGTATCTCATATTCCATCTGCAGGCTCTCAGGCATCGCCATCGAAGCGCGCCTTGTCTCGACCGGGTTGATCACGTAATTTGAGATCGCGTCGATATCCGCAGGCATCAGCTCGCCGTAGAGAACGTAGATCCTTGCGAACTTGACCGTCGGCCTCTCGCCCTGGCTGATTATCTGGATACACTGCTCAGCGGAATCTGCCCTCTGGTCGAACTGGCCAGGAAGTGCCTCTACTCCAAACTTGCAGGCATGCTGTCCAAGGAACAGTTCTTCGATATCCCCAGCGACGTTGTCAAGCTGCGGCTCAGCGAACACCTTCCATACGCATTCCTCGAACAGTTCCTCGTCGATGTTCTCAACATCATATCTATTGATGATCCTCACATCCTCGAGCCTCGAAATACCGAGCTGGGTCTTAGCGTCGCTTAAGAGCGCTGCCGCCTCTGCTCTGAGTCCTTCTTTCTTCTCTACAAATACCCTGTAGACCATACTTTTCTCCTTTTGTACGCTTATAGGTTATTTATGATTTGCACTTTTGCGCTTTCACGTTTTGCGTTATATACGTTCTGTAGCTCTTACTTCAGCGCCTTGAGCGCCCTCTGTCCAATGTCTGCCCTGTAATACTTATTTGCGAATTCTATTCTGTCGAGCATGTCGTACGAAGCCTCGATCGCCTCGTCGAGCGTAGGCCTTACCGCCGTCACGCCGAGCACTCTGCCTCCGCTTGTGACCAGCTTGCCCTCTTCCTCGGAAGCCCCGGCGACATATACGTAAGGGATCACTTCCTCAGGGATCTCGATCTCGTAGCCCTTTTCGTAGCTGACCGGATATCCGTCAGACGCCGCGATCACGCAGCACGCGGATCCGTCCTTCCACTTGACCTCTACCTCTGAGAGCCTCTCCTCCGTGACCGCCTGCATGATAGTCAGAAGGTCTGAGTCGAGAAGAGGAAGTACTACCTGTGCCTCAGGGTCTCCGAATCTGCAGTTGTACTCGATCACCTTAGGCCCGTCGGCTGTGATCATGAGGCCGAAGTAAAGGCAACCCTTGAAAGTACGCCCCTCGGCGTTCATCGCGCGCATCGTCGGCAGGAATATCTCCTCCATGCAGCGGGCCGCCACCTCATCCGTATAATACGGATTCGGAGCGATGGTGCCCATGCCGCCTGTGTTGAGCCCCGTGTCACCATCGCCTGCGCGCTTGTGATCCATGGAGCTTACCATCGGCACTACAGTCTTTCCGTCTGTGAAGCTGAGCACCGACACCTCAGGCCCCTCGAGGAACTCTTCTATTACTATATTATCACCACTCGCACCAAATTTGTGATCTTCCATCATCGACTTTACCGCGGCGACAGCGTCTTCTCTCGTCTCCGCGATGACAACGCCCTTTCCGAGTGCGAGCCCGTCGGCCTTGATGACCGTTGGGATCGGTGCCGATTCGAGGTAATACAGTGCGTCTTTTATGTTGTCGAAAGTCTGGTATCTCGCGGTAGGGATATCGTATTTCTTCATGAGGTCTTTGCTGAACACTTTGCTGCCCTCGATGATAGCAGCCTTTGCGTCAGGGCCGAAGCATGGCACTCCGATATTCGTGAGCGCATCGACGCAGCCCATCACCAGCGGATCGTCGGGCGCAACTACCGCGTAGTCAGGTTTGTTCTCCTTGGCGAAAGCAACGATGCCGTCTATGTCTGTCGCCTTTACCGGATGGCACTCCGCGTCAAGCGCGATACCGCCATTGCCCGGAAGAGCCCATATCTTCTCAACGCTCTTGTTCTCTTTGAGTTTCTTGATGATGGCGTGCTCTCTTCCGCCGCCTCCTACTACCAGTACTTTCATTTTCGTTTCCTTTCAACTTTTACGTTTACTTCGTTCCCGATTTTCATACATTATTGAGGTCTTCTTCAAAAATGTATGACTTTTACTTTTTTAGTGGTGGAACAGTCTCATTCCAGTGAATGCCATTACGATGCCGAGCTCGTTGCAGCAATCGATGACCGCGTCGTCGCGGATGGAGCCGCCAGGCTGAGCGATGTAGCTGACTCCGGAAGCAGCCGCTCTTTGCACGTTGTCGAAGAACGGGAAGAATGCGTCTGATCCTAAGCTCACGCCCTTGATGGAATCGAGGTAGGCCCTCTGCTCCTCATCAGTGAAGTATTCCGGCTGCTCTGTGAAGTGCTTTTGCCAGTTGCCTTCGGCGCAGCAGTCCTCTTCATTCCTGTTTATATACGCGTCGATCACGTTGTCCCTGTCAGGCCTTTTGAGTTCTGGCCTAAACGGCAGGCCGAGCACTTTGTCATGCTGGCGAAGGAACCATGTGTCGGCCTTGCTTCCAGCAAGGCGTGTGCAGTGCACTCTCGACTGCTGACCGGCTCCGACGCCTATCGCCTGTCCGTCGTGCGCGTAGCATACGGAATTCGACTGCGTGTATTTAAGCGTGATCAGCGCCACTATGAGGTCGCGCTTCGCTTCCTCTGGAAGCTCTTTCTTCTCGGTCACAACGTTCGAAAGAAGAGCCTTATCTATCTTGAAAAAGTTGTGGCCCTGCTCGAAGCTGACGCCAAACACCTGCTTGGTCTCCTTCTCGGCCGGTGTGTAATCGGGGTCGATCTTGATGACATTGTAGTTGCCCTTCTTCTTGGCGCTTAGTATCTCGAGCGCTTCGTCTGTGTAGCCCGGAGCGATGACTCCGTCGCTCACCTCGCGCTTGATGATCCTGGCTGTAGTAGCGTCGCACACATCGGAGAGAGCGATCCAGTCGCCAAAGGAGCACATCCTGTCGGTGCCTCTCGCTCTTGCGTAGGCGCAGGCAAGCGGTGAATCATCAAGGCCCTCGATGTCGTCTACGAAGCAGGCCTTCTTTTGCTTATCTGTAAGTGGCAGGCCAATGGCTGCGCCAGCCGGGCTCACGTGTTTGAACGAAGCCGCCGCCGGTATGCCGAGCGCTTCCCTGAGCTCCTTTACGAGCTGCCAGGAATTGAGCGCGTCCAGGAAGTTGATGTATCCAGGGCGGCCGCTAACGATCTCTACAGGCAGGTCGCTTCCGTCTGCCATGTAGATGCGTGCCGGCTTCTGATTTGGATTGCATCCGTATTTGAGTTCGAATTCTTTCATTATCTGTTTCTCTTTCGCTTGCTCTGACGGTTTAAGTATCGTTTTCTCTATCAGTTTCGATTAATATCAGCATAGTTGTTATTCTTCTTTCTTCATATATTGCAGTTTTAGGCAAACATTGTTATTCCTTTTCCATCGTTATTTCCTGATTTGTACAAACAATTCCTCTAAAACAGCCTGTTTTAAGGTCAAATGTCATCAATTTTCATCATATTCTGCCGAATAACATCAAATTCCATGCCAATAACGCCCTATTGTTATTCCTTTTTCGCCATTTTCAGCAGATTTGTAATAACGTTGTTTGTCTATTTTTGTCGATTATCGTCGATTAGTAATAACAACATTAGTCAGCTTTCTTTTTAGTATTTATTCTTGTTGATGCGTCTGCTCTCGACTTCGCCAGTCGCGAGGTCTGTATAGCGAACGTAGAGCGAGATCTTGTTGTCCGGATCGAGCGCGCCCCAGATCTCTCCGGTGAACTCGTCTATGCTATCCGGTATCTCGATGCGGCGAGGCTCGCCCTGGAATGTAGGGAGCGGATTTCCGTCGCACTGGTAGGTGTGGATGAAATGCCCGACGCCCGGGAGCGGCGCGTAGTCATACCCAAAGCGGTTGCAGGCCGTGCCCTCCCGGTCCGCGCTTTTGAGTATGCTCATGCTGTAGTCAAAAGCGCCGGCGCCAGGCCCACGCCCCGAGCCGTCACCAAACCTTACCACTGCGCTGATACGGGGCGTGAGATTTGGCGCGTCGGGCTCGAAGCACCTCGCCGTGAGCGCTTCGTGGAAGCCCTTGCCCGCCGCATAGCCCTCGTATATGGTATCTGTCTGGTCGCCGTTCGTGACGATCAGTTTGTTCTCAAACTGCCTTACTGCCGCGTAAATAATGAGGCTTGGGTCCTCTACCTTCGAAGGGTCGAACGGCTCCGTGTATACAGAACCGTCTCTCTCCGCGAATACTCTGTTTCTCGAGTTTTCCGAGCGCCCCATTATAAAATATGCGATGACCGCTTTGGTGCCATCGCATGAATTACCTACTACAATACCGCGGCCAGGGTAACTGTTGCCGCTTACCGCATCCTTGAATTTGTTGATTGCGTATACGTCCATAGATCTTTCCTGTAAATGTGATTATTGATGTAAACGTGTTAAATGTAGAACGCCGCCTTGCGAGTTCTATGCCCCTACGATCCCTCGGCAGATATCCGCCACCGCCTGTGGCAGGATTATCCACTCGGCTTCCTCCATCACTCGCCTCTGCAGAGTCTCAGGAGTGTCGCCATCCTGGATGTACACCGCCTTCTGGGAGATGATCTCTCCGCCGTCAGCGATCTCGTTCACGTAATGAACGGTAGCACCCGTCACCTTGACCCCGCGCTCGAGCGCCGCTATATGTGGCTTCAGCCCATAGTAGCCAGGCCCGCAGAACGACGGGATAAGCGCCGGATGGATATTGATGATCCTGTGGTCGTAGTGCTTTACGAAGTCCTCGCTGAGTATGCTGAGAAAGCCCGCGAGCACTATAAGGTCAATTCCCTTCGAATCGAGCAGTTCCCTTACCGCTGCCTCAAAGCCGGCCTGCCCGCCGTGCGCTCTCTTCGTAACGGCATGGGCTTCTATGCCCGCCTTCTCAGCACGCTCAAGAGCATACGCCCCCTCGTTGTTGGATATCACCAGAACGATCTCACCGGAATCTATGATCCCGGATCTCTCCGCGTCTATCAGGGCCTGGAGGTTGGTTCCTCCGCCCGAAACCAGTACTGCGATCTTCGCTTTCTCTGCCATAGTTCTAAATAAACTGAATTTTCTCTTTAGAGCGAATGACTTCGCCAATAACGTAGGCGTCCTCGCCGTTCGCCTTAAGGATCTCGAGAGCTCTGTTTGCGTCGTCCTTCGAAACGATGACTGTCATGCCTACTCCCATATTGAAGGTGTTGTACATGTCGTGCTCGTCAATGACTCCGACAGCCTGGATAAGCTCAAAGATAGGGAGCACTTTGACTGCCTTTCTTACGATCACGGCTCCGAGCCCGCCAGGGATAGAGCGCGGTATGTTCTCGTAGAAGCCGCCGCCCGTGATGTGCGAAATGCCCTTTACCTTAACTTCGTCGAGAAGCGCAAGTATAGGCTTTACGTAGATCTTCGTTGGCGCAAGCAGCGTATCTGCGAGTGACGCTCCGCCAAGCTGTGTATTAGCAGCGTTTAGCATCATTACATCAGGCTTATCGAGGGCGAAGACTCTTCTTACCAATGAGAAGCCGTTGGAGTGTACTCCGCTCGAAGGAAGAGCGATGATGATGTCTCCCTCCTTCATCTCGTTGTTGTCGATCATCTTGTCCTTGTCGACTATACCTGTGCAGTATCCGGCAAGGTCGTACTCGTCTGCCTCGTAGAAGCCAGGCATCTCAGCAGTCTCGCCGCCGATAAGAGCAGCTCCAGACTGCACGCAGCCCTCGCAGACTCCGGCTACGATCTGCTCTATCCTCTCCGGAACGTTCTTTCCGCAAGCGATGTAGTCGAGGAAGTAGAGTGGCTTTGCTCCCACACAGATGATGTCGTTAACGCACATCGCCACGCAGTCGATGCCGATCGTATCGTGCCTCTCAAGCGTGAATGCCAGTTTCAGCTTGGTGCCTACTCCATCGGTGCCGCTTACCAGAACAGGCTTCTCGATGCCTGTGAGGTCGAGCTCGAAGAGGCCGCCGAATCCGCCGACCTGCCCCATCACGCCCGGCACAGTAGTCCTTGCAATGTGCTTCTTCATCAGCTCTACAGCTTTATAACCCGCCGTGATATCTACTCCGGCTGCTGCGTAACTGTTTGAATTCGAATATGTACTCATTCTCTCTCCATTTCTACTGTGCGACCACACCTATGTACTCCGGTGTCCCGCAAGTTTGTTAGTCCCCCGCGCTTTTTCTTCACCTCGCTAGTCCATCGATCCTTCGCCGGCCAGGCTCTTTGTCCCTGGTCGGCCTAGGCTGTTTATTCCTCGCCGGTCCAACAGTAGGTGCAAAGCTTACACTTATCTAATCCTATGGCTTCGATCACGCCCTCGAGCGACTGGAATTCGAGTGTCTCAAATCCCATCTCTTTGGCGATGGCGGCCCTCAGCTTGCGGCCGCGCTCTGTCGAAGCATCTGCGTATTCGTCTATATGCTCGAGCCCCTGCTCTCCCTCCATTTTCACGATCAGGCGTCTCGACAGGAGATCCATCTCGCTCTTGTTGCGGGAGAACCCGAGGTACTTGCATGCGTACATGATTGGCGGGCAAGCCGATCTCATATGCACCGCCTTCGCTCCGTTGCTATAGAGGAACTCGACAGTCTCGCGAAGCTGTGTGCCGCGGACTATGGAATCATCTACGAAGAGCAGGCTCTTTCCGTCGATGAGCTCCTTTACAGGTATCTGCTTCATCTTGGCAATCTCGTTGCGCTCTGTCTGACTCACAGGCATGAAACTTCTTGCCCATGTCGGCGTGTACTTGATGAAGGCTCTCGCGAATGGTCTGTGGACTTCGTTGGAATAACCTATCGCGTGCGGTGTGCCGCTGTCAGGAACTCCACCGATGTAGTCGACACTTTCGACATCGAAACCGTTTGCCGCATCGTTCCTGGCCATTATGCGGCCATTCTCGTAACGCATCACCTCTACGTTCACGCCCTCGTAAGTAGTCGTCGGATATCCGTAGTAGCTCCACAGGAACGCGCAGATCTTCATCTCTTTATCTGGCGCTCTTAACTGGGTGCACTTGCCCGGCTTAAGTTCGACGATCTCTCCCGGGCCGAGGTCTCTTGTCTCTTCAAAGCCCGCCTTGTGGAGCGGGAACGACTCGAATGACGCCGCGCTCGCATTCTTCGATATACCGACGGTCACAGGCGTTCTGCCGACCTTGTCTCTGGCCACGATGATGTCGCCACCTTCTTTGAGCACCATGATGGACGCTGAGCCATCGATGATCTCCTGCGCATAACGGATCCCTTCGACCAGATCGTCCTTGTCCGAAATGAGGGCCGCGATGATCTCGGCCTGGTTCAGTCTGCCGGCTGTCATTGCCTCGAAGTGACCGTGGCCGCCCTTGAGCACGATATCCGCGATCTCGCTGATGTTGTTGATAACTCCGACGAAGCAGATAGCGTATGTGCCGCTGATCGATCTGAACAGAAGCGGCTGTGGGTCCATGTCGCTGATGCAGCCGATGGCGGAAGTGCCGTGGATCTTGTCGATAACGCCCTCGAATTTGGTCCTAAATGGCGCGTTTTCGATGTTGTGGATCTCGCGCTGGAAACCAAAATCTTTATCGTATGAAGCCAAACCACCCCGGCGTGTACCGAGGTGAGAATGGTAATCGACGCCGAAGTAGACGTCCATGATGCAATTTTCTGTTGAAGTAATACCGAAGAAGCCGCCCATGATCGATCCTTTCTATGCGGTGCCGGGCACTAAACATAATGCGCGCCCTTTTGGAAACTGATTCTAAGCAAAGAAGAGTTCGTTGAGTTTGAGCGGCTCGATATACTCGCCGTCTTTGTAAACTCTCATGTTGCCGGAAGCGATCTCGTCGATGAGCATCACCTTGCCGTCAGCATCATAGCCGAACTCAAATTTGATATCGTATAGATCCAGGCCCTTTTCCTTCATATCGTCAGCGACGATCTTTGTGATCTTCTGCGTCATGTCCTTGAGGTCGTCATACTGTTCCTCTGTCATGACTCCGAGCACCACGAGGCCGTCCTTTGTGACCAGCGGATCGCCGAGCGCGTCGTTCTTGAATGTAGTCTCCACGTAGTAAGGGAGATCTGTGCCAGACTCGATGTATTCACCATATCTCTTGATGAAGCTGCCTACAGCCTTAACTCTGCAGATCACCTCGAGACCGTGTCCGAACACCTTGGCCGGCTTTACTTCCAT
>CADAUB010000033.1 GCA_902790965.1 uncultured Eubacteriales bacterium | reverse complement strand
CAGGATCAAAGAGCTTCAGGACGAGCAGGGCGAGTACACACACGAGAAGGCAGCTCTCCATTACAACAAGCACATCCTTGATGAGAAGGATGACAACCTTATGGAGCTCACCTACAAGGATCGCAAGAGGATCCACAACCTCAAGTACTACACATGGGTCGAGCAGCAGGGCAAGACAGTCGATGAGATCAATGCTCTTTGGTACGATGAGGAGAACACATGGGGAGCGCTCAGAAAAGAGGCTGCCAAGGTGGATGAACTCATCAACGAATTCAACGAGGAGACAGGACTTCTCAAGAATCTGTAAGACAGAAAAAGTGCTTCAATGTGTTATTGAAGCTGTAACGAAAGAGGGAGCTGCCCAGCTCCCTCTTATTAGGAATCGCTCGATCCACAGGGAGGTTAGTTTAAATGAAAAATGTAAAATGTCTCAGATGTATAAAGTGCGGAAGAGAGTATGAAGCACTTCCTGACGCTACAACATGTGAATGCGGAGGGATCCTTGACGTAATCTATGATTACGACTATATAAGGAACAATTACACACCCGAAGACATCTCTTCAAGCGACAACTATACGATGTGGCGTTACCGCCCGTTCCTTCCGGTAGAAGAGGATACCGAACAGCCACCTCTCAGAGTGGGCTGGTCGCCTCTTTACGAAGTGCCACGCGTAGCTGAAAAACTGGGCATCGGAAAGTTCTGGCTCAAGGATGATGGGCTCAATCCTACTGCGTCACTGAAGGACAGAGCAAGTTCCATGGGAGTTGCGAAAGCCATAGAGGCCGGATACGATACGATCGCGTGCTCATCGACCGGCAACGCCGCAAGTTCTCTGGCAGGCAATGCGGCAGCAGCAGGGCTCAAGACATATATCTTCGTTCCCGAAAGAGCACCGATAGGCAAGGTGGCACAGCTGAAGATATTCGGATCCACAGTCATATCCGTAAAAGGCAATTACGAGGAGACGTTCGAACTCTCTAAGGCGGCGATAGATGAGTATGGATGGTACAACAGAAATGCTGCGATCAACTGCTATCTGATGGAAGGCAAAAAGACCGTAGCTCTCGAGATAGCGGAGCAACTCGGCTGGAAGGCGCCTGATTACGTGGCGCTCTCAACAGGCGACGGCTGCACTATCGCCGGAGTGTGGAAGGGTTTCACCGACCTTTACAAAGCGGGCTTCATAGACAGCCTGCCAAAACTGATTTCCGTTCAGTCCGTAAACACCTGCCCGATCAATATCGCAGCAAGGACAGGAGAGCCGTGGCAGCCGATGGAAGAGAATACTATCGCTGATTCAATCTCCGTGGGCGTGCCTCGCAATCCGGATAAGGCTATAAAGGCCATTGTTGAGTCCGGTGGCATCCCTGTGGAAGTCACTGACGATGAAATACTCGAGGCCATGAGAGAGACCGGGCGTGAGTGCGGCGTTTTCGGTGAGCCTGCAGGCGTAACAGGATACGCAGGGCTCAAAAAGCTGTGCGCGGAAGGAAAGATACCGGCAGACGCGAGTGTTGCCGTGATTATCAGCGGCAACGGACTCAAGGATACGGCAAACGGTATCAAGGCAGCAGGTGAGCCTGTAAAGCTCGAGCCGGATATCGAAAAATTCCGCGAGTTTATGGAGCAGAATAAATAACTATCAAAATTAAATAAGTATCTGACCGCGCAGGCATTTGACATGCTTGTGCGGTTTTTTCGTTTGTGGTATTCTCTTCCTGTGATTTTTTTGTAGAACAGATATAACGCGTAGAGAGGGGGAAGTCTGTTTATGAAGAAAATGGAAGAAAAGATTCTTAACGAAGCAGCCGTACTGCCGGGTGGAGTCCTGAAAGTGGGTAGCTTCCTTAATCAGCAGGTAGATACAAAGTTCATGAAGGAAGTTGGGGAAGAGATCGCGCGCCTTTACAAGGACGAAGGAGTTACTAAGATCCTCACGATAGAAGCGTCGGGCATCCCAATTGCCATCGCTGCGGGCTTCGCAATGGAAGTGCCGGTCGTATATGCCAAAAAGAACAAGTCCTCCAATGTGTCGGGCGATTCATACTCGACTCCTGTGAAGTCGTTCACTCACGGCGATACCAACAATGTGATCGTCACGAAGGAATATCTTTCTAAAGACGATAAGATACTCATTGTTGACGATTTCCTCGCGCACGGAAGCGCTCTTACAGGGCTTATCGACATAACAAAGCAGGCGGGCGCGTCACTCGCGGGCTGCGTTGCGGCCATAGAGAAAGGCTTCCAGATGGGCGGCGACAAGCTTAGGGCAAAGGGATACAGGATAGAGTCACTCGCGATAATAGACGAGATGACAGATGACGAGATAGTGTTCCGCGAACAATAGATAACAATAAAGTATCAACATAAGAGAACAGAGGTGGATTATGGATTATGATGTGATCATCATAGGCGCAGGTCCGGGCGGCATCTACGCCGCATACGAACTGACTAAAGAAGATCACGGCTTGAAGGTGGCTGTATTCGAATCAGGCAACGAACTCGAAAAGCGCAAGTGCCCGATAGACGGGGATAAAGTGAAAGCCTGTATCAACTGTAAGCATTGTTCAATAATGAGCGGCTTCGGTGGAGCAGGAGCTTTTTCGGACGGCAAGTACAATATAACGAATGACTTTGGCGGCACCCTGCACGAATACATAGGCAAGGAGAAGGCGACCGAACTCATGCGCTATGTTGACGATATCAACATGTCACACGGTGGAGAGGGAACAAAGCTTTATTCGACGGCAAATTCCTCATTCAAGAAGCTGTGCAGACAGAACGGCCTACTGTTGCTTGACGCCTCAGTCCGCCACCTCGGTACAGACAAAAACTATGTCGTTCTGGGCAATCTGTATAATGAGCTCAAGGAAAAGGTCGATTTCTTCTTCCTCACTCCTGTGAGACACATAAAGGCAGAAGACGGAAGCTACAGTGTGATCACCGATAAAGGGGAATATACGTGCTCAAAATGCATAGTGTCCGTAGGCAGAAGCGGAAGCAAGTGGATAGAAGAGATATGTGGTGAGCTGGATATACCGACAGAATCCAACAGAGTGGATATCGGAGTCAGAGTAGAGCTTCCGGCAGCACTTTTCTCACATATAACCGACGAGCTATATGAAAGCAAGATCGTCTACAGAACAGAGAAGTTCGAAGACAAGGTGCGTACGTTCTGCATGAACCCGCACGGCAGCGTGGTGAACGAAAACACCAACGGCATAGTGACGGTGAACGGTCACAGCTACGAAGACCCTGAAAAGCAGACCGATATGACAAACTTCGCTCTTCTGGTCTCGAAGCATTTCTCGGTGCCATTCAAGGACAGCAATGGTTACGGTGAGAGCATCGCAAGGCTTTCGAACATGCTCGGCGGAGGAGTCATAGTCCAGAGGTTTGGCGATCTCATTAGAGGGAGAAGGACTAATTACAAGAGGCTTGCCGACAGCTTTGTTACTCCGACTCTCAAAGCGGAGCCGGGTGATCTCAGTCTGGTGCTCCCTAAGAGGATACTGGACGGCATCATCGAGATGATATACGCTCTCGACAAGATAGCTCCGGGAACAGCCAACGACGATACGCTTCTCTACGGTGTCGAGGTCAAGTTCTACAACATGGAAGTGAGCCTGGATGACCACCTTGAGACAGAGTACGATGGGCTGTATGTGATAGGCGACGGAAGCGGAGTTACTCATTCACTCTCACACGCGTCAGCCAGCGGGGTGTTCGTAGCCCGCGACATATTATCAAAGCAGAATCTTTCATAAAAAGTATCGGTATCTAAAACAGTTTTAGATACCGATACTTTTTTTCTTGTCATTTATTGGATATGGCTGTAAAATAAAATCATCATAAACCTAGATGCTGATACTGTGGGAAGATAGTTTTTGTCACATTCTTTTCCGTTCAGCACGCAACTGTGTATTTAACAGGGAGGAAAATGATTATGAAGAAGAAATTAATTGCTTTACTTACTTGCCTGGTGATGGTAATGATGCCGGTCCTGGCAAGCTGTGGTGGCGGCGGATCCAGCGAAGGCGGCGATGCCAGTGAATTCAAGGTCGGCCTGATTTGCCTCCATGATGAGAACTCCACTTATGACCTTAACTTCATCAACGGATTTAAAGAAGCCGTTGAGGAAATGGGCCTCAGCGAAGATCAGTATATGATCAAGACAAATGTTGGTGAAGACCAGGCGTGCGAAGACGCAGCAGGCGAGCTGGCAGATGCGGGATGCAAGCTTATCTTCTCCGATTCTTTCGGACATCAGGATTATATGCTCCAGGCAGCAAAGAACTTCCCTGATGTTCAGTTCGTAAGCTGCACAGGCGTTAATGCTGCTGCCAGCGGACTCGACAACTTCCACAACGCTTTCGCAGCGATCTATGAGGGCCGTTACCTCGCGGGTGTTGCTGCAGGCATGAAGCTTAACGAGATCAAGGAAGCAGGCAAACTCAAAGGTGATGCCCCTAAGATGGGTTATGTCGGAGCATACACATATGCAGAAGTAGTATCCGGATACACTTCGTTCTTCCTCGGTGCCAGGAGCGTTTGCCCGGATGTAACAATGGACGTTACATTCACTGGTTCGTGGTATGATGAGACTGCTGAGAAGGAAGCTGCAAATAAGCTGATCAAGAGCGGCTGCGATCTGATCTCACAGCACGCTGACTCCTTCGGAGCTCCTACAGCCTGCGAGAACGCAGGAGTACCTGACGTTTCCTACAACGGAAGCACAAAGGCACAGGGCCCTAATACTTACATCGTTTCATCCAGAATCAACTGGGCTCCGTTCTTCAAGTCTGCATCAGAGGCCGTACAGAACGGCGAAACGTTCGATGTGG
The DNA here is from genome assembly GCA_902790965.1 of uncultured Eubacteriales bacterium. Lineage (GTDB taxonomy): Bacteria > Bacillota > Clostridia > Peptostreptococcales > Anaerovoracaceae > Crickella. Next base: position 13,607 of record CADAUB010000033.1, on the reverse strand, counting down.
ATTGCGTAGGAACTATCGCTGATGATTCGGTACAGATCCTTGAGCTCAATACTGACGTTGCTGCTGAAGGAACTCAGGAGAAGCTCGATGAGGTCAAGGCCGGACTCGAGGATGGATCTATCCACGTATTTGATCTTGATACATTTACAGTTGGCGGAAAGAAAGCTGACTCCTCCAATGTACCTGCTGAAGGCACATGGGCAGACTTCGATCCTGCTAATGCAGAAGCGCTCGTTGCAGACGGATACTATCATGAGTCTGAGTTCAGATCGGCTCCTTACTTCGATCTGCAGATCGATGGAATCAACCTGCTCGATACAGCGTTCTAGCGATAGCGGAACAGATAACGAATATCTGAACTGTTAGTATCATTGACCGGTCTCGTGAAGGCGGGACCGGTCAGTTTTAAAAGAAAGCAATAGTAAAGCATCTTCGAAAGGGGGTATTATTTTGCAAGACAGCAGAACACCCGCAGTTTCGATGAGAAACATAACAAAGACATTCGGCACCATCGTTGCCAACAAGGGAGTCAATCTCGATATTTATCGTGGAGAGATACTGTCGCTTCTCGGAGAGAATGGCTCAGGCAAAACGACGCTTATGAACATGCTCTCCGGTATATATTTTCCGGATGAAGGCGAGATCAGTATAGACGGCGAACCTGTCGTCATCTCGTCACCTAAGGATGCATTCGATCACGGCATAGGCATGATCCACCAGCATTTCAAGCTGGTCAATGTATTTACCGCAGCACAGAATATCATTCTGGGAATAGACCAGGATACTGAAAACGGTAAAAAGATACCCGGATTCAGTAAGCTCGATGTGAAGAATGCGTCAAAGATAATACGCGAGATATGTGAACTCTACGGATTCGATGTCGATCCTGATCAGAAGGTCTATGACATGTCCGTGTCTCAGAAGCAGACCGTTGAGATAGTCAAAGTTCTCTATAAGGGAGCGGACATTCTGATACTCGATGAGCCTACGGCGGTACTGACCCCGCAGGAGACGGAGAAGTTGTTTGCTGTGCTTCGCAACATGAAAGCTGCCGGGAAGACGGTGGTGATCATCACACACAAGTTGCACGAAGTAGAGGCCATTTCAGACAAGGTAGCCATACTTCGTAAGGGTGAATATATCGGAACACTGATTACAAAGGAGACCAACGCCCAGGAAATGACCAACATGATGGTTGGGCATGAGGTCAAACTCAATATAGACAGACCTGAGCCACATGATGTAAAGCCTAGGATCAAAGTGCAGGGTCTGACGGTAAGGTCTGAAGACGGCCTGCTGAAGCTTGATGATGTATCCTTCACCGCGAACACAGGCGAAGTCCTGGGCATAGCCGGTATTTCCGGATGCGGCCAGAAGGAACTGCTTGAGGCGATAGCCGGTCTTCAGCCAATAGAAAAAGGCGAGATCATTTACGTTGAAGACGACGGCAGGGAAACGAATCTTGCCGAGCTTAGCGATATGGAGATAGATGCCAAGGGAGTCTCGCTCGCATTCGTACCTGAGGACAGGTTGGGCATGGGACTTGTTGCCAACATGGACCTTGTTGACAACATGATGCTCCGGTCGTTCAGGAGAAAGGGCAGTATTGCAGGTTTTACCGACCGCAAAACTCCTAGGGCGCTCGCGGAGAAGGTAGTGGATGAACTCGAAGTAATGACTCCGAGTCTCGAAACACCGGTACGCAGACTTTCCGGCGGAAATGTCCAGAAAGTGCTGGTAGGCCGTGAAATAGCTATGGATCCTACGGTGCTGATGTCTGCATACGCGGTCAGAGGACTGGATATCAACGCATCGTATACCATTTACGATCTTATCAACCAGCAGAAAGAACGCGGTGTAGCCGTAATATTCGTCGGCGAAGACCTCGATGTTCTGCTCGAACTGTCAGATCGCATACTGGTACTCTGCGGAGGCAAAGTCAGCGGCATAGTCGACGGCAGAACGGCAGATAAAAACGAAGTAGGTCTGCTGATGACAAAGCTTGGAGGTGAGGCAGTTGGATAATAAAGTTAAGGAACCTTTGATCCACATAACCAAGCGCAAAATGATCCCTAAAAAGCAGGAATGGGCGATCAGACTGGGAGGCATACTTGCGGCATTGATCGTGTGTGCCATCATCACGACAATCACTACACATCTTAACCCAATCGCTGTTTACGGAGCGATGTGGGAAGGATCATTCGGGAGTGAGCGTAAAATATGGGCGATGCTCAAGGAATTGGCAGCTCTGCTTCTGATATCCGTCGCGTTGACTCCTGCATTCAAGATGAAGTTCTGGAACCTCGGCGGCGGCGGTCAGGTTATGGCCGGAGTGCTCGCCACAGCAGCCTGCATGATCACGCTCGCAGATAAGATGCCGAGCGGAGCAATTATGCTGATCTCGTTTGTTTCGGCGCTTTTCGCAGGAGCTCTCGGGGCCTTTATACCGGCTTTTTGCAAGGCTAAATGGAACACCAATGAGACGCTGTTCACACTGATGATGAACTATGTAGCGACACAGATAGTAGCATACTTCATTATCATTTGGGAGAAGCCAAAGGGCTCCGGAAAGATCGGTATTATAAATCAGCAGACTCAAGCAGGCTGGCTGCCTGAGATCGGCGGCAAGCAGTATATGCTGATAGTTATTGTATCCTTGATCATGACAGTGTTCATGTATATCTACCTGAGATACAGCAAGCACGGTTATGAGCTCACTGTAGTTGGCGAGAGCCAGAACACGGCGAGGTACGTAGGCATCAACGTCGGCAAGGTTATCGTCCGTACACTGATACTCTGTGGACTTATCTGCGGACTCACCGGATGGCTGCTTGTGGCCGGTACCGACCACACGATGACAACGACAATAGAAGGAGGCAAGGGCTTCCTCGGAGTCATGGTGGCGTGGCTTGCTCACTTCAATCCTCTTGGAATGATACTGTCAGGACTTCTGATGGTATTCATGGCAAAGGGTGGAAGCGAAATATCCACAGCGTTGGGACTCAACAGTTCCTACGGCGATATCCTTACAGGCATCATCCTGTTCTTCGTAATAGGAAGCGAGTTCTTTATCAATTATCAGATCCACTTCCGCAAGTCACACGGAAAGGAGGCGACCGATGCTTAGCTTTATTGTCACATTCATACCGAGAGCTATCGTGCAGAGCGTTCCGCTGCTGCTCGGCTGCATTGGAGAGACTCTCAACGAGAAATCCGGAAGCCTTAACCTGGGTATCCCTGGAATCATGTATGTAGGGGCTATTTCCGGTGTCATCGGATCATTTTTGTATGAGAATTCGGGCGGCACGTTCAACCCCGCGCTTGGAGTACTGATACCAATTCTCACATGTATGTTCGGTTCGCTGATTATGGGACTCATATTCTGCCTGCTGACAGTAACGCTACGAGCCAACCAGAACGTTACAGGACTTGCTATGACTACCTTCGGAGTCGGCTTCGGTAACTTCTTCGGTGGATCCATTATCAAACTGACCGGAAGCGAGGTGCCTTCGATCACGCTTTCAATAACCAGCAAAGCTTTCAAGACACCGCTGCCGTTTGCGGGCAAAGCGGGAGTAATAGGAGAGTTGCTGCTGTCCTATTCGTTCATGACTTACGTTGCTATTATCATAGCGATCGTTACAAGCTACGTTCTTAACAAGACACGCACAGGACTTGAATTGAGGGCTGTAGGAGAGAATCCGGCTACAGCAGACGCAGCGGGAATAAATATCAACAGATATAAGTACTTTGCGATATGCATAGGATGCATGATAGCCGGTCTCGGCGGACTCTTCTATGTACTTGATTATGCGAACGGAGTATGGTCGAATGATGCGTTCGGAGATCGCGGATGGCTTGCTATCGCACTCGTAATATTCTCTATTTGGCGTCCTAACTGGGCCATTTGGGAATCGATACTCTTCGGCGGACTGTATATCCTGTATCTGTATATTCCTACGGGTACGAACTTCGCCATGAAGGAGATCTACAAGATGCTGCCTTATATCGTTACGATCATCGTGCTCATTGCTATCAGCCTCAGGAACAAGCATGAGAACCAGCCACCTGAAGCTCTCGGTCTTCCGTACTTCAGAGAAGACCGCTGACGCGTGGCATAGATGTCCGTTATACGGATAATTAAAAAAACAAAGGACCCGGAGCTTTCGTAAGAAAGCCCCGGGTCAGTTTTTATATTGACTTTATGAGTGTTTTCCGTACATCAATCCAGCGGCAGGAACTTCTCATAGAGCAATTTAGCGAACTCGCAGCTGGTGTAAGCCGCAAAGCGCTGATAATCGTCACCTTTTTCACTGTCAGCGAAATCACATATGCTCTTTATGATAATGGGTATCGGCTTTGGATCGGTCGCCTGATTGCAGGCATAGACTACGGCATATGACTCCATGTCAAGACCGACCGTGTTATCCATCTGGCTGTGTATCCTCTTTTCTATCAGGCTGCGGTTGGCCACAACGGATGTACCGCAAGCCATTGGTCCCAAATGCACATGGCATTCATTCTCCGGCGAAGCTATTGCTTTTTCTATATATGGCATTATCACATCGGGTATGGTCTCGTGAGTGTAACGCGGAAGGAAGCCAATGTCCCCGAAAACTATTTCCGCATCGTCGGGGCTGACATATTTGCCCGAGGAATAGTCCCACACTGTATCGGCCACGAGTACATCTCCGTACATCTGACTTGATCCGCTATCGAGTGCTATACCCGCAGCTATTCCTACCATTATGACGTACCTTGGCCGGAATCCTTCTATGAGCTTCATAGTTGTCACTGCGGCAGATGTCATCCCCATTTTGTCCTGCTTGGCGCATACGATCTTGTAGGTCTTGCCATCTCTTTCAAATTCAGCAGTATCATAGATCCGCTCATCTCCCGGGATCGTTACCGGCTGCCATTTATGAAAAAGCGTGACAGCAGCGAATTCCGTATTGGTGACGCATATGATCGCTATATCCGTAAGATAGTCTCTCTTGCTCATTACGTAGCCTCCCGTCCCAAATATAGTCTGCGGATTGTGTTTAGTTTAGTACACAATTAATTATAATGTGTTAAAATAATAAAGGAAAGACGTAGATAACTTTCACGGAAAAGAGGTGTCGGGCATGAAATATGAACAATATAAAAAATTAGCGCCTGCCGCACTCGGTAAGGTAAAGGCTGATTTAATACTCAGGAATTGCAAGATCATAGATGTATTTACCGGCGAGATCGTAGAGAGCAGTGTCGGCGTAAAGGACGGCATCATTATCGGCGTTTCAAAATCGTTGCAAGGCAAGAAAGAAGTCGATCTTGGTGGGGCATATATCGCGCCGGGGTTCATAGACGCTCATCTGCATCTGGAATCTACGATGGTGGCTCCTTCCGAACTGGTCGCCACAGCGGCTGCATGCGGGACTACCACTTTCATAGTTGACCCACACGAAGCGGCCAATGTTGCCGGTGCTGATGGCATCAATTACATACTGAAACAGACAGAAAAATCCACTGCCAATGTATTCGTCATGATGCCTTCTTGCGTTCCTGCTACTGATATAGATGACAACGGATGCATGTTTGCTGCCAACGATATGTATCCTTTCATAGGCAATCCTCGTATACTCGGTCTCGGTGAGGTGATGGATGACTTTGCTGTGATCAATGGTGATCCGAGGATGTTCGCCAAATTTGCGCTTTTCGAGCATCAAACTATAGACGGCCACGCGCCTTTCTTACGCAACCGCCAGCTTTCTGCTTACAGAATGGCAGGTGTCGAGACCGATCATGAGGCATCGAGCTTCGATTACGCGCTCGAAGAAGCCAGAAGAGGAATACATGTGCATGTGCGTGAAGGTTCTGCTGCGCACAATCTGGATGACATCATAAGCGGAATAGTAAAGACAGGCATCGATACAGAACATTTCAGCTTCTGTACTGATGACAAGCACATAGAAGATATCCTTAGAGAAGGACATATCAATTACAACGTAAGGCGGGCGGTCGAGCTCGGGCTTGATCCTTTCAAGGCGATCAAGATGGCCACTATCAACACGGCGAAGTGCTATGGTCTCAAGAATCTCGGAGCTATCGCGCCTGGATACCAGGCAGACTTTGTCATCTTTGACAACATCAAGGATTTCAACGTGCTCGATGTTTACTTTAAAGGCAAGCGCATCGACAGGGGCGCGGAGATCAAAGTGCCAAAGTGCCCACCGAGACTTAAGCATACCGTTAACCTGGAAAAGGTAAGTGCTGAAGATTTCGTATTGCCGATCAGATCCAGGACAACTCATGTCATAGGTATGTCGCCGAGACAGATCGTAACCGACGACATTGCGGTGAAGTTTAAACGGACAGATAACTTTGTTCCACAGGATGGGTACCTCAAGATCGCGGCGATCGAAAGGCATAAAAACAGCGGTAAGATCGGACTCGCTGTGGCAAAGGGCTATGGCATCAAAGGCGGAGCGGTCGCCTCATCAGTATCGCATGATTCACACAATATAATCGCGATCGGTGACTCGGACGAGAGCATCGCGGCAGCCGTCAATGAGATAATCCGCGTTCAGGGTGGATACACTGTAGTCGAGAACGGTAAGGTGTTCGATACGCTTCCGCTTCCTATCATGGGGTTAATGACCGATGTGCATTTCAGAGAGGTAGACGAGAAACTCAAGCGCATGATGGATAAGGCATATTCCATGGGAGTGTCAAAGGACTTCGATCCTTTCATAACGCTCTCATTCATGGCACTTACCGTAATTCCTACACTGCGTGTCACACCGAGAGGGCTCTTTATGATCCACGGGCTCAGCTCGGGATTCATCAAACAATGACAACGATTACATCAAAGGAACATGGCTGTAATGTCTGAAAAGAAACTTATAAGTGAATCCGTAAAACTGGCAAATGAACATCTCGGGTATCTCCATACGATACCCGAGATGGCTTTCGATGAACAAAAGACGACTGCGTATATAAAGAATGTGTGCGCTGAGTATCCTGTGAAGTTCATAGACATAGGAATGGAGACAGGGCTGGTGTGCTATCTTGATGCTGGAGCCGGAACCACAGTGGCTCTTAGAGCGGATATAGACGCTGTACCGACTGAGGAGGGCTGCGCACATTTCTGCGGGCACGATGCTCATACTGCATCACTTCTTGGCGCCATGCACTTCCTTTGCGGGGATATCTCAGCGCTGAAACACAATGTGCTATTTGTATTCCAGCCGGCTGAGGAAGGTACGCGTGGAGCAAGGGCTCTCTTAGATCACGGACTTTTGGATAAAGTTCCACAGAGGCCCTCGGCAATATTCGGTATACATAACAGGCCCGAGGAGCAAGTCGGAGACATAGTGGTACATAAAGGACCGCTGATGTCAGAGAAAAGTGTTTTCAGGATAGCTCTTACCGGTAAGCCGGGCCATGGCTCGATGCCACACAAGTGCATTGACCCTATCACAGCTGCATCTGCAATAATAATGGGAGTAAGGACGATAGTGAGCCTCAATACAGACCCATTCAAGCCATGCATCTGTACTGTAAGCAGCGTGCACGGCGGAACGACAGAAAGTTCAGCGCCCGAAACAGCACGCCTTACCGGATACATAAGATCCTTTGACAGCTACACCCATGCCCATATGGAAGAAAGACTTGAATGCCTTGCGAGGCGCACAGCCGAAGCCTATGAATGCGGATGTGACATAGAGATCGAGAGGGTAGTGCCGGCTGTTGACAACAGGGCTGATATGTACGAGATAGCCTTGAAAGCCGCGGAGAAGGCCCTTGAGATGTCGGAGAGCGCGTTTGGTAAAAAGGGCAATATAGTCGACAGCGATCCGTGCCTGGCGTCGGAAGACTTCGCCGTATACAGTGCGGAGATACCATCATTCTTATATTGGGTCGGAAGCGGCACCCCGGGCAAAGAGAACGCGATGTGGCATGACCCGGCATTCCGGGTAGATCCGCATTATACCGAGACGGCAGTTCCTGTGCTCGCGGCCTGCGCGCTTATCTGAACAGGCAGGGACTGGATGCTACATCCTAAAAAACGTAGTAAGGAGAGCTAAATCGATGAGATTCTACGAAGTTATAGACACCCTGGATCTTAATTCAGACAACTATATGGCGACTGTCTGTGAGGGGGAATATGCCGGAGAAAAAATGATCGTCACGGATGGAGAGTGTAAGTGGCAGAGTAGTGAGAACGGTTTCTTTGCCTCACATCCAGATGCTTTTAGCGTGCCTACTGGCTGCGATCTGAAGGCCGTAGACGGAGTGAGGGTGTTCACTGAGAAGATCGGAAAGGGAGCAGATCTTGTGATATGCGGTGCCGGTCATGTGTCCATGCCGATAATCAGCATAGGTAAAATGATGGGCTGCTCTGTTACTGTCATAGAAGATAGACTCAGCTTCGCTAATAACGCTATAGAACGGGGTGCTGACAGAGTGATATTCAAGGACTTTGAAAGCGGCCTCGAAGAAGTCGAAGGTGGAAAGGACAGCTATTTTGTAATAGTGACAAGAGGCCATAGGCATGATATGGACTGCCTCCGCGCCATAAGCAAAAAACCATTCGCCTACGTAGGCATGATGGGAAGCCGCAAGAGGGTGGCCATAGTGAAAAAAGAACTGGAAGAGGAAGGATTGCCAAAGGAATTCCTGGAATCGATCCATGCTCCGATCGGCCTCGATATAGGATCAGAGACACCGGAAGAGATAGCTGTGGCTGTTATGGCTGAGATAATAAGCATCAAAAACCGTGAAAAAAAGACGAAAGGCCTTTATGGCGGTCTCCTGGAAGCTCTCATGAACGAGGGAAGAGAGCCTGCTGTAATGGCTACTATAATATCAAGGCACGGCTCTGCTCCGAGAGAGGCCGGTACCAGAATGCTTATCTGGCGCGATGGAAGGATCACCGGCACAATAGGCGGAGGCTGTATTGAAGGCAACGCCATCGCCAAAGGAAGAAGGATGCTGATGGAAGAAGACCACACGCACGCTCCGGTGACAATGGAGGTCGATATGAGCAAAGAATCCGCCGAAGACGAAGGAATGGTCTGCGGCGGAAACGTTGAATTACTGCTGGAAGTGGTATGACCTTAAAGCTGTGAGTCGATGTCTTTTACTTCAGCCTCTGAGCTGGCTTCTATGAGCGACAGATCATCGGCGTGTTTTGCGATTATCTGTCTGCCACCGGTATCACCCGATAGACTCAAAAGTTCGTGTCTGTATTTTGAAGAAAAGATCTTGGGATTGCGCATCTCACCCTGCCATGAGAGGGAGACGATGCCAGCGGTCCCTTTTTTATATTCATCGATCAGTCTGCGTATGGTTTCAGGCCTGATGAATGGCTGGTCACACACGCAGAACATATAGGCATCGGCATCGCCCGCGGCCTTTATGCCAAGCTGCATGCTGTGAGATATACCGAGATCGGGCCTTTCATTCATCACAGTGTCAAAATCCGGGGCGAGAGCAGCGACTTCTTCGTACTGCGTGACGAGTATCTTATGGATCCCTTTGACTCCGCTTCGCTGTGATTCGCGGAGCATGCTCTCAGCCTCGCAGACCGCGTCCATTACGCAGCTTGCCATCGGGCGCCCATCGTCCATTATATGGAGCAGCTTGTTGCTCCCGAAACGGGTGCTGTTTCCCGCGGCCTCAAGTATTACGGCTATCTCGATATCCTTATCAGAGGCAGCAGGAGCGGGGGCTTCATTATTCGAGCCCTGATCCAGCAGGGATCCCCATGCAGTCTGTATCCCCATGACAGAGAGTATCTGCTGCAGCCTGTATGAGGCAGCGAGCCTGTCGATGTTATTATCGACCTGGTTCAAAAAGACTCTGAAATCTCCGCGGACCCCCTTGCGTCCGCCATCTTTTGACGAAATGAGCTTGTGAAGAAGATTGACATCGATGGTATCGCGCCAAAGTGCCTTTGGGAAGGCATCTGCCCTGTACATGACTTCGTCTGTCTTTTGATCGACCGCCGAAAGGCCCACAACATAAACGGTTATATCTGTGCGATCCGGGACGGCAGGCTCATACGAAGCCGGCCACTTGACAGGCATGCGGCGTGAACCATCTGCCTCGATCAGAGTGACGTCGGCGGCATCGTAGAGATGGCTGAGTATCGCATCGGGAGGGGCTGTGACCCGTGATGGCCTGTCTTCACAAGGCGAAAAGACGAACAGGATATCACTTTTAGCAATGGCATCATCTATCTGCCCGGTCGTCTCAGTTCCGTCGCAACAGAATACATCGATCCCCTGATACAGGTCGACCGTCTCTTCCTTCATGCGTTCAGGGCTGAGCATATGGGTAGTTGTGGTGATCGCAACTTTTCTGCCTTCTGAGGCGAGCTCCTTTGCCCATCCGAATATGAGCGAAGTCTTGCCGCCGGCACCTGTCAGGCTGATGACAGCGTGCTCAGGGATGCCGAGCTGCAGAGCTTCTGTTATTGTATTTTGTTTTCCTTTGAAATTACTTAATTCCATATATCATTCACATTCCCAAATATGACATACATTTTTTATCGGCTTCAGTAGCGAGCTTATCTTCGTCGATATTCACGAGCCTTCCGCTGCGAACTGTAACTTTTCCGTTGACGATAGTATATTCAGCAGGCTGCTTTACTCCAACAGTGCCGAATACGGCTTTTGGATCGAGCGAAGTACCTACCAGCTCAAGCCGTGAACTGTCAAGCAAGAACATGTCGGCGCACTTTCCTACAGCGATCTGGCCGATATCATCCCTGCCAAGTATGGATGCGCTGCCGCGAGTAGCGAGCTTGAGGATGTCGTATGCCGTGGCCGCGTCATTGGAATATTTAAGTCGCTGCAGCAGGAACGCCACTCGCATTTCTTCCATGAGGGATGATCCGTCGTTGGATGCAGACCCGTCTACCGCAAGCCCGACTTTTACTCCGAGCTTCAGCATTTCGGATATGCGTGCTATGCCCGATGACAGTTTCATATTTGAGATAGGGCAGTGCGCCACGCCGGTGCCGGTATCCGCAAGAAGCTTGAGCTCCTCATCGTTGAAGTGTATGCCATGGGCATACCAGACATCATCGCCTATCCAGCCAACCTTTTCCATGTATGCGAGAGGCCTTATGCCTTTGGCCTCGAGCATGAAGTTCTCTTCATCAAGAGTCTCACAAAGATGAGTGTGAAGGCGTACGCCGTATTGACGTGCAAGCACTGCGCTCTCCCTGAGAAGGTCTTCCGTGACCGAGAATGGTGAGCACGGAGCAAGGGCTACGCGGTGCATGGCGCCGTATGATGTGTCGTGATACTTTTCTATAGCTGTAATGGAATCCTTCAGTATCTCATCTGTGGACTGCACCACGCTGTCTGGCGGCAGGCCGCCATCCTTCACCGAGAGATCCATGGAGCCTCTCGAATGGTACATACGTATACCGAGTTCGTCCGCTGCGTCTGCCTGGGCACCGAGGAGATCACCGGTCTCATGCGGGAACACATAGTGGTGGTCAAAGCATGTAGTGCAGCCAAACTTCATCAGCTCGCCCATGCCGGTGAGAGAGCTGAGACGTATCACATCGGTGTCGAGATTTTTCCATATCTCATACAGGTATTTGAGCCACGGAAAGAGCTCCATGTTCTGGACGAGATTTTTCCATATCTCATACAGGTATTTGAGCCACGGAAAGAGCTCCATGTTCTGGACATCGGGGATGTTCCTCGAAAACACCTGATAGAGATGATGATGGGTGTTTATCAGACCCGGGTAGCACCACAGACCCTTGCCGTCGATGATCTCGGATACATCTTCAGCCGGGCTGTCTGCGCCGGGATCGCCTTCAATAATATCTTTTATGAGATTGTCTTCGATAAGTATCGACGCGTTTTCAAGCACGCGGTCTTCATCGTCGCAGGTGACGATGCGGTCTATATTTTTTATAAGTATCTTGCTCATTGTATTCTCTCCTGCCCTCAAGCGGGGCTTGTCCCCAGGCGTTCCGAAAGCGAAACGTCAGAGGCTCAATACAATTGTAAAACAGGCATGCAAAGCGGTCAATGACATTGATTTTTGCCAAAACTGAAATAGTGTTAGGTTTTGCCAAAAATGTTCTTGTTTTGATACATATATGATTTTATAATTATTTTGGAGGTTTCAATTCCGGGCTGAAGGAGAGCAGAAATGGGCAAAAATAACGGAAGCAACACATGGAGAATAGGCGAGCTTGCAGAGATGTTTGGTGTCAATGTTCAGCTCCTTAGACATTATGACAAAGAGGGCCTTTTGGTTCCAGAGATAAGAAATCCGAACAATAAATGGAGATCTTATAATTACGATCAGATATATCCTCTGGGCATGATACGGCTTCTCAGACATCTTGACTGCTCACTCGATGATATCGGGGAATTCCTGCCTCAAAGACACCCTGACAGCACACGGGAGTATCTCACAAAACGCATGGAAATCATGCGTTCAAAATACGAAAAACTCCTCAAGACCGAGTCGGTGCTGCTTGACAGATTTGACATGGTAGACCGCGAGATGAAATACGCTGTATGCGACCAGCCATTCGTAAGCTCGGAGCAAGATATTTGCTACATCGAGATAGGCGGTATAGAGGAGATCTTCGTGGATGAAATGTTCTATCTTTATCCAACACTCGTGTTCTACAGGGGAGAAGAGAAGTCGTTCGCGGTAAGGATCCCGGCCGACGAAAAAGCTGCCTTTGAAAAATACAGTAGCAGGATGCACACTGTGGAGCTGGGCAATTTCCTGATGGCTTATCACCAGGGCCCTTACGAGAAGATATATGAGACATTCGACAGTTTGCGAGCTGCTGCTGAAGGCTTGCTCGACGAGGGATGCAGCCTCGAAGATACCGAGATCTGTATGGATCTGGTCGACAGATTCATAGAGTCAGACAACAACAATTTCGTCACCAAAGTGATGATAAAAATCATCAGAGAAGAATATACAGAATCTCGCTGATATGGATAAATGCCAGATCTGTAAGGAGGAAAAAGCATGACAGCCAAATATATTGGACAAGGAGTGAACAGACTCGACGCGCATGACAAGGCTATCGGACGTGTCAAATATACGGATGATATGTGTGACAAGGGCGCGCTTATCATCCGGGTGCTGCACTCAACTGTTGCGCACGGCATAGTGAAGAAGATAGACACTAAAGAGGCGGAAAAAATACCCGGAGTAGTCAGGGTATTCACGTGCTTTGACCTGGAAGAAAAGCACTATTACCCGACCGCCGGCCACCCATGGTCGACTGACCCGGCCCACCAGGACATAGCGGATCGGCTCATAATGACCGATCATCCGCTTTTTTACGGCGATGATATCGGAGCTGTGGTGGCTGAAGACGAAGTAGCGGCGGCCAGAGCCATACGCGCACTTGAAAAGAGTGTTGAATATGAGGAACTCCCTTTCGTGCTCGATGCTCAGGAAGCGATGGAAGAGGGCGCGCCTCTTCTTCATGAGAAATTCCTGGGGAACGTACTTGCTCATACCGAGATACATCAGGGGAATGTAGCAGAGGCTATAAAGGAGCCGGGGCTTACAAAAGTCGAGGGCTGGTATGAGACTCAGCCTGTACAGCATTGTCATAT